>NZ_JBNPWM010000006.1:0-413008 GCF_050433825.1 Mucilaginibacter sp. UYCu711 | reverse complement strand
AATAGCCCGCAGAGCGGGCTATAGTAGATGGTCTTTGCCCTAATGGTAGGTCATAACCTCTATACTGTAAAGATAAGTATTATTCTGTTTTTATAACACAGCTTGGTTCAGCGCGTGATCTGCTGGCCCTGTGATTTTTTCTTTCTTTTTTTCTTTTGCTCGGAATCGCTATCCGGGACGATATTGGTACCTGCGGTATACAAAGGTTCCAGCATGACTTCCAGAAAACCCGCCGCTGTCTTGCCTGCTGCGGCCAGCATACCGGCAGTAGTGTGAAACAACCCTTCAGCAACACCCTGGGCAAGCTCGTTGGCCACCGATCTGCTCTGGTAATTCTGCGAAGCGCCTTCGGTCAGTAAGCCCAACTGTTCGCGCTGTGTCAGTTTACCGTTCTTCTGGACGTTAGCGTAGGCCATTGTATCTTTAAGCTGCCTGTCAAACGAAAACAAACTGTCAAACAGTGTTTCGCCGCTCTGCTTGAAAGCCACCCGGTCAAACTGACCCATCTTTTTGGAATGCTCCTGATTCTTGCCCCGTGAAGTATTCATGGGGCTAAGCTTGATCTTATTCGTGGCATCCTTGCGGCTGACAATGACCTGTACATGCATTTGCTCACCCTCTTTGCGCTCGCCCCGTTGTTTGAGGCCTTGTTTCACCTCCGGGTCTTTGTGGCTGTAGTAACGGTGGTTTTCCAACTTGGCGAACCATACCAGGTCCTCGTGGCCGTTTACACCATCCCGGTTGAAGTTCAGGGCGTAGGCGTCCATCACCCTGACTGCAAACCCTTTCATCTGTTCTCTGGCACCATCACCACCATATTGCTCTTTTAGAAATGCGATCTCTTTCTGGCTTGGGCTGATATTGACCAGGAAGAATTTGGCATCGTCTCTGCCCAGCTTGGCGATATTGCTGTCTATCTTCGCTTTAACCTCATAAGGTTCGATCCTGATCTGCTGGCCGTTAAACCAATACTCTGGCTGTTGTTTATGATCGAGCCGGTTCTCTTTTTCGAGATAGTGCACCAGCCCGCCGCTGCTGCCTTTATTGGCAGCTTCCTTGTTGTCGGTAATATTGATAAACATAAAAGCTTCCTACTACTCATTTATTACTTACAATAAACTGACCTGCGCTTTGGTAACGGAGATCAGCTCTTCTTTTTCCCTGCCAGATGTCATCATTCCAAAAGCATCTCTCGACTTAATATAGCTGTCCAGGATGAACATAAACTGCGACTTGAGCGCTTCCTTGCTTTTAAGCCCTTTCTGCATCGTATCCATGATCATCCCGATAGCATTCAGCTTTTGATCCTGGGTATTTTGATTATTCAGCAGGTCAGTATTAGCTTTGAGTATCTGGGTGTTAAAGCGTTCGATGATCTTGCCTTGCGAGACCGATACCCTGTCCATTTCGGTTTTCATAGGTATGAGCAGCATGTTTTCCTGGCTTTTGATAAAACCGATATACTGCTGGTGGTTCTTCATCAGCGCATTTTTTAACAGCTCATCATTCAGGTCCAGCGGATCTTTCTTGCTTTTATAAAAGTAATCGACCATCTGGATAAAGACCTGGCGCTTCGTGCGGCCCAATTTCAGAGCGATCTTTTCAAACTTTTGGTCAACCGTAACCGGGTACCTGACTGACCTTACATTGATATCTTCCATCATAAATCCTTTCTATTCACTGGCACGGCTGTTTATACAGCTATGCCTTTATCTGTGTATACAGGATACCCCTAAGTATCCTGTTTTCTTTTCTTTCATAGGCAAAAACGCCCTAAAGTATCCCCGGAGGATACGTAACCCCCCCGTAGCGAAGCGTAGGGCAAGCAAAGTAGGGCTCTGCCCAACTTCCGCTTGCTCCCTTTCTTTTGCAAGAAAAGGACGTGTTTTAGAACTGTAGCCACCACCTAACCGGCCGATTGCTCCAGGAACCCGGTGAAAAAAAATGCTGAAAAATTTGCTTTTCATAATAGTATCTGGCTCCCAAAAAAGCGTAGAAACCGCTTCGCGGTTCAGAGCTACTATTAAGCGCATCTTCGATGCGCCCTCAGCGGCTTTTTCCGGCGTGTCCATAGCGAATTTGTACTGCCGTCACCCCAGTAAAATCGGGGCTGCTTCTATCAGGACAACTGATTTTTGGGTTTGCCTTTCGCATCTTCTAGAGCGGAATGTCTTCTCCACCGGTCTTATCTTCACAATGCCTTGGCATTGCGGCTGCTCATATAATTGCATTTTCCAAAAATTTATATTGGCTGAAATCATGATTTACGCCGGCGTTTAGTAATGGAACGGCGCGGCAAAGCAATGCTTTCCCGAAGCTCGTTAGCGGTATGCTTCCGGCCTTGCCTGATCCATTCCTCTAATTCGGATTTGTAGAAATAGAGCCGCTTGCCCTGTTTGTTTACAGGTATCTCTTTGCGGCTGACCTTACTGTAAACAGTGGGTACAGCAAGGTCTAAGAACTTTGCCGCTTTTATAATATTTAGCGGCTCATCCTGTGCCGGTTGTTGTAAGTGCTGTCCGGTTAACAGGGCTTCAATGTTGCTGACTTTTTCAAGTAGCAGGGTTACCGCCTCGGGTAATTTGTCAAATGTTATTATTTCCATTGCACATCATTTTGGTTTGTTGTGCAATAGTAGGGGCTTGTTTTGCTGGGTTACAAGTGGGTAAACAGTAACCCCACTGCTACCCCCTCATTTTTTGTAATAATGTGTTATTTTTTATTTCTGGGAGCAGGTAGAATGAGAAATTTATCCTCCTTTTGTTTGATTTGCAGGATAGGGGATTTGCAGGGGCGGGAGTGTTCTGACATTAACCCGGACAAATAATCGTCCGATAAGTTCCTAACTTCAGATTGATTATTAATATACTTAAACTTTGGGGCTATCCATTTTTGCAGATCGACCATCCGGCAACTGACGATCATTCTCGCATCAAACAGTTGTTTGAAGGCATCAGCCAGTTGATTAGCTTGACCCCGGAATATCAAAGGCGGTTCCGGCGGTTCATCTTCAAGCAATAGTTTTTCCAACCTGGCATGATCTTCCGGTATGAAATAATCTTTGAGGATATGATAGAGCTGGGCGGTTGTACCTGCGGTAAAGGTTGGATAGTGGCCGACTGGTTTTGCGGCCTCTTGGGCTGATATCTGTTCTTCTAATGGTTCTTCTTCAACTCCTGCCTCGGATGATTCATCCGTCATTTGTTCGGGCATTTTGGAATGGAGAAAATCGGCAAAGGTAGGTTTAGGCGGGGCTAAACGTTTTTCAATATCGCCGATCAGTTCCTTTAAAAACATCTCCCGAAGTTTAAGGGAATCGCCCAAATCTTCTACGAACTGCCCCGAAATCGCAATACCTGAACTGTCGCTTTGTAAATTCTTTACGATAAAAAGTGTGTCGAGCTGAATGGTGAATATGTAATAGCTTTTATAATCCTGTGTCCATTCCTTGTGATGATCGTGCCAATTTTTCCAGAGCTGCTTAAATCGTTCTGCTACCTTACGTAATTGTTCCAATTGTAGCTCCATTCGCTCTGTATCTAAGGACAACAGGTCAATGAATGCCATGTCTTTCAATACCCGTAGTTCGCTTTTGTAGGAAAAGGAATCATAGTATTGCGTTTCGCAAGTAATATCATAAGTATCAATCTGCCGCGTTTTACTATGCTCAAGGTCTTTGTAAATGGATATATCCTGCGGAATTATCCGTAGATTAAACGTTTGCAAACGAACAAGAAATTCCTTTAAATGCTGCATGTAAGTAGGATGTAGAATAGCAAATTTAAAATATGCTGGCGAAAGAAAAAAACGGCGGAATGATTTAGGGTGTGCTATATCATATATAGCACACCCTACCCATCAAATCTTATTGTTTTAATTTTGCTTCCATACACATAGTGGTGTGAGGGACAGCACGCAACCGTTCCTTTGGGATCAGTTTACCAGTTTCACGGCAAATGCCATAAGTCTTATTTTCAATCCGAACCAAGGCGGCTTGCAATTGCTCTATAAATTTTTTCTGACGTGCGGCTAATTGATTTGTTTGCTCTTTCTCCATTGTTGCAGAACCGTCCTCCAATGTCTTATAAGTCCCGGATGTATCATCTGTTCCATTAACGTTTGTAGAGCTTAGCGATTGAGCAAGTGTTCCCAATTCCCCCTGGGCTGTTTGCAGTTTATCCAGTATGAGTGTTTTGAATTCTTGCAAATCTGTTTCAGCATATTTGGTTACTAATTTTTCCAATTTCGTTATGATTAAGTAGAAGATTTAAACATCAAAATTAACGGTTTAGTTTGTAGCATCGGATATTTACTCGTAAAATCATGTCAATTGCCCTCATTATCACTTCAAAACTTATTGATTTAAGGGAATTAATGTGTTAATTCCCTTAAATCCAAAATGGATTTTATTCATTCTTTGCGTTAATTGTGTGAGAAATGTGTGAGAACAAAAAACCCCACTCGCAATAGTGGGGCTAAATAATTGATTTATAGTGACCTGGGAGAGGATCGAACTCTCGACCCACTGATTAAGAGTCAGTTGCTCTACCGGCTGAGCTACCAAGTCATACTATTACCGGGGTTTCAAATATACTGCAATATATTACAATTGCAATCCTTTAGGCCATGGCATAAAGCTCTTCTTTTTGTTTTTGTACAGCGTCGCTGTTAATGTACTCGTCGTAAGTCATCAGCTTATCAATGATACCGCCTGGTGTCAGCTCGATAATGCGGTTAGCAACTGTCTCCACCAGCTCATGATCCCGTGAGGTGAACAGAATGGTGCCACGGAAGTCCTTCATGCCGTTGTTAAGCGCGGTGATAGATTCCAGGTCGAGGTGGTTGGTAGGCTCGTCAAACATCAGCAAATTGGCCGATTGCAGCATCATGCGGCTAAACATGCAGCGCATTTTCTCACCACCTGATAACACGCTGCTCTTCTTCAGCACTTCCTCGCCCGAGAACAGCATACGCCCCAGGAACCCACGGATAAACTGGTCGTCCTTCTCGCCCGGCGAGTACTCGCGCAGCCAGTCGATCAGGTTATCATTCTTACCCTGGAAGTATTCGGTATTATCCATTGGTATATCGGCAGGGTTAATGGTAACGCCCCATTTAAACTCGCCTTTATAATCTTTATCGCGCCCGGCTAAGATATTGTAGAAGGCGGTGGTAGCTAAACTGTTGTTTGATAGCACAGCGATCTTATCGCCTTTATTTACCATCAGGCGGATATCGCTAAATAAGGTCTCGCCGTTTAGTTTCTTGCTCAGGCCCTCTATCTGTAAGATCTGGTCGCCGGCTTCACGGCCAAGGTTGTTAAATATAATTCCCGGGTACTTACGGTTTGATGGCTGGATCTCGGCAAGGTCGATCTTGTCCAAAGCCTTTTTACGGCTGGTTGCCTGTTTTGATTTTGACGCGTTGGCGCTAAACCTGCGGATGAACTCCTGCAGTTCCTTAACCCGGTCCTCGGTCTTTTTATTCTGATCAGACCGTTGTTTCAAAGCCAACTGGCTCGACTCGTACCAGAACGAGTAGTTACCCGTATAGATAGTCATCTTGGCAAAGTCGATATCAACCACGTGCGTACACACGGTATCCAGGAAGTGCCTGTCGTGCGATACCACCAATACAATAGCCTCGTAGCTCGCCAGGAAGTCCTCCAACCAGCTAACGGTATGGATATCCAAATCGTTGGTTGGCTCATCCAGTAATAATATATCAGGGTTACCAAAAAGGGCCTGGGCCAATAACACACGTACCTTTTGGGTGTTATCCAAATCCTTTACTAATTGGTAATGAAACTCTTCTTTAATGCCCAGGTTGCTTAATAGGGTAGCGGCGTTGCTTTCTGCATTCCAGCCATCCATCTCGGCAAACAGGTTTTCAAGCTCGCCGGCACGCTCGCCGTCGGCATCTGTAAAATCTTCTTTCAGGTAGATAGCGTCTTTCTCCTTCATGATGGCGTACATCTCTTTGTGGCCCATCATTACGGTCTCAATTACCGTAAATTCATCAAACGCATAGTGGTTTTGGCTTAACACGGCCATACGTTCGCCGGGGGTAAAGCTTACCTGCCCGCCGGTAGGGTCAATCTCGCCCGAAAGGATCTTTAGGAAAGTTGATTTACCCGCACCGTTGGCACCAATAATGCCATAGCAGTTGCCCTGGGTAAACTTTAAGTTAACGTCTTCGAATAATGTACGCTTACCATAGCGTAAAGATAGATTGGATACTGAGATCATGCTGCACCTGTAATTTGGCGCAAAGGTAAGTTTTTTTGGGAGATTGGAGGTTAGTATTAGAGATTAGTTGTGTATACTATTAATAATAACCCACACTAATCTCTTACTATTAATCACTATTTAACTGCAGCCGCAAGGCTGCTTGTTTCATGATCGGCCAATTTTTGTAATGGGCCGGATGCCATCATTTTCATCATCATGTTTAACTCGGCATTGATAGTGAAAGTAGCCAATGTGTTATCAGCATCGCCCGTTAACTCCCAGCTAAGTTGTACAGGGAACGGCGGGCCGTTTACTGCTGTTATCTTAATGGATTTATTTTCAATACGTTCTGATATCTTCAAAGAAAGCTGAACCATGTTTTGTATCCCAAAACTCGCCTCATTAAAAGTCGACGTCCAGTTTTGTATATTATCGGGCATCAGCTGCTGATGATTATTGAAATCAGCCAGGAACTGGTAAACGTCAGTTAGCGAACGTTTTATATTTATTTTACTTGTATAAGCAGCCATTAAAAGAGATTAGAGATTACTTAATTAGCGATTAGTTTTTACTGCAAACTTAATTAAGCACCCCAGGTCGACGGGCTTTCGCGCCATTCCCTCAATATATCAACATCCTTACGGGTTATGTATTGGTGCTCTTCGGCGTAGTTTAACAAAGCAGTATAGTTTGAAAGTGTTATAAACGGACAATTGGCAGCTTTAAAATTCTCGGTAGCTATATCAAATCCATAGCTGAATATGGCAGCTAAACCAGCTACATCATAACCTGCATCACGTAAAGCAGCAACCGCCTGTAAGCTGCTTTTGCCCGTTGATATCAGATCCTCAATCACCACAACACGCTTGCCGGTAAGTACATCACCTTCAATCATATTGCCTGTACCGTGTTCTTTAGGTTTTGCACGTACGTAAATAAATGGTAAGCCTAATTCTTGTGCCACTAAAGTGCCTTGCGGTATACCTGCTGTAGCAACACCGGCAATACAACCAACCGATCCGAATTTTTCCTGAATGATCTTGGTTAGTTGCTGTCTTATATAAGTACGTATGGTTGGATGTGAAAGCGTAATGCGGTTATCGCAATAAATTGGCGATTTCCATCCTGATGCCCATGTAAAAGGATTATTAGGTTGTAATTTAATTGCTTTAATTTGCAACAGAAATTCCGCTACCTGTTGTTCGGTTTCAGTAGTATTAAACATGGCTCAAAAATACAGAATTTATATTAACCAAAAAGTTATCTTATTAACAGAATCTGAACCAGGTAAATCTGCCAACTATCAAAAGATTGATAGCCAGACCTTTGATCTGAAAATAATTTACAACTGGGTGTTGTTACATAAGAATGATTGGTTTTATGTATTGTGTACCGATGCTAAAGCTTTTTTAAAACAGATTAAAGAAGATAATAAAGTTGTGGAAGCAGCCGGCGGCCTGGTTAAAAATGAAAACAAAGACTTTTTATTTATTTATCGTAATGATAAATGGGATTTGCCCAAAGGTAAAATTGAAAAAGGCGAAACAGTTAAAGACGCTGCCGTGCGCGAAGTAGAAGAGGAGTGTAATATAACGGTAAGCAAACTCGGCAAAAAGATCTGCAAAACTTACCACGTTTATTTTTGGAAAGACGAGATAGTTTTAAAGAAAACCCATTGGTATAAAATGAAAGCTAAAGGGCAACAGAAATTAAAGCCGCAAAAGGAAGAGGGGATAACTGATGTTCGCTGGTTCAGGCCAAATGATATTGATGCTATAGTATCTAATACCTTCCCATCTATTATGGATGTACTGGCGGCAATGGATCTGCTCACAGATATGCCAGCGCCTCTTTCGGAATAAACTGCGTTACATCGCCATTATGGCGCATTATTTCGCGTACGATGGTTGAGCTGATAGATGAATAGCCCGGTTTACTTACAATAAATATACTTTCAATATCAGGCGCAAGCGAGTGGTTCATTTGTGCGATAGCTTTTTCATATTCAAAATCTGATACGGTACGGATCCCACGGATCATGTATGTGGCTCCAATGCTTTTACAAAAATTAACCGTCAGCCCTTCGTAGGCTATGATATGTATTTTGGGCTCGCTTTCAAAAACCGCCCTTAACATTTGCTCGCGTTTTTCAATGCTCAAAAAACCGGGTTTGGTACTGTTTGCACCAATACCAATGTAAACTTTATCAAATAAGCCTACCGATCTTTTTACAATATCAACATGAGCTTTGGTAACCGGGTCAAAAGATCCGGGAAAAAGGGCTATTTTCATGACTGCTATTTTATTAAGTAAATATAAACCGAAGTATTGATTAAAAGATTGCGTTCTATTTTAATTTTTGAATAAAGCCATAGTGCTGATTGTTGGGCTTTCCATCAGCCAAATTATAAGCCTGGTAAAATATCGCTTTATTGTTCTGATCAACCCCTTTAAATACAACACCGATAACGCTCTGTAAATCTTTGTTTTCGGCTTTTAACGCCACGGTGTCAGTAAGCTTAATATTAGTCTTATATTTTATAAGCGGTACGATACCCTGATTTGCGGCATCGCCGGTATACTGCGGACTTACAGAGAAAATTTGAGGCATAGTTTTTAACTGGGTAATAGTTACCGGGAACTTAAACTTATTATTCGCGTCATCCAAAACGGTCGAGAAAAGCATCCGCATGGCATCTTCATTATGATAATGAAAAAAATCACCAGCAGGGCTACCTAATTGCGAAGTAATAACCAGCATGTTAGCGGCATCCAAAACGCTTCCATTACTATAAAGTTCCTTTGCTGTTTTGTAATAATCAGGCGCTACTTTATTAAATATGCTGTATTCGCCAATTTGCAAAACGTTTAATTTCCAGTCGCTACCGTATTTGCCATACACAGCTAATATCAGGCAATTAACAGGTAAGTTTTTTGTAACCATTACAGAGGCGCACATTTCTTCATTCATGGCCCTATAGGTTATCACATAATCAGTACTGTCGCCTTTGTTTGTTTTTAACGAGTCGATGAAATTACCAATGTGGTGTTTAGTATAAAACTCATCAAGGAGCTCATATTCTTTTGCATTATAAATTTGCCCGGTATTGTTAATAAGGGTATCTAACCTTGTGCCCGATCTTTTAAGGAGTTCCGGCGATAAAAGCGACTTAACTGCATTTATATCCTTATCCATAATACCTTTAAATAGTTTATTATTTAACCCGGCTATTTGTTTTTTAATGTCGCTGTTTATTTTGTCATTCATCCAAAAACCGGTAGCGGGCTCTTTGCAGCTTTGAAAAAAAATAATAGCCAAAAAGGTAAAAAGGATAAGCGTGATCTGTTTTTTCATCGGTTATAATATTGCCTTAAATTGGTGCTAATATATTAGTTTTAAAAAAGGAGAAGGATGAGTGCCCATATTTACGTTGCTCTGTAAAAGCAGGATGATTGCTGAGGTTTTGCATAGACTGATGCTCAACTATTAATAAGCCACCGGGCAATAACAGTTGCTTATCAAATATGATCTTCGGTATCTCCGGGATCTGGTTCATATCATACGGGGGGTCAGCAAATATCAGGTCGTACTGCTCTGTTTCCAGTTGCAGGTACTTAAAAATATCAGCCTTAAAAGTTTTTATTTGAGTAAAGCCATGTTGACGTGCAGTATCTTTAATATAATTAATACAATGGATGCTTCTGTCAACGCCAATAACCTTTTGTGCACCACGCGACGCAAACTCATATGTAATATTACCTGTCCCGCAAAAAAGATCGAGCACCTTAATATCATCAAACTCTATTTGATTTTGGAGGATATTAAACAGTGCTTCTTTAGCAAGATCGGTAGTAGGGCGTACCGGTAAGTTTTTTGGCGGGTTAAGCCTTAACCCTTTTAAAGAACCTCCAATGATTCGCATAACGATAAGGCCGCTAAAGTAATTACCTGTTGTGCATCTATCTGTTCTGGCAACTCTAATAATTGCGGGTTAAAGAAAGTTACGTTTGAAAAGAAAGTAGCCAGCCGGCTGCTGAATTTATCTTCGGGTTTAATATTGCCGCTTAGTTTAAGGTGGGTACTGTTAGCATGCAACCCTAATTCTTCAACTACAAACGTAGCGAAATAGGCCAGGTCATCCTCGCTTTTAAATTCAAAATTATTATAGAAACGGATAGCATCGTTTTTAAAATACAAAAATTCTGCTTTACCGTTTTCAGTATGCAGATACAGGTCCTGGCTGGTTGAATTATCTTGCGCAGCCGCCATTATCCAGCCCTTATTTACATACACGACATTGTTAAGATCGTACTTCTGTATAGCCGATATTATCTTTTCGTCAACCTTATAAATAATGTAATTGTCTTTATCTAATGATTGTGCTAAAACCCTTTCGTCGGGTTTTACATCTAAAAGGCGGGCATAGTTAGTTATTTGCTCTTTGCTAAAAATAGGTGCAGGCACCAGTGTAAAACCATCAGACGATAAACCAATAATAACTTTTTTATAGGTTGCTGTCAGTTCATTGGCCAATTCCTGCGGATTAGTTAGTTCGGCAAGGTTGCAATTGGTGTCCCACGCAATTACCTGCTTTTTGTAAGTAATCGCGTATGAAAATGAACCTCCGCCGATTTGAATTAGCAGCGTATAATAATACGCCTGGTTAATATTAAACGACGGATCGCGGAAAGTATAAATTTGTTCGCTCATGCTATCAACAAAAGTAATATTTTTTGAATTACTTAGATTAGTTATCAGCATTTTTGCTGCGTGTTAGATAACGATCATATCCGCAAAGCTTTTCCGCACGAACCGACTGCCCAGCAACAGGAGCTATTTGGCCGTTTACACAAGTTTTTATTGGAAGAAAACGGCGACGAATGCTTTATATTGAAAGGATACGCCGGTACCGGTAAAACCACGATAGTAGGGGCATTAGTAAAAGCATTGCGTAATTACAATTACAAATCGGTTTTACTGGCGCCTACAGGCCGTGCCGCTAAGATCATTACCAGCTACTCGGGGCGCAAGGCATTTACCATACATAAGCGCATCTACCGCAAAAAAACGGCGTTGAACGTTGATGAGTCATTTTCCATAGCCGATAATTTAGCCAGCAACACCATATTTATTATTGATGAGGCGTCCATGATCTCTGATCAGCTAAGCGGCAATAACCGCGACACCCTGTTGTTTGACCTGGTTAAGTATGTTTACAACGATAAGAATTGTAAGCTGATGCTGGTGGGCGATACCGCACAGCTACCCCCGGTTGGATCAGACCACAGCCCGGCATTAGACGAGAATTTAATGAAAGCTGATTATGGCCTCTCCATTTTCAGCTATGAATTGACCGATGTACTGCGCCAGGGAAAGGATTCAGGAATTCTATATAATGCTACCCGTATCCGTGATATTATCCGCCAGGGGCAGGAGGTCATCCCGCAAATAACTACTAAAGGGTACACCGATGTTTTCAGGATGACGGGTGAACGCCTGGAAGAGGGACTGGAGTACGCTTATAATAAATATGGTAATGAAAATACGCTCATCATCTGCCGCTCAAACAAAAACGCAAATCTTTATAACAAACAGATTCGTGCCCGTTTACTTTGGCGCGAAGAAGAGTTAACCGGCGGCGACCAGTTGATGATCGTCAAGAACAACTACTTCTGGTTAAAAGACCAGGAGGAGGGAAGCACTGCCTTTATTGCCAATGGCGATATTGCCAGGATACGCAAAGTGCGCAAGTTTGAAGATATGTATGGTTTCCGCTTCGCGGATGTGCAGTTGGAGTTTATTGATTATGCCGAGGACCCGGTATTAGATTGTAAGGTGTTGTTGGATACCCTTTATTCAGAATCGCCGGCATTGCAGCCCATAGATCAAAAACGTTTGTACTTGGAAGCAATGAAGGATTACGACCATATCCCCAGTAAAAAACATAAGCATGACGAGCTAAAGCTGAACCCTTACTATAACGCGCTGCAAATTAAATTTGCCTATGCTATTACCTGCCATAAAGCCCAGGGTGGCCAATGGGACGCGGTTTTTGTAGACCAGGGGTATTTAACAGACGAAATGGTGAACACCGATTTTTTGCGCTGGTTTTATACCGCCTGCACCCGTGCCACTAAAGAATTGTTTTTGGTGAATTTTAACGATAAGTTTTACGGCGAGCCAATTGAGCGGCCGTTTTAAGCACTTACCGGGAGCTGAATAAGGAAGGTAGTACCCTGACCTTCAACACTACTTACGCTTATTTTGCCTGTATGGCTCTCTATAATTTGTTTAACAATACTCAAACCTAAGCCTGTTGATTTTTCGCCCTTTAAACCGGTACGGCCAGCTTTACTAAAGCGTTCAAAAATATGCGGGATCATATCCTGCGGGATACCCAGGCCATGGTCTTTAACCTCGATAGTTATCAAATCGCTTTTTTTATTCAGGTGCAATTCAACCTTGTCATTTTCTTTCGAGAATTTAAGTGCGTTACTTATCAGGTTATCCAATACCCGGGTAAATTTCTCTTTGTTAAGTTGCGCATTTAACGGGTTTACCGAACTTATTAATACAATGTTAATAGGGTTCTGAATTTTCCAGGCATCAATTATACTTTTTAGATATTGATTAAGCTCGATCTTTTGTGTTTCAATAATGTTAATGTTGTCGTTCTTGGCAGCCTCTAACAGATCATCCAAAATTCCACGCGCCTTACTGCATGATTCTTTGATCATGTTAACGTTATCCTGCATGTCTTCATCAATTTCATCCAGTTCTATTATCATGGCTATTGACTCAACAGCGCCTATGGGGTTACGCAAATCATGCGCTACCATACCCAATACCTGGTTTTTAAATTCGCCGGCTTTTTCAATCTCAATATTCTTACTGCGGATCTCAATGATCTGCTGGTAGTAGCTGGCTTTGTAGGAATAGAAGTACCGCGATATTAAATAGAAACCCGATAATAATACCACAGATATTAACTGGTCGTACAGCATACTTGTGGCATCAGCATGTGCATATAGTAACAGCGTTGTGAAAACGATCTCTGTTAATATCAACAAGATAATAACCTCATCATATTCAAATACACACATTACGCTGATAACAATTAATGCGATAAGATAGATAGTTAAATTATTACGGGGCTCGGAAGTAGCTATAAAGGCCGAATACATACCGCTTAAAATGATATATAGCGAAAACATAAATACTAACAGTATCATGCCCGCGCTAGCCTTCTTTATTTTCTTGATATGATTAATGAACAGGTGGCTGCCGAGATAAAAAAATGGCGTTAATGCCAGGTATAGCCAGTTGGTAAAATCAAACTCGGGGAAGTTTTGCGCTTTGGTTATACTGATAGGTAAGATCAAAACCAATACCCGCAATACCAGGTTTATTAAAAAAAATATAGCTGCGCAGTTACGTATAGATACCAGATTCTGCAACGTATAATAATTGCGGAATGCCGACCGGTATTTACCGGATAAGCTTTTAAAGTAATGGGTATCCAACGCGTTAAATTAAGGGTCCTTCAAAAATATCAAAAAATGTGATGGATTTATGCCCGATATCATTTTTTTACTGTTCATTAATCAACTTTAATCGGATTAATTGGTTATAAATTAGCGAGATCGCTAAACAAGCCGACAAAAAGACATACCAGTTTATTTAAAAATGCCATAATTTCATAAAAGAGGTTATGGCAAGTATTTTGACTACTCATCAATATGAATTTTAACAATTTTACCATAAAGGCCCAGGAAGCTGTACAAAAGGCTTCAGAGATTACAACCGGTAATCAGCAGCAAGCTATTGAGCCTGCTCACCTGCTAAAAGGTTTACTATTGGTTGATGAGAATGTTATATCCTTTTTATTAAAGAAATTAAACGTAAACCTTAACCGTTTACATGATATTCTGGACGAGCAGATCGCTTCGTTCCCCAAAGTTAGCGGCAGTGATGTTTACTTGTCGTCAAACTCAAATGCTGTGCTTCAAAAAGCAACAGGTTATTTAAAAGAGTTTAAAGATGAGTTTGTATCGGTCGAGCATATACTGTTAGGGATTTTAAGCGTAAGCGATAAAACCAGTACCGCGCTTAAAGATTTCGGCGTAAACGAAAATGATCTTAAAAAAGCGATCATCGCTTTGCGAGGCGATAATAAAGTAACTGACCAAAATGCCGAAGCATCTTACAACGCGTTAAACAAATACGCCCGTAACCTGAACGAGTATGCTGAATCGGGCAAGCTCGACCCGGTTATTGGCCGTGATGACGAGATCCGTCGTACCATTCAGATCTTATCGCGCCGTACAAAAAACAACCCGATATTGGTTGGTGAACCGGGTGTGGGTAAAACTGCTATTGCCGAGGGTATTGCCTTCCGTATTATAAAAGGTGATGTGCCCGAAAGCTTAAAATCAAAAACGGTTTACTCGCTGGATATGGGCGCCCTTATTGCGGGTGCCAAATACAAAGGCGAGTTTGAAGAACGCCTTAAAGCAGTAATCAAAGAAGTTACCCAGGCCGATGGCGAGATCGTATTATTTATCGACGAGATCCATACCCTGGTAGGTGCAGGTGGCGGCGAAGGGGCTATGGATGCAGCTAACATTTTAAAACCGGCCCTGGCACGTGGCGAACTAAGAGCCATTGGCGCGACAACGCTTAATGAGTATCAAAAATATATTGAGAAGGATAAAGCCTTAGAACGCCGTTTCCAGATGGTTCTGGTTGATGAACCTGATACTGCCGATGCAATTTCTATTCTTCGTGGATTGAAAGAACGCTATGAGGCACACCATAAAGTACGTATTAAAGACGAGGCGATAATTGCAGCGGTCGAAATGTCGCAACGTTATATCTCTGACCGTTTTTTACCGGATAAAGCTATAGACTTAATGGATGAGGCGGCATCTAAACTACGCATCGAGATGGATTCGGTGCCCGAAGTTGTTGATGAACTTAATCGCCGGATAATGCAATTGGAGATCGAACGAGAAGCCATTAAGCGTGAGAAAGACGATAAACGCGTAAAAGAACTGGGCGAGGAGATAGCCAATCTATCTGGCGAGCGTGATTCATTACGCGCCAAATGGCAGGGTGAAAAGGACGTGGTTGACGGTATCAATACTAAAGTTGAGCAGATAGAAAACTACAAGTTAGAAGCTGACCAGGCAGAACGTGCCGGAGATTATGGCAAAGTAGCCGAGCTACGCTACGGCCGCATCCGCGAAGCGCAGGAAGAAGTTGAAAAACTGAAAGAAGCGTTACTGACTAATCAGTCGAATAGTAGGATGCTGAAAGAAGAAGTAACCGCCGATGATATTGCGGGTGTAGTTTCACGTTGGACCGGCATCCCGGTTTCAAAAATGATCCAGAGCGAGCGCGAGAAGCTGTTGAGTTTGGAAGATGAACTGCATAAACGCGTTGCCGGTCAGCATGAAGCTATAGAGGCGATAAGCGATGCTATCCGCCGCAGCCGTGCAGGCTTGCAGGATAAACGAAAGCCAATTGGATCATTCATCTTTTTAGGTACTACCGGCGTTGGTAAAACAGAATTAGCAAAAGCATTAGCCGAATACCTGTTTAACGACGAACACGCCATGGTACGTATTGATATGAGTGAGTACCAGGAACGCCACGCAGTTTCAAGGTTAATAGGAGCGCCTCCGGGATATGTTGGTTATGATGAAGGCGGGCAGCTAACCGAAGCTGTACGCAGAAGGCCTTACAGTGTTATCCTGTTGGATGAGATTGAAAAGGCGCATCCTGATGTATTTAATATATTACTGCAAGTTTTGGATGATGGCCGTTTAACTGATAACAAGGGGCGTTTAGTAAATTTTAAGAACACTATCATTATCATGACATCTAATATCGGCTCAAACATTATCCAGGAGAACTTCCAGGATTTTGATGAGAGCGATAAAGACGAAGTTATCGCCAAAACAAAAAGCCAGTTGTTTGAGGTGTTAAGGCAAACCATCCGACCTGAGTTTTTAAACCGTATTGATGAGATCATCATGTTTACACCGCTTAGCCGTGATGAAATAGGGGATATTGTGAAGCTGCAGTTTAGAGGCGTACAACAAACCCTTGCAGAAATGGGTGTCACTATCGAAGCATCAGACGAAGCTTTGGATTGGCTGGCCCAGTTAGGTTACGACCCGCAATTTGGGGCACGCCCACTTAAGCGTGTAATCCAAAAACGGATCCTGAACGAATTATCTAAGCAGATACTTGCAGGCAAGGTTGACAAAGACAGCAAAATTAAGTTGGATATGTTTGATAACCAGTTTGTGTTTTTAAACACCGGCGAAGCAGAAACTAAGAAGAAGTAATAAAATAATTTGACTCGATACATATAAAGGAGCTGCCCATTTGGGTGGCTCTTTTTGTTGAGCTATTTTTTAGCTTTTATTATCGCCTCAGCGAAATCCGCTGTCCTTGCAAACTCATAGCCTTTTGATTGCGCCCATACAATGAATGATTTTATCTTTCTAACATAATCATCCCCTGAGTTTTTAGAAACGTAATTGGGGAAACCAAATCGTTCCGGCTGTTTCAGATCAGTGAACTCCCAAGGGTGAAAATACAGGTTTAAATAACCATCCTTACGATGCGCGGCGGCGCTCATAAGTTTGATGATGTTTAACGACACATTATGAAATGTCAGCCAAAATAAAGGGAAACGCACTAACGGCGAAACCGAAGCCGGGATTTGTAAAACACCATGATCAAAATACCAGGCGCGTGGTTTTTTTAAATTATTGTAACGGCCCGGAATAAAGGTTGGGTTCATGGATGTGTTATAGGCATAACCCGCTTTCGCAATTTCCGCCTCATCAACCGGCATCATCCGCGCCATACGGAAACCGGTAACCGGCGTGCCTGATATTTCTTCGAGCTTTTGTTTTGACTGGGCCAGATGCTCTACTTTAAAATCAGAATGATAATAGCCATGCGAGGCGATCTCATGCCCATCAGCCACCATTTTAGCTATGATATCGGGTTTGTTAACCGCGTAATTGGCCGTGCAAAAAAACGTAGCTTTTATCCCGGTTGTTTTCAGCAGGTCTAAAATTAAAAGGGTACCAGTGGTAGATATCGCTAACTGATCTTCAAAAGATATGGTTTTGCCATACTCCATTGGCATATCAAATTCCTCTACATCAAACCCTAATAAAATCATTTTTTAGGCTTTACTAAGTTTGTTGACCGGATGATATAATTAGGGCGGTGTTTGGTTTGCATAAAGATCTTACCAAGGTAGGAGCCGATAATGCCTAATACCAGCAGCTGTAAGCCACCAAAAAATGCAACCGTAGCAATTAACGATGCCCAGCCCGAAAGCGCGTCATAGCCGTAGAAATAGCTTATAAAGATGTAAGGAATATACAGCAATGCAGATACCGAAAAGAACAACCCTAACCCCGTAGCAATATAAAGGGGCCGCACACTAAACGCCATAATGCTGCCAACCGCCAGCTTTACCAACTTCCAGAAAGAGTAACTTGCCTCGCCGGTATGGCGCGCGGCAGGGGTATAGGGGATACCAACCTGTAAAAAGCCTACCCACTTAACCATCCCTCTAAAAAATATCTCGTATTCGGTTATTTGTTTTAATTCTGCCACCACCTTTTCGTCCATCAGTCTGAAATCAGATATGCCGTTCTCCAGTGTAATATCTGATATGGCATTGATAAACCTGTAAAACTGTTTCGATGCGAATTTTTGAAAACGACTTACATGCGGGTTGGCGTCTTCGCGGTAAGTATAAATAATATCATAACCCTCCTCCCAGTACTTTAACATCTGCGGCAGTAGGTGGGGGGGATGTTGCAGGTCGGCATCCATGGTGATGATTGCATCGCCTTTGGCCATATCAATACCAGCCTTAAGCGCATAATCCTTACCAAAGTTTTTTGATAGTTCGATATAAAAAACATGCGGATGGGTTTCGGCCTGTAATTTTATTTCATGCAGGGTATTATCTTTACTGCCATCGTTTACAAAAATATATTCGTAATCATAACCCGTAGCGGCCATTGATTTATCCAGTTCGGCAACTAAATGGCTGATATTCTTTTCCTCGTTATAAGCCGGGATTACAATTGATAGTTTCTTTTTCATGCCGCTACTGCAATTATATCCTTATTTGTGAGTTTCCTGAACAATGTCTCGTAAATTATTTTCAACCATATCAAAAAACACGGCAGGGCCTTTAAAGCGTACGGATCTACATAATGCTCTTTCAAATATCGCGGAAACAGATCAGATGGTGAAAGGCTGGTTAATATCAACGCAAAAATTAATAAGGCAATATCCAGTTTTGAGAATGGCCGCTCTGCATTGATGTACCAGATAGCTACGCCCACAAAAGCGATAATATAAGTAGGCGACTCGGATCCCGTACTAAATATCACCGGAAAAATTAAAGTTGAGGCTACCATTAACAGCTGATAGTTTAAGTTACGGAATAATTTTATCCTTAAATATGACAAGCCAAATAGCACAACGCCCGGCAATAACACAACCAGGTTAGACAGATGGGGGAAAGCTATTTTCCTAACCATCCCCATAACCGAAACGTCCTCGCGGGTTGAAGCAATGTTGTATACGTTTTTGCTTACCAGGTCGGCATACCAGTCTTTATAGGTTTGAACAATAAACGCCGGTGTCGATATCAGCATGGGCAATACAAATAACACTACCGACCAAAATATAAGCGACCCTATCAGTTTTATTTTATTGTCAGAAAAGAAGAAAAATGCTAAACCAACTATCCCATACAGCTTTATAAATGTACCTAAAGCTATCATCAGCGCGGCCCAGAAATCATTCCCATTCTTGATAAATATAAAGCTGAATATGATCAATGCTGCTATAAGCGGATTTATCTGCACATTGGCTGCCGATGTCATTAACTCATGAGCGCAAAGCAGTAAGATAATGAGGCCGTGTTTTTTTTTTATAGGTAGCTTTTGAATAGCAAACAACAATAGCCAGGCGGTAAACATAACCCATAAAACTACGCCCAACGCATCGGGCATTAAAGCAAAAGGGGCTATAACATAGGCAAATATTGGCCCGTAATGGTTCAGATCGAAATAATGAACCGCATCATGCAAATACAGGTTTTGCTGGTTGATAACATGGTAAAAGTTATACTTATATACAAAGTAATTATTGTGGATATGGCTATGGCCTAAAACAACACTTTTACCAACTGCAAACAAACTTAAACCAAACCATACCGTAAATACAAAAGGTTTGCTTGTGAAGAATCTGGCAAGTTTATACATCAAATGCGGGGCTTTATTTGGTTGGCAAAAATAGATAATGTTTCGGGCATAAAAAAGGGTTCTGTTTTGCAGAACCCTTTTACAACCTGACTACTGAAAATCAGGCGGTTATTTTTGTGCCGGAGCTAAACTGACCCCTGTTAGCTGATCGGCGAAAGCAATAAATGCTTTGTCTGAATATATACGGGATTCATTTTCAATCAGTTTTTGAAGATTTACTTTTCCGATTACATATTTATAAGTACCTGAATAATAGCGCTCTTTTATATTTATAAAATCCAATAATTCAACCAATTCCTCATTATCATAACGCAGGTAAATGTTCAGCTCGATATCGTTAGTGAAGTTTAAGCCTTTGCTCTCCTTTGTTTTTTTGTATTCGTATTGATAGTCGTAACGCAAAGCCGCGATATCAGACAATACAGCCGAACCTGTAGGATGGCCGCCCGCGCCTTTACCAAAAAAGAATTGCTGATCGGCAAAAGCAGCCTGTACAGTTACACCATTGTATTCGTACTCTACATTGTATAAAAACTCGGTTTCGTTAACAAACTTAGGAAGCACAAACAGTGTTACATGCTTATCATCCAACTCCTTTGCAACGGGCACCAGCTTAATTTTTAAGTTCTTTTCGCGGGCGTACTGGATATCCTGGGCTGCCAGGTTTTGGATCCCGAAGTTAAACACCTTCTCCGGATCGATCACCACACCATAAGCATGCGCCGCGGCTATAATCAGCTTGTATTTGGCATCAAACCCGCCAACATCACTAATAGGGTCTGTTTCGGCAAAACCAAGATCCTGTGCCTGCTTTAATGCAGCATCATAATCCAGATTCTCTAAAAAACCTTTTGATAGGATGTAATTTGATGAGCCATTAAAAATACCGCTGATAGAGTGCAGCAGCTCGTTATCATAATACTCTTCCAGGTTACGGATAATAGGAATACTGCCGCAAACCGCGCCTTCATATAATAAGGAGGTGCCGTATTCTTCCTGTATCGCAATTAATTCGTTCAGGTGCAGGGCTATCATTTTTTTACTGGCCGATACTACATTCTTACCCGTTTTTAACGCGGTAGATACAATATCAAAAGCGGCCTCAGTATCGTTAATTAACTCGATGATGGTATTGATCTCGGGGTTATTTAACAGTTCGTTTTTATCGGTAGTAAAATAATGCTCGGGTAACGATCTTTTTTTAGACGCGTCTTTAATGGCGATCTTTTTTATTTCGAGGTTTAGATTTTTAGTTCTGATGATATCGTGTAATCCCTGGCCAACAACTCCGAAGCCAAAAAGGCCGATATTTAGTTTCTTGCTCATTATGCTATTTGCTGTAATTGGATGATCTTTCCTTTTACGTCTGTTTTAAAAAATGATGTGATAATATTAGTTAATGCTTCTGTTTCAATTAAAAATCCATCGTGCCCGTAGTACGAATCGAACTCGGCAAAGGCCGACTTAGGGATATGTTGGAATAAGTATTGTTGCTCCTCGATAGGGAATAACACATCCGACTTAATGCCAATAACCAGTGTGCGTGCTTTTATTAAACTTAACGCTTTTTCAATGCCACCACGGTTACGGCCCACGTTATGCGAGTCCATTGACTTGGTTAAGTACCAGTAACTATAAGCATTAAACCGGGCCACTAATTTCTCGCCCTGGTAATTTTGATAGCTGGCTGCTTTATAGTTGTCCACGGTAGCGTCGCCATCTTCCTGCTGGCTTATGCCATAGGTTTTATAGCCACGATAAGACAATAAGGCCATGCTGCGTGCAGCTTTAAGCCCCTTAGCACCACCTTTAGGGTTATGGTTATAGAAAGTCCTGTCGGCAGCTATTGCCAGGCGTTGCGATTCGTTAAAGGCAATGCCCCATGGCGAGTGTTTAGCGTTTGCGGCTATAATTATTAAATTCTTTATAAAATCGGGCTCAATAATAGCCCATTCCATAGCTTGCTGGCCGCCTAACGATCCGCCTATTAATGTATGGATGCAATCAATACCTAAATGCTTAGCCAATAATTGCTGCGATTTAACCATATCCCTAACCGTAACCTGCGGAAAAGCCAGGTAATAGGGCAGGCCTGTAGTTGGGTTAATGCTTAAAGGCCCGCTTGATCCATAAGCCGAACCCAGCATGTTGGCACAAACAATAAAATGCTCTTCAGGATTAAAATAGTCGTTATTGCCAAATAAGCCCTTCCACCAATCCAATACATCCGAGTTTGCTGTGAAGGCATGGCAAACCCAAACTACGTTGTCTTTATTTTTATTAAGTGTGCCGTAAGTATGGTAACCTAATTCCACTTCGGGCAGTACGTAGCCCGATTCTGTTTCGAAAGGTTGGTTAGATTTGTAGTATAGTGTATTCATTGTAAAGCTTTGTAATTGGTTTGCTGTTGAGGTTAATGTAAACGGATTGATAAACCGTTGACAGTACACGTATTTTCATGAAGCGAAAAGGGAACGTATTAACTGTAGATCAACAGCAGCGCATATAGCATATAATGCTATAACAGGTGGTTAAACCTTGAGCGGCCTTAAAAGATTTTTGGGAATGGGTGTTTGTTAAATTTTCCATGTTGTTAATTTATATTTCCCGGGATATTTACCGGGTAAGGAATTGGCACCTTCTCTAACTTCAGAGGGTTGCCAGCGGGTCACAGAGCCTAATCTCTCGCCGCTTCTTTATAAATCAAAACCGTATAAGGGAATTGATTATTAACAAGTATTACTACCTGATTATGCTGCAAATATAACGTGATAATTAGTTGAATTACAAATTTTATTTGTTTTTGAGTGATCAGGCCTGTATCAAACGGCTATTTATTGTCTTAAAAGCACCGTTATATTGGCATGTTTCGCCCTTACCAGGTGTAAAAAATTGCTTTAGTTTTGAGGATAAAAAAAATAAATATATGTCCGTAAAAAACATACTATTGGCACAATATGATCTGCATGGTGTATTGTATAATAATGTTATCGCCGGGATAAGTGACGAAGAATCGAACCAAACCGTAGCCGGAATGAAAAACACAGCAAAATGGATAGCCGGCCATATGCTATGGGATCAGGGCATACTTGCGAAAATTGGTGGCGTTAAGTTGGATATACCGTGGGCCTATCATTTTATGTCGAAAGAGGGCGCAACCGAAGATGACCTTAAAGCCCCCAAATGCGAACTGCCAACCTTGCAAATGATCCGGGATAAATGGCAGGAAATACTGCCCGTTATAAGAAACGGGTTAGAAGGTATTAGCAATGATCAGCTTGAACAACAAATTGATACAAGGCATCCTATGTATAAGTTTGATGATACATTAGCCGGTCTTTGGGCATACGCCAATCATCACCACGCTTATTCAATTGGTCAGCTTAGCATATTTAGGCGTGCTTTAGGCAAAGGTGCAATGCGTTACGCCAATGCCTGAGTCAAATCGGCAATTAAATCATCAATATGCTCTAAACCTACAGATACCCGCAGCAGGTTAAACGGCGTTTTAGTATCCGGGCCTTCAACTGTAGCGCGGTGTTCAATTAAACTTTCAACTCCGCCTAAGCTGGTTGCTTTGGTAAATAATTTTAGTCTATTTATAACCTTTCGAGCTTCTTCTTCACCGCCTTTTAAGCAAAAGGATAATACACCGCCAAAGCCTGTCATTTGTGCTTTAGCTACCTCATGGTTGGGGTGCGATGACAAGCCGGGATAAAGTACCTGCTCAACAGACGGATGGTTATCTAAAAACTCAGCCAACAACTGCGCGTTGTGCAAATGCCCCTTTATCCTATAAGGCAATGTTTTAATACTGCGCACCAGGTAATAGCAGTCCATAGGCGAGGGGATGGCGCCGCCCATGGTTTGTACGTTTCTTATCTTTTCCCACCAACCGTCATTCTTCGCGGTTATTAATGCACCGCCCATCAGGTCGCTATGCCCGCCGAAGTATTTGGTGGTAGAGTGCATTACCAGGTCGGCACCCAATGCTAATGGCTGCTGGCATATAGGCGTGGCAAAAGTATTATCGCATACAACTTTAATTTGATGCTGTTTTGCTAACGCGACGACCTTTTTAATATCAGTAACCTTTAATAACGGGTTAGATGGTGTCTCAATCCATATCACACCGGTATTGGGTTTAAGGTGTGCTTTTAAAACATCTGTATCATCAATATCAATAAAATCAAACTCGAGTATCCCGGCAAACAATTGTTTTAGCTGGTTGCGCAGGCCATGGTACATATCATCGGGTGCGATAATATGGGTCCCCGGTTGTAACGACTGAAAAACAGCCATGCCAGCAGCGTTGCCCGATGAAAATGCCGCCGCGTCAGCGCCACCTTCCAACTGCGTTAACACTTTCTCTAACGATGTACGGTTAGGGTTGGCAGCACGACTATAAATCAAGCCTTCGCGGAAACTGCCATCTTCCATACGTTCAAAAGTAGTCGACATGGTTATAGGTTGTACAACTGCACCTGTGGTTTCGTCGGTATGGTTACCGGCATGTATGGCTATGGTTTCCGTTTTCATGATAGTTCAAATTACCGTAAATTATTATTAATTATTAGTTTGATTTTTTAATTTTACAACATCTTAACCTTATAATACATCCAACCACCTATGAGAAAATCAGCTTTATTAATAGCAACCATCTCTGTTTTACTTGCAGTATCATGCAAAAAAGACGTTGTATTAACCAATTTTGACACCAGTTTGCAAACCTGGGAAACGTTCAAAACCAGTGCAAATAACTCTTATGTTTATACAACCAAATCGCAAGGTTGGACAGATGATTCTACGCGTATAACAGTAGTAAATGGCAAAGTAACTAACCGGGATTATTTTATCTTTGTACACGAACCTGCCACAAATGCCGGCAAAAGAGTTGCTTCACCACAATGGAAAGAAACTGCTGCCGACCTGGCATCGCACAAAGAGGGCTTTGACGCTTACACCATGGATCAGCTTTATGAAAAGGCCAAAAATGTTTGGTTAGCTGTGGACAAAAAAACTAACGATATGCGCTTTGAAACAAATAACGCCGGCATAATATCCTTAGTAGGATACGAGCCCAAAGGTGTATCTGATGCCTTTACCGGTATTGCTATAACTTCGGTTACTAAACTATAGCAATTATTATAAATGCCGGGCCATTAATTGCCCATCAGCAATATCTCCGATTTATTTTCAAAAATGTTTTACCGTAGCGATGGGTTTTAAACCCATCGCTACTAATATCGATACAATCAGATCGTTATAAACAGATATTAAATGTTACACCACCATTACACTAACATTTCTTATTTTTGCGAAAAGTATTTTTAATGGGAGCTGAGAACAGGTTACAGGTATTATTGCAGGATCCGGATTTATCTGCCGATTTAAAACACATTGCTGCAAAAGTGCTGAACAAACAGCGCATAACTTTTGACGAAGGTGTTTTGCTATATGAAAAGGGAGAACTGGGTTATTTAGGTGTTTTAGCAAACTACATTCGCGAAGAGCGCCACGGCGATAAAACCTATTTTAACCGTAATTTCCATATCGAACCTACCAATCTTTGTGTTTACGATTGTAAGTTCTGTTCGTACTCGCGCCTGCTTAAACAAAAATCAGAAGGTTGGGAGTATACCATGGACGAGATGTTCGACATGGTAACCAAATATGATAACAAGCCAGTTACCGAGGTGCACATAGTAGGCGGGGTATTACCACAGTACGACGTTGCCTTTTATTCAGAATTGTTTAGACGCATAAAAGCGCACCGGCCCGATTTGCATGTTAAAGCATTAACCCCGGTTGAATACCATTACATATTTAAGAAAGCGAAGATTGATTATGCCACCGGCATGAAAATGATGCTGGATGCCGGCCTGGAATCTATCCCCGGCGGTGGTGCAGAGATTTTTCATCCCGAAATACGCGAGCAAATTGCCAAAGATAAATGTACCGGCGACCAATGGCTGGCTATCCATGAAGAATGGCATAAGCTGGGCGCACGCTCAAACGCCACCATGCTATACGGCCATATAGAACAATATTGGCACCGTGTAGATCATATGGAGCAGTTGCGTCAATTGCAGGATAGGACAGGGGGGTTCCAAACGTTCATCCCGTTAAAGTTTCGTAACCAGGATAACCAGATGTCGCATATACCAGAAACTACCGTTGTGGAAGATTTAAGGAACTATGCTATATCGCGCATCTACCTGGACAACTTCGATCACATCAAAGCCTACTGGGCAATGATAAGCCGCACAACGGCACAGTTATCGCTAAACTTTGGTGTGGATGATATAGATGGAACTTTGGATGATACCACCAAGATCTACTCGATGGCCGGTGCCGAAGAGCAAAATCCGGGCATGAGCACCAAACAATTGGTTGAACTGATAAAACAGGTTGGCCGTTACCCTATAGAGCGTGATACGTTATATAATGTGGTGACAGATTACAACGACTACCAGTTTGCCGAAGAGCCAAAACCGCAGTATTATAAACTGCCGGTGATAAATTAAGGTCATTATATCATTGAGTCATTAGGTCATTTTTATGACCAATTAACAACGACTTAATGACCCAATGACCAAATGACAAGAATAAATGATAATAAAGACACTATACATTGTCCGCCATGGGCAAACAGATCTGAATAAACAAGGCATAGTACAAGGCCGCGGGCGCGATACCGACCTTAACGATGAGGGCCGCAGGCAAGCCAGCTTGTTTTACAACGCTTACAAAAATGTTCCGTTTGATAAGATCTATATATCAGAACTTAAACGCACCCAGCAAAGTATCCAGCAGTTTATTGATGCCGGTATGCCGTACGAAAAACTATCAGGACTTGACGAGTTAGCCTGGGGTATTTACGAGGGTAAAACAAGTACCCCCGAAACCAAAGCCGCGTTTTTATTAATGATGCGCGATTGGGTTGCCGGCCGGCTGGATAGTAAATTTGAGGACGGCGAAAGCCCCAACGATGTAAGGTTACGTCAGTTAGAGGCATTGCGCATCATCATGAGCCATACCGAAGAGGAGCAGGTGTTGATTTGTATGCATGGCCGCGCAATGCGTTTATTTTTATGCCTGCTTACCGGCAGGCCCCTTACCGAAATGGATAGTTTCCCTCACCAAAACCTGGTATTGTATAAAGTTACTTTTGATGGCGAAAAATTTAGCATCGAAAGCTTTAACAATGCCGATCACTTAAAACACGCCTAACTAATTCCGTGAAAAAAATCAGAATATCAGCTGTAAGCTATACTAATACCAAGCCCTTCTTATACGGCATCCAACATACCGACATTATTAATAAAATTGATCTGAGCCTGGATATCCCGGCAGATTGCGCACAGAAACTCATTGATGATAAAGTTGATATCGGCTTAATCCCCGTTGCTGCTACTTTAAATTTACCGTACTGGGAAATCGTGTCGGCTTATTGTATAGGCGCTAACGGCGCCGTAAACTCGGTATTTATATTTAGCAATTGCGAGATCCATGAGGTTACCAAACTGCAGTTAGACCCCGAGTCGCGCTCATCAAATAATCTTGCAAAAGTTTTGTTAAAGAATTTCTGGAAGATTGAGCCGGAACTGGTTGTCAACGCAACCGACTATTCAGTCAGCACGGAAACAACAACCGCCTTTGTACAAATAGGAGACAGGACCTTTGGTAAAAAAGGAAATTACAAGTTTGTTTATGACCTGGCCGAAGAATGGCAGAAGTTTACCGGCCTGCCATTTGTATTTGCCGCCTGGATAGCTAATAAACCTATCCCGCCAAGCTTTGTTGCCGAGTTTAACAGCGCGCTAAAGACAGGTTTGGATCACAGGGCAGAGCTATTAAAAGAACTACCTTCAAGAGCCGACTTTGACCTGGAAGATTACCTGATGCACAAGCTTAACTTTGATCTGACGGAAGATAAACGCAAGGCTTTATACCTGTTCCTGGATTATATAAAGGCACTGTAACATCCCATCACTTAAAATATTTAATAACCAATTAAACCAAGACGACCAAAACCAATCATACTGACACTGTGAACTTCATGGTTTAAAGTTAGTTATGGCACAACGGTTAAAAAGGTTCAGTACAAGTTTTAAAGTTATTGTAATAACCGGCATATTGCTTGTTGCAGCTTATACTATTAAACTGTTTACAACAGGTGCCAAAGAAAAGATTCTTGCCGAACAAACTGTTGTCGCTGAAAACCATCCGGTTAAAAAGCATCGCAAAAAACATAGGCTTAAAAGAAATTTAGCTAAAGCTAAAAAAGGACTCTTTAAAAAGGATACGGTTAAGGTTGTAACACCAAACATGGTAACATTACCGAGGCCCGCACCTGCTAAAGTTACAGTGCCAAATATAGTTGCAGTGCCAAAGCCCGAGCCGGTTAAAGCTGTTGTGCCAAATATAGTTACTGTACCAAAGCCGGCACCTGCTAAACCTGTATTGCCGGTAACGCCGCTATCCGCTAAACTACCGGCCGAAAACAACACTGGCTTTTTATATACCACTTATGTGCACCCCAATGTAACGGGTATTGTAAAAATGCGCCAGGAGGATAAATTCGCATCAAACATTATTGCCGATATACCTGCCAATGCCAAAGTACAGGTACTGCAAAAAGGCCAGATGTATTACCGCGTGGCTTATAACAACAGTATTGGCTTTGTCCCCAAATGGTCATTACAGGATAAATAAGGGTGCTGCTTTTCAGGGTCGGTTCGCCATCGTCCTAATTACCCTATAGTGTTGTAGTTTTTTAAGGCCTGCATTATGTAATGTGCCTGTTACAAAGCCAATTAAGTCTGATTTTTAACTGTAGATATTGTAATTTATACACTAAGTGTAATAAAAAAATTACAATTTGGTACAATTTAATACATATTATTGTAATATTCTTACTATAATTCAAATAATGTTATCTAATTAATAAAATGGTAGTAATTTTGTTGTAACAATTGAAAAATAAAAATACTATGAAAAAATTATTTATGACCGCAGTAATCGCTACTATGCTTAGCGTAACTGCATTTGCAGATGGTGGCAAAAAAGCCACAACTACAACCGGAGAAGAAAACGTATCATATGCAGTATTAGAGCAATTTAAATCTGATTTCGAAAATGCTGTTAACCCTGTTTGGACAGTTACAGCAAGCAGCCAAAAAGTAAGCTTTACACAAAACAATGTAAAGTACACTGCTTTTTATGATTCAAGAGACAACGAATTTTGGGGCGTTAGCCAGGAAGTTGCTTTCGCTACAGTAACAAATTCGATGAAAAACAAAATTGCTAAAAGCTACAAAGACTACGAAGTAACAAGCGTTACCAAATTTGAGCCACAGGATGGTGAAGAACCGGTAATTTATTTTGTGAATGTTAAAAATGCTGACAGCCAGTTGGTATTAACTTTAGCACCTGACGGTGAAGTTAAAAACATCGAAAAAATTTAATTACCCTTTTTAATTAAAAATAAAGTAGCCTCAGCCGGATATCCGGTTGGGGCTTTTTTATTGGTCAATCCTTATATTCTGTAATATCTATGTAAATAGTAGATTATTTTTTGCTTCCCTATTGTTATTTAAAACAATCGCTGTAACTTTAAAAATAAATACAAATTAAATATACACTATCATGAGTTTAAGATTAGGCGATAAAGCCCCGGATTTTACAGCAGATTCCTCATTAGGGGAGATCAACCTTTATGAATACCTTGGCGAGGGCTGGGGCGTATTATTTTCGCACCCTGCAGATTATACACCTGTTTGTACCACCGAGCTTGGCCGCACCGCAGCTTTACAGGACGAGTTTGCTAAACGTAACACCAAAGTACTGGCACTGAGTGTTGATTCGGCCGAATCGCACCGTAGCTGGATAAAAGATATCAATGAAACGCAGCATGTTGATGTACAGTTTCCGATAATTGCAGATGAGAACCGTAAGATTGCCGAAGCTTATGACATGATCCACCCAAATGCTTCTGTTAACGCAACAGTACGTTCGTTATTCATCATCGGCCCTGATAAAACTATCAAGCTGATCATCACTTACCCGGCCTCAACAGGCAGAAATTTCGTAGAGATATTAAGAGTGATTGACTCATTGCAACTAACTGCATACCATAGCGTAGCTACCCCGGCCGACTGGAAAGACGGCGAAGACGTAGTGGTAGTACCAGCTATAAAAACAGAAGATATCCTTGCGAAGTTTCCAAAAGGCTTTACAGAGGTTAAACCATACTTACGCTTAACGCCACAACCTAATAAATAATTTATTTGGATAATTAAATAATTTTATATATTTGGAAAAGGGAGTGTATTTATTCCGCTGACTATTAATACCATTTGTACTCAGCCCGGCATAGATCTATATCTTAATAACGAATTATTTAATACTATTATAATATTATGAAAACTGGAAAAGTAAAATGGTTTAACACACAAAAGGGTTACGGCTTTATTGTTACCGACGACGGTAAAGACCTTTTTGTACACTTCAAGGATGTGCAAGGCGGCGTAAACGCTATTAAAGATAACGATAGCGTTGAGTATGAGGTAGAAGACGGCAGAAAAGGCTTACAGGCAGTAAATGTAAAAAAAGTATAATTTACTAACCGAACTAAAAACTAAAAGAACCTCTGTAAACCCAGGGGTTTTTTTTTGCCAAAAAAATTTAAAAAGCTGCTTAATAAACTTACTTTAGACAAACCAATTTTTAAAATCTATATATGACTGATGCTGTTTCGGCCAAAGCCAATCGTAATGTCACCTTCCTCGTTCTTGTAGCTTCGTTAGGTTACTTTGTTGATATCTATGACCTTGTAATCTTCTCCATAGTACGGGTAAAAAGCCTGGCGGATATTGGTGTAACACCCGATAAAATATTAAGCGAGGGCAGCTACGTAATCAATATGCAAATGGGCGGCTTGCTGTTAGGAGGCATACTATGGGGTATAATAGGCGATAAGCTGGGCCGCATCAAAGTTTTGTTCGGGTCGATATTTTTATACTCGGTAGCCAACTTTGTTAACGGCATGGTGCACGATGTTAATAGCTATGCCGTTATCCGCTTTATTGCCGGCGTAGGTTTAGCGGGTGAGTTGGGTGCAGGTATAACTTTAGTAAGCGAAACCCTAAGCAAAGAACGCAGGGGATATGGTACTACTATTGTTGCCATGATAGGCCTTTTAGGCGCCGTAGCGGCGGCGTATGTAGGCAAGTACGACTGGCGCACATCTTACTACGTTGGTGGCGGCCTGGGCATTGTTTTGCTGTTATTGCGGATGGGTACGTTCGAGTCGGGTATGTTTAAAAATATCCATGATAAGGATGTATCAAAAGGAAATATTTTAATGCTGTTTAATAACCGCAAACGGTTTTTTAAATACATGTGCTGTATTTTAATTGGAGCGCCGCTTTGGTATGTGGTGGGTATCCTGATTACGCAGGCCCCCGAATTTGGTAAAGCCCTGGGTGCAACCGCACCCTTAAGCGCCGGTACGGGTATTATGTATACTTACATTGGCATCTCGGTAGGCGGGGTAGGCGCTGGCTTACTGGCACAGTTTAGCCGGTCGCGTAAAAACACCATGTATATATTTTTGCTGTTGTCAATCATCAGCGTAATGTTTTACCTGAGTGCTAAAGGAATCACCCCAAGCCAGTTTATCTGGTTATGTTTCTTTATGGGTTTCGCGGTGGGTTATTGGGCGACGTTTGTTACCATCGCGTCCGAACAATTTGGCACCAACATCCGGTCGACAGTTACAACCACAGCGCCAAACTTTGTGCGTGGCTCATTAATACCGATCAACTTTGCGTTTAATGCGTTGATGGTACACTTCGGCCGTATAAACGCGGGTTATTTCATGATGATCATCTTAACCGGCATCGCTTTGTTTGCCACCAGTCAACTTAAAGAAAGCTTTGATAAGGACCTGGATTATATTGAAGATGAAGAGTTGAATATGACGACGTAAATGAAGGTTTTGAAGATCAAGTTTATAATAATATTTCTGTTTGGGATATTTGGTTTGCATAATTTACTTTTTGCTCAAAAAGTTGCGCTACCTGATCGAATACCCGGTACGCCAGCTGATACACTTTATTATTTTTTTGATAAGAACCATTCTTCCGATACCATTCGTATGACCAAAACAAGTTCGGAAGTATTTGAAAAATTCTTCAAGATAAATTGTGGCTGCCTTTATCTAGACAACAAAAGTTATGAGGATAAAAACATACTACTAAACTCTTTAACAAAACAGGATGTTATTATTAATGAAAGTAAGTTCAAGTCGCTCAAAATGATAACCTTGACAGAACTGATTGATTTTATAAAGACGCATAACGGCATCTATTTTGGGAAAAATGCTTTCGGTGGAGCATACATTGTTTATATAATTGAGCCAGGGAAAAACGGTTTTATTCTTCACAATGTCCATAATGCAAGTTTTAATAATGTTACGGTTGAATAATTCCCCTATGTATAGATTTCTCGCTATGCTCGAAATGACAACCCAAATACACTCCAATTGCAAAAAAATCGCATTTTTGCACCAATGATCAGCAAAGAACAAATAGCGGCCGACTACCAGCAGATCCAGGACGAGATTTGCCGGGCCTTGGAAGCCGTAGACGGTAAAGCCAAATTTGAAGAAGAAAAGTGGGAGCGCGAAGGCGGCGGTGGTGGCCGTACCCGGGTTATCCAGGATGGTAATATATTTGAAAAAGGCGGCGTAAACTTCTCGGCTGTCGAGGGCGAACTGCCGGAAGTAATGAAGAAAGCATTGAAGATAGAGAGCGACGATTTCTTTGCCACCGGGGTATCTATTGTTATTCATCCCAATCATCCGTTGGTGCCAATCATCCACATGAATATCCGGTACTTTGAAATGCCGTCATCATTTGGCGAGGGTAAAGAGCCTGTCCGCTGGTTTGGCGGGGGGATTGACCTTACACCGCATTACATTTATGATGACGATGCAAAGTTCTTCCACGCCGGTCTAAAAGCGGTGTGCGACAAGTTTAATGCCGACTTCTATACCCGCTTTAATAAATGGGCCGACGATTATTTCTTCATCAAACACCGTGACGAAACCCGCGGCATTGGCGGGATCTTTTATGATCGTATTACCGCTACTGAAGATATGAGTTGGGATGACATCTTTTCATTCTCAAAAGCATTGGGCCGTTCGTTTATCCCCATTTATACCGAACTGGTTAATCGCCATAAACAAGAAACTTTTACCGCCGACCAGCAGCAATGGCAATATCAGCGCCGCAGCCGCTACGCCGAGTTTAACCTGGTGTATGATGCCGGCACCAAATTCGGGTTGGAAACTAATGGCCGGATAGAGTCTATCCTGATGAGCCTGCCGCCAACCGCAAAATGGGTGTACAATTACCAACCAAAACCGGGCAGCGAAGAGGAGCGGACCCTATCATTATTAAAGAAAGACATTAATTGGGTATAAGTATGAATAAGTGGGTAATATTGGTGCTTATTGGGGTATTTTTAGTTTCCTTCAGCGAGGTTAAAACACTTAAAGGCACCTGGCAATATTGCGGCGGAAAATTTAATAATAAACTATCACCGGCACCTGAGGGCTATACCCAGCAACGCAAATATACCGATACGCAGTTTGAAGCATTCCTCTTAGAAAAAGGCGAGAAACCCATGAAATATGAAAGTGGTACATATACCTTAACTGCCGATAGCTGCATAGAAACTCAGACCTACAGCATGCAGGAATCAAAACTGTTAAATATACCGGTACATTATCAATACGCCATCCGCAATGATACGCTTGTTTTGAACGGTAAATTACCGGGTGGGGCTGTGATTGAGGATTATTGGAAGAGGGTGCAGTAGGATTTATAACCCAAACTCGGTCATACGTCATTGCAATGACGCGTGGGGTGAGTGTTACCTGATCTTATCCAGCGTTATCGCTGCCGCATCATTCATCAACTCTTTAGCATGCAGGTTATCTACTATAGCCACTTTCGCATTCGTCCAGCTATGCCATTGTAAAAAGTAGGGTGCTTTGCCTTTAAACGTCTTTAGCACTTCCGTTTCGTCAAAGCGACCATAGGCTTCGCTTTTAGGTCCGACTTCGCCATTGGTAACGGGTTTGCCAAACTTTAACAGCTCAGGATAATCATTAAACTCGGGTGCTGTAGGATAGTTATCCATTGCCACTATATCAACATACTTATCGCCGGGATATAACGCGTCGACAGTAGCCGTATACTTAGGATTTGCTTTATTGGGTGCGTAGATCCAGATCAGGTTATTCAAGCCGTAATCAACTGTAAACGTGTTATACATGTCTACCCAAAGTGCGACGTAATCTTTTGCATTTATCGGGTTGGTTTTGTCATTCGCACCCCACCAAAACCAATTCCCGTTCATTTCGTGGAACGGGCGCCACAATACGGTAACACCTGCATCTTTTAGCTGTTTAAGCGCCGTAGCAATGCGGTTTAATTCGGCACGGTAAGTCTCTTTTTCTTTCGAGTTGGGTGCATCTTTTAATAGTTTCTTAAAGTCGATGCTGTCTTTCTTAGCCATCGAATCCCAACGGACATTATAGCCTGCGGTAAAAGGGCAGTCGGCATGCCAGCTAAGCGTTACCAGGCCACCTTGTTGCCAGTGTTTAATAGCGTATTCGTTAGTCTGGGGCAGGTTTATGTTTTTAAAATAGCCATAATCTAAGCCGATCAAAGCAGGGTAGCGGCCGGTTGAATCATACAACCGCTGAAAATTCTTTTGATACTCCAATGCCACGTCTGGCGACTGGCTGCATTGCTGACCAACTATTATCTGTTTATTGTTTACAATGGTTTTAAAGTAGGCCAGGATGCCCTTTTTGCTTCTGTCGGTAAGTTTTGGGGTGGGGGTTTGGGCGTTAGACGGCAGGCAAATGGTTAACAAAAAAATAAAGGGTATAAGGCGCGTAGCTGTTTTCATATCGATATGAATTTAAATCAAGGTACAACTTTATAAGAATATTGGTTGACCCCGGCATTATTCATCCTTACACTTGTTTCACGCGCGTTGTTTTATGAAACAAAAACCAATGATAATCAATCAATTTACAATCAATTGATTATCAGGATATTAAATATCTTTTATGAATAAATATGCTGTCATAAAAGTTGTTTCATTTTGTTTCACCCAATTTTTACAAACAGTTCACTATCATATAGTTATGTTAAAATATTGTTTCACGTGTTTCATTTGTTTCGTGTTTTTGTGAAACAAAACATGAAACGTCGGCTCGTTTATCAATCCTTTAATGTGGAGTACTGCCTTTATGTGGAAAAAAACAGGAATAACGACGTATTAAGCGTGATTTTTGTGACCATTTTGTTGGTAAAAAACGGTGTTTAAATCAACTAAATTCTTAACTTCGCAGGTCGTATAAAACCTTTTTTTAACGATCAATTATAAAGCAATAATATCTACAAATAAATTAAAATGGCTGAAGGAACAGAGAACGATCCGAACAAAGAAGACAGAATAATTTCGATAAATATTGATGAAGAAATGCGATCGGCTTACATTGATTATTCAATGTCAGTTATCGTATCGCGCGCGCTGCCCGATGTGCGCGACGGATTGAAACCTGTACACAGGCGTGTGCTTTTCGGCATGCTTGACCTGGGGTTAAACAACAACAAGCCTTACAAGAAATCAGCCCGTATTGTGGGTGAGGTTATGGGTAAGTATCACCCGCATGGTGATGCTTCTGTATACGATACCATGGTACGTATGGCGCAGGAGTGGAGCTTACGCTACCCGTTGGTTGAGGGCCAGGGTAACTACGGCTCGATTGATGGTGATAACCCCGCGGCAATGCGTTATACCGAAGCAAGGCTTGAAAAGATTGCCGAGGAGATGCTTGCCGACATTAACAAGGACACCATTGATTTTCAACTAAACTTTGACGACTCGCTACAAGAGCCAACTGTATTGCCGGCCAGATTCCCTAACCTGTTAGTTAACGGTGCATCGGGTATCGCGGTAGGTATGGCTACCAACATGGCGCCGCATAACCTGTCGGAAGTTATTGATGCTACTATGGCGTTAATTGATAACCGCGATATTGAGGTTGCCGAGCTAATGAAACACGTTAAAGGCCCCGATTTCCCTACAGGTGGTATCATCTACGGTTTTGAAGGCCCGCGCGAAGCTTTAGAGACCGGCCGTGGTCGCGTTGTACTGCGTGCCCGCGCCGAGATTGAAATGCACGGCAATGAGCGCGAACGGATTATCGTAACCGAGATACCTTACCAGGTAAATAAAGGTTTAATGATTGAGCGTACCGCCGACCTGGTTAATGAGAAAAAGATAGAAGGTATATCGGCTATCCGCGATGAGTCAAACCGTGAAGGTATCCGTATTGTATATGAGATAAAACGCGAAGCTAACGCAGCCATCGTATTAAATAACTTATTCAAATACACAGCTTTACAAACGTCATTTAGCGTAAATAATATCGCTTTGGTGCATGGCCGCCCAATGATGTTAAATCTTAGAGACCTGATCCATCATTTTGTTGAGCACAGGCATGAGGTTGTTGTACGCCGTACTAAGTTTGAACTGGCCGAGGCCCAAAAACGCGCCCACGTACTTGAAGGTTTATTGATAGCCTTAGATCATTTGGATGAGGTTATTAAGCTGATCCGTGCATCGCAAACACCTGATGAGGCCCGCGAAGGCTTAATGAGCAACTTTGGCTTAAGCGATATACAGGCACGCGCCATACTGGATATGACCCTAAGGAGGTTAACCGGACTGGAACGCGATAAGATCAAAGACGAATACGAAGGCTTAATGAAACTGATAGATTATTTAAACTCCATCTTAGCTGATGAAGGTTTAAGAATGCAGATCATTAAAGACGAGCTGTTAGAAATAAAAGAAAAATACGGTGATGAGCGTAAAACCGAAATGGTACACTCATCAGCAGAGATGCAAACCGAAGACTTTATTGAGGATGAGGATGTTGTAATCACCATCTCTCGCGAAGGTTATATTAAACGCACGCCGCTTACAGAGTACCGCAGGCAGGGCAGGGGCGGTAAAGGATCCATCGGCAGCAACAGCCGCGATGCTGACTTTATTGAGCACTTGCTGATAGCATCTAACCACAATTACATGCTGTTCTTTACCGAATCGGGACAATGTTTCTGGTTAAGGGTGTTTGAAATTCCGGAAGGAACGCGCACATCAAAAGGCCGCGCCATCCAGAACATCATTAACATCCCTAAAGAGGAGAATATCAAAGCATACATTAAAGTTGTTAACCTTAAAGACCAGGATTACCTGGAAAACAACTTTATTATTATGTGTACCAAAAAAGGTGTGATCAAGAAAACTTCGTTAGAAGCTTACTCACGCCCGCGTGCAAATGGTATCAACGCAATTAACGTTAATGATGGCGATTCGTTATTAGAAGCAACGTTAACTACCGGTAACAGCGAAATAGTAATGGCTTTACAATCAGGCCGTGCCATACGCTTTAATGAGTCTACTGTAAGGCCAATGGGGCGTACTGCTACCGGTGTTAGGGGTATTACTTTAGATAGTGATAATGACGAGGTTGTAGGTATGATAAGTATCGACAATCCGGAGACCACCGTACTGGTAGTTTCAGAAAAAGGTTACGGTAAACGTACTGATATTGATGATTACCGCGTTACTAACAGAGGTGGCAAGGGCGTTAAGACACTTAACGTAACTGAAAAAACAGGCAAACTTGTTGCCATAAAAGGTGTTACTGATAATGAAGACCTGATGATCATTAACAAATCGGGTGTTATTATACGTATCGCTATAAGCGAATTAAGGACAATGGGCCGCGCAACGCAAGGAGTGAGGCTGATTACCTTAAAAGGTAATGATGAAATTGCATCAGTAGCTAAAATTGAACATGACGACGAAGAGGATGAAGCAGAAGTAGAAGGAGATGATGCAGAATCAACATCAACGCCTGATACAGATGCCGAAGCCCCATCGGACGACAAAACTGAATAATTATGAGAATAAGCCGTAAAATAATTTTATCGGTTTTATTAATACTGTTTAGTACGCCTTTTGCTTTCTGCCAGACAGAAACGCTAAAAGGCGTAGTAAATAGTTTGGCGTACTATAAAACACGTAAAGAGCTTAAGTTTTTAACTAACGCCAAAAAATCTATTGATAGTTTAATGAAGGTAACGTTAGACAAAGGATTGGATACGAGCGATCTGGAGAAAAACGTTTATCGCGCTGTGATTAGCTCTGCTATATTATATGTTGACTCGCTGAACAAAACGGGACAACCGGAAAATTTTTTCAGGAAAACCGTTGAGCAGGTTGACAAATTAAATTCACGCAAAAAGATCTATAAATTTCAGCCCGAAATGGACTTTGTAAAAGACTGCCTGGCTAATGTTTATATCCGAAAGGGCTTTGCTTATATAAAGATCACGGATTACGCCAATGCCGGGCAGATGTTTTTAAAGGCACACCGGTATGCCCCTTCATTTAAACAGCTTAATGTTTATATAGCCTATACCAATAATAGGTTAGGCAATTTAAGCGCCGCCGCAGTTTATTATGACAATATAGCTAAAACAGACAGTATGCGAACGGATTATATTGAAGAGGCATCCAATGCTTATAAGGCTATAGGTGATACGGCAAAAGCACTCGAAATAATAAAACGGGGCCGAAAATTAATACCAAACGACAAGGCATTATTATTGGATGAGGCTAATATTTATAATAATAAAAGGGATTATAAATCTTTAGCACCATTGTTACCTCAGTTGCTTGATATTAATATAAATAAGCCCGATATTGTGTTTGCCGCAGCTAATTGTTATGATCATTTGTATGAATATGATAAAGCGGAAGCACTTTATTTAGAGGCGATAGAATTAAACAGCTCGGCCTATGATCCTATATTTAATTTAGGGTTACTTTATTTAAAGAAAAGCCTGATTAAAAAGGAGGGGGCGACTGATAAAAATATTACTTATGCGCAGCAATGGGTTGAAAAAGCTCATGAAATATCGCCAAATAATGTAAATTGCCTTGAAGTTTTACAGGTTATTTATGCACAAACAGGCAACAAAGACCAAACAAACAAAATAAACAATAAACTAAAACAGTTAACCAATCAATAACTAAATGATGAAGATTAAATTTTTGATAGCAGGCTTATTGGGCATGGCCTCTACGGTGGCATTTGCACAAAAATATGAAGTAACGAATGCTAAAGAAACGTTCGACAAATATTTAACCTTAAATAAGGTAGCAGTCACTTATTCTGAAGCTGATAAAAACCTTTTAGCCGCACGCGCATCAATAGATAAAGCTGGTGTTAATACTAAAACAGCAACACTGCCTGAAACTTATGCTTTAAAAGCAGCCATTTATGCTACATTAGCTATGCATGATAGTATTCCTGCTAAAACATTGCCTTTATATACTACTGCTGATGAAGCTTTAAAAAAAGCTAAAGAATTAGACGCGGCAGGCGCAAACAAGGCATTAATAAGTGAAGCTACTACTCAAATGGCTCAATATCAACTAAACAGTGGTATAAAGGCGTTTCAGGCAAAAAATTACGAAAATGCTTATACCAGTTTTAATACTTATCAAACACTTCTTCCTACAGACACAACTGCTATGTATTATACAGGTTTAGCCGCTGTGCAGGCGAAGAAATTCCCTGAAGCTTTGGCTAATTATAACAAGTTGCTTCCAACAACGTTCTCAAAAAGAGAAAGCATTTACCTTGATATGTCTACAATAGCTTTAGAGCAAAAAGATACGGTTAGCGCATTAAAATATGTTTCGGAAGGAGTGGATAAGTTCCCCTCAAATTCTGACCTGCGCAGGAGAGAGATAGAGATAAGCCTTCAAACCGGTAAAGCACAGGAAGTTGTTGGTAAAATCCAGTCTGCAATTGCTAACGATCCTAAAAATAAAACACTTTATTATTATGCCGGCTTAACTTATACCTCATTTGGAAATAGCACAGGCGATGCAATATATAAATTAAAGAAAGCCGAAGGTGCTAATCTTAAAGAATCAACTTTGCCTCCGTTTCTGGTGAAATTAACGCCGTTACAGACTAAGAAAGATGATTATATGGCGAAGGCTGCAGAGATGTATAAAAAAGCTCTTGAAATAGATCCCAATTATTACGAGGCAAATTTAAACATGGGCTACGCGCTTTTATCACCGGCAATTGATACTTATAACTACGCGAATAATTATTTACCGGCGAGCAAGCAAAAGGAATATACCGCGACGCTTGCTAAAGCAACAATCATGTTTGATGCCGCCAAACCATATTTATTAAAAGCTGTAGAGTTAAAACCTACATCAGCAGACGCTTTAAAAAACCTTAAAAATTATTATTTAGGTACTAAGAATACAACTGAGGCTAACGCAACTCAGAAACAAATTGACGCCCTGGTAAAATAAAGAGGGGCACATATTTTTAAAGCCTGCACAGTCTGCAGGCTTTAAAAAGCTGATATTACTTAACATAATGTTAATTATGTGAATAATATATAATTGTTAAATTTGCCCGAAGCTATTGTACATATTAATATTTATTACTGATATTTAACCGTTATGGTTGTATCAGAACGATTATCTAAATGGGGAATGCGGATTTACCCGCCTTTGTTATTGCAACGAATCTGGGTGGCTAAAATTGATAAGGGATTTAGAGGCGTAACTGTAAACATCAACAAAAGCATTTTTAACAGAAATTACAATAACTCTATATTTGGCGGAACTATTTTCTCGGCTGCCGATCCGTTTTACCCGCTGTTATTCCACCAGATCTTCATGCATAAAGGGTATAACGTAATAGCCTGGTCAAAATCTTCAGAAATTCAGTTTTTAAAGCCGGGGTTAACTAAATTGCAATTTAAGATCAGGATAAGCGACGAAGACATCGCCGAAGCCGAACATGTGTTAAATACCGGAGGAAAATACATCAAAGCTCATCCTATTGATATTTATAATACAAGCGGCGAGGTTTGCGTAACGGTTATGAACGAGGTTTATTTACGGAATATTAATTTTGTTGAGACAATATAAATGAAGGTTTTTGTTAACGATAAGACGTTTATAGATAAAGGCTTTAAAATATCTACCGATAAAGGCCTGCTTAATTTTGATGTGATATACAGCTATCTTGATACGGAATCGTATTGGGCCAAAGGTATCCCTGCAGAAAGATTGAAAAGGGCAATTGAAAACTCGATGTGCTTTGGCGTGTACCAGGGTAATGAGCAGATAGGGTTTGCACGTGTAATTACGGACAAAGCAACTTTTGGGTATATTGCAGATGTATTTATACTGCCTGGCTTTAGAAACATTGGATTATCAAAATGGTTAATGCAAACCATTATTAACCACCCGGATTTACAAGGGTTAAGACGCTGGAGTTTAGCAACAGCTAATGCCCAGGGATTATACAGCCAGTTTGGATTTACCGAGATAACCCGCCCTGAAAGATGGATGGAAATATTTACGCCCTACCAAGTGCTTAATAAAGAATAAAATGAACGTAAAGAAGCAAATATTTGAGGGCGAAGGTGTAACACTTGATTTTAAAAAAACCATAACCAGCTGCGAAAAAATCGCGCGGACTATGGTTTCGTTCGCCAATAATAAAGGCGGGCGTTTGCTGATTGGCGTGGCTGATGACGGCACGATAAAAGGTGTTAAATCTGAAGATGAAGAGCGGTATATGATCACAAAAGCGGCCCACCTCTACTCCCGCCCTGCCCTTGAGCCTGTATTTGAAGAAGTGTATGTAGATGACAAACTGGTATTGGTTGTAGACACCCCGGCAAGTACCTTAAAACCACATTACGCATTGGCCGAAGATGGCAAATGGTGGGTTTACGTGCGGGTAAAGGATAAAAGCGTACTGGCCAGTAAAGTTGTAGTTGATGTTTTAAAAAGATCGACAGACAGCAACGGTGTATTGATAGAATATTCGACAAAAGAGAAATCATTATTAGAATATTTAGACACTGCCGCACGTATTACCGTTAAAGAGTATTGCGACCTGGTAAAAGTTGGCCGCCGCGCCGCCCAGCGCATCCTGGTTAACATGATCCTGTCGGGAGTTATCCGCGTGCATACTACCGAGAAGGAAGAATACTATACCGCTGCCTAATAACCTATAATGTCATCTTTTTACAATAAATACCGCGCACATTATGGCGATAACCTAACGTTGGCAATACCGGTTGTTATCTCGCAATTGGGCCATACACTGGTACAAACCGCCGATGTTATTATAATTGGGCACTTTGCCGGAACAATTAGTTTAGCAGCCGTATCATTAGCCAACAGCATATTTATGGTGCCGTTAATTATAGGCATCGGTATCTCCTATGGCTCTACCCCATTAATTGCACAGCATAACGGCCGAAAGCAATTTGCCGAGTGCGGGCAGCTGCTATCCAATAGCTTATTTATTAATGTGCTTACCGGTATAATCCTGTTCGGCTTGGTTTGTTTGGGATCTGTTTATTTCCTTGATCAGCTGCACCAGTCGCCGGATGTGTTAAAGCTGGCCAAACCTTTCTTAATGTTGCTGGCACTCTCAGTTATCCCCATGCTGGTATTTAATACCTTTAAACAATTTGCAGAGGGCCTGGGCTTTACCAAGCAGGCCATGATGATCTCTATATGGGGTAATGTGTTAAACATTTTGCTGGGCGTTACCTTCGTTAAGGGCCTGTTCGGTATTCATCCCATGGGGATGATGGGCGTTGGTTACAGTACTTTAATAGATCGTTGTTTAATGGCTACTGTGATGGGATTTTATGTGTTCAGGTCAAAACACTTTAAAGAATATTTGAAAGGTTTCGCCCTGAAAAACATCGACCGCATCCGCAGCCTGAGCATTTTAAAAATCGGCGCGCCGGTGGCTCTTCAATATACTTTCGAGATCAGTGCTTTTAGCGCGGCTGCCATTATTATTGGCACTATGGGCGCTTTGCAATTAGCAGGGCACCAGATAGCCCTGAGCATGGCCTCCATGACCTACATGATGGCCAGCGGACTATCTGCGGCGGCAGCTATTAAATCCGGGAACTATTTTGGCGCCAAAGATCACGGGACCCTTCGATTATCAGCAAACGCCAGTTACCATATTGTATTGGTGTTTATGACCTTAACAGCGCTGATATTTACTTTTGGGAACCACTTATTGCCATGGATCTACACTTCAGATAAAATGGTCATACCAATTGCAGCACAGTTACTTATATTAGCGGCAGTATTTCAATTATTTGATGGCGCCCAAGTTGTAGGACTTGGTATTTTACGCGGTATGGGTGATGTAAATATCCCTACCGTTATTACATTCCTGGCTTATTGGGTTGTGGGTTTGCCTGTCGGATATGTTTTAGGGATTACCCTTAACCTGGGGATTAACGGCGTATGGTACGGACTGGTTTTGGGCCTGGCGGTATCAGCAATTTTGCTGTACTTCCGATTTAAGATCATCAGTAAACATCACCGCGATAAACAGGACATCATTATCGCCCGGGATTAATATCGATTTTTAAATATTAAACCTGGCCCCTAAGGAGTTTTCTGTAAATTGACTACACAAAATACATCGCTGTAAAAACTTAATATAAGCCTGCTACTTATTTGGTTTACTAACGTAAGGGTTTCCTTTTACGTAAAAACGATAGGGTAACAGCGCGTCCTCTTTTGCATAGGCAACCCCTACCCTTGGCACCGCGGCAATATTTTCTGGCGGGATAACCATTCCGCGATCTTCTATCCACAAAGTATCACTTTGCAGGCTGCTGGCATTTATTTTGCGCGAGATCCCCAACGCCTGGGCCACTGACCCAGGCCCCATGGTGATAGTCGGTTTAACTTCCTTCATATTTCGCCTGAATTGCATAATGTCCACTCCATCTGTAGGCTGTATGGCCCTGATTAATATGGCATGAGGCTGTCCCTCAACCGAAGTAACCACGTTAAACATCTCGTGGATGCCATAACATAAATACACATAAGCTATCCCGCCCTGCATATACATGGTTTTGGTACGTGGTGTTAAACGGTTACCAAAGCTATGCGATGCCCGGTCGATTATCCCATTATATGCCTCTGTTTCAACTATATATCCGCCCGTAACTGCACCATCAATATCAGTAAACAAATACTTGCCCAACAGCTCGCGGCTTATAGTAACTACATCATTACGCTCATAAAATTCCTGTGGTAGTTTCATTTCTTCTTTAGGATACCTTTCAATAATTTGTTGATCTGTTTGGCTTTATCAAAAACCATAATATGGGTGCCGCCTTTAATTATGGTAGCATTGCTGATCTTTTTATAATTGAAAACCAGGTCCTTATCCCCTACTATATGATACAAATTAGCCGGCACGGTTTCATTTCTCCATTTCATTACCGCGCCCAACGCCCATTTCATAAATTTTGGCGAGGATTGTTTCAGCATATCATTAAACAGCCAGGTATCGTGCGCATTCATTTTACCAAACACCGGCTTGATCATGAAACCTAATTTTGGAAGGAATGTCCCCGGTATTAATTTGTAAAACGGCAGCACATTACCCACCTTAAAATACCACGGCGCTTCGTTAACTGTTTTGATACTTGATATCAATATCACTTTATTTAAGCGCACCTGTTTGGCTATTTCTGCCGCTATCATCCCGCCAAGCGATACACCAATTACAATAGAATTATCAGTTATAAAGTATTGATGGATAAGTTTTTGCGCATAGGTAGCTAAAGTATCATATTCGTTAGGTTCAAGCCAGCCAACCGGGGTGACATCATTGTCGCCAAGGTCGATATTGTTGAATAAACGGGTGTCAGCACCAAGGCCTGCTATTAAAAATATTTTATGCATTAAAGTTTACCAGCGCCATGATCTCTTTTAAATACCGGGCATCAATGTCATCAAACTTTGCCAGGTCTTCGCTGTCAACATCTAACACACCAACCACGGCATTGTTGTTAAACACCGGCAAAACAATTTCAGACCGCGATGCCGAGCTGCAGGCAATATGGCCGGGGAATTCTTCTACATCCGGCACAATTAAAGTTTCGGCCTGCGCCCATGCCGCCCCGCAAACGCCTTTACCTTTAGCAATGCGTGTACAGGCCACCGGCCCCTGGAACGGGCCCAATACCAACTCGCCATTCTTCACTAAGTAAAATCCCACCCAAAGCCACTTAAACTGCTCTTTTAAAGCGGCACATACATTGGCCATATTTGCAACCAGGTCGGTTTCGCCGTATAGCAAGCCTGCTATCTGTGGGATCAGTGATTTATATTGCTCCTCTTTATCTGTGGAGGTTATGATTGTTAAGTCTTCTGCCATAGAGCAAAGGTAACTAAGCGGGTTTAAAAGTAAATAAGCCAAATCTCATATTTAATCTTTTATTTAGCAGCCTGATGATAGTTAGCCTCACCATAGTACGTTATAAAAAGTGGCGGGTCCCGTTTGCGTTATTGGCGATGGCCATACTGCGGCTGCCCCTATCGCTTCAAAAAGGCTGTTCGTTTTGGAAACTATTAGGCAGCGGGAAAAACGGAACGTTCGACCTGCAACCTGACTGGCAGCAATGGGGGTTATTAGCAGTTTGGGATGACCGGGCCAGCTTTGAACAGTTTTATCATCAATCTTTTATTGCCTTTTGGTGGGACTTTTTTTTGGTAGAGAAGTGGACAATCCTGTTATCTCCCCTGCAAAGTCATGGTAAATGGGATGACAAGCAACCATTCGACACTATAGCCGACGATAATTATACCGGGCCTATCGCCGTGCTGACACGCGCTACCATTCGTTTTAACAAGCTTAAACAGTTTTGGGGTAATGTTGACGGTGCCGCCGGTTTAATGACCACAGCGAAGGGATATATAGCCTCCTTTGGCATTGGCGAGGCTCCCTTATACCGTCAAGCCACGTTTTCTGTATGGGAAAGCGTGGCTGATGTTAAGGCGTTTGCTTACGGCTCGCGCGAGCATGCTGAGGTGATCCGTAAAACACGTGAAGGTAACTGGTACAAGGAAGAGCTTTTCGCCAGGTTTAAACCTATGGCTACCTTTGGCACCATAAAAGGACAAGATCCGTTAAAAGGATTAATTTTATAAAAATAACAAACAAAAAATGTCATTTCGACCGAGGTACGAGGGAGAAATCTATACAAGACAGGTCGGCGAATGTCGATGTATAGATCTCTCCCGTTGGTAGAGATGACAATCTATTTAATCTAACAACCCATGAGAGTAGTAGCAGAATTACCACACCCCGAGTTTAAGATCACCATATTTAGCATGAATCAAAAGTTCATCGTTAAAATGGAACGGGGTATTTTAGAACAAAGCTATAAGATCCCCGAAATGGACCTGACCGATGGCGTAAACAGCGTGTTTGAATTACTGGACGAAGAGTTTTTAAAGGCCTGTGCTGCCCGCTTTATAGAAATGGGTAAGGATTTTAAAGCCAGCTATCACAGGTATAACTATTAATTTACTTAATCTTTATTACTTACTGATTTATAATAAGTTATAAATGTTATCTAAAATATAAAAATCGTAAACAGAATTTTATTTGGTGATAAAAAACAACAATTATAGGGGCAATTATATAGGATACCCACCTTAAATATTCCCACCTACATCGATTGCGTAAAAATATAGATGGGTTCACTTTTAATTGGGTGATAAATTGTAAAATTGCTGATCATAAATCAATCTAAAACAGAACCTTTAATTAACCTTTATGAATAAGATCACCAAAACAAGATCTAAAGTTTATGCAGCTTTAGCTGCGGTAGCGATGTTGGCAACAGTATTGGCCCTCCCCTCGTTCACAAAAAATGATGATGCGGCAACCATCACCATAAACTCAACCAAAATAGTTGAAGGGATCCAGGCTCCTACCGCGCTGGTATTCCCCGGCCCAAACACTGGCTGGGTGGCCGAGCAAACCGGCAAAATCCGCCTGATACGAGATGGTAAGCTAACCGACATTGTGGTTTTAGATACTAAAAGCAAAATGGTTAGGGTTAACTCGGGTTACGAGGAAAAAGGCTTATTAAACATTGCCCTGCATCCAAACTTTAACAACAACGGTAAGTTCTACGTTTTTTACAGCCGCAATACTACCACCCAAAACCCGGCCAACAACCGCAGGTTTGACCATACCGATGTGGTGGCCGAATATAAAATGTTTCCAAAATCTGATGTGGCTGATCCAAACAGCGAACGCATTATATTAACCCAGGATAAACCCGACGGCAACCATAACGGCAGCGGTATTGTATTTGGTGCCGATGGCTACCTGTACGTAACCTTTGGCGATGGCGGCGGTCAGCATGACCAGCACGGCCCTATCGGCAACGGTCAGGATATGAATACGTGGTTGGGTAAAGTACTGCGAATCAATGTAGATGTGGAAGGCACTTACAGCGTGCCTGCAGATAATCCATTTGTGGGTAAAGATGGTGTAAAGCCGGAGATCTGGGCATCGGGTTTCCGTAACCCTTACCGCATAACGTTAGACAAGGCATCAAAACAACTGTTTATTGGCGAGGTAGGCCAGGATACCTGGGAAGAAGTTGATATATTAGAAAAAGGCGCTAATTACGGATGGCGTTTGGTGGAAGGTAACCATTGCCATAACCCGGCTACCGGCTGCAGCTTTGCCGGCATGACCCCTCCCATCGCCGAATACAAACACGATGAAACCGGCGGTGTATCTGTTTTAGGCGGTTATGTTTATAACGGAAAAGATGTACCTTCCCTAAAAAATAAATACATATTTGGCGACTGGACCGGCCCAACCTGGTACCTGCAAAAAGCAGGCAGCAAGTGGACAAAAGGTAAATTAACTATTAAAGGTTTCCCGGTGGGCGGCAAAATAACAGGCTGGGGCGAAGATCAGTCGGGCGAATTGTATTACCTGATAAACTCGGAAGCAGGCCCAGGCCCTTACGGAAGCACTACAGGCAGCGTTTATAAGATCATAAAAAACTAAAATGAGAAAATACTTTACCGGCAAATTAGTAATGGTTTTGATATTAGGGGGAGTTAGCATATTGCTGCTCCCTTCTTACATTTTAAGGCAACCTAAACCCGTTAACGACGAGGTTGCGCCGCCATTAACCTTGAATGCCAAAGAGGTGGTTACCGGCTTGCAGGCACCGTTGGATATGGCTTTCCCGGGCAATGGGGATATATTGGTTGCGGAGCAGGCCGGCAAGATAAGGCTGGTGAAAAATGGCAAACTGGTTGAAACGCCCTTGCTGGACATCAGCAGCAAACTGGTAAAGACCATGCCGGTTGATGTGCGCGGGTTATTGGGTTTTACCATCCATCCAAAGTTTAGCACCAACCACAAGATCTACGTTTTTTACAGCGCGCCTAAAGGCGATCCGGCATCAGATCATAAAGATGTTATAGCCGAATATACCTTAGCGGGCGATGGTACAACTGTTGACCCCAATAGTGGCCGCGTACTATTCACCACAGACCAACCCGGCCAGGGCGATAATGGCGGCGGCTTAAAATTTGGGCCCGATGGTTACCTGTATATTGCTATGGGTGACGGTGGCGGCGGCGGTGATAAACACGGACCTATAGGCAATGGCCAGAACATGAATACGCTATTAGGCAAAATACTGCGTATAAACGTCAACAGCGACTCCACATACACGGTGCCTCATGATAACCCATTTGTTGGTAAAAGTGGCGTCAGGCCGGAGATATGGGCCTATGGGCTGCGTAATACCTGGCGGTTCTCTTTTGATAAAGAAAGTAAGCAGATCTTTACCAGCGATGTTGGGGAAGGTTTATGGGAAGAAATAGACATTATTGAGAAGGGCGGTAACTACGGCTGGAGGATGATTGAAGGCAACCATTGCTATAACCCGAAGCTTGATTGCGACTTTACCGGCACTATACGACCAATAGCCGAATACGACCATAAAAGCGGGGTATCCATTATTGGCGGCTATGTATACAACGGCAAGCAATTACCCGCCATTAAAGGCAAATACTTTTTTGGCGACTGGACCGGCCCTATTTATTACATCCAGAAAAAAGGCGCCGAATGGCAGCGCGGTAAAGTTATCCTGCAAAACTATCCCGCTAACTTAAAGATAACCAGCTTTGGCGAAGATCCGGCCGGCGAGATCTATGTGATAACAAACGGCGGTACTTTACTGGCTGATGTGAAAGGTGCGATTTATAAGATGGTGAAGTAAGGAAAAACAGGTGATCCAGGTGATCCACTTTCGGTGATCCATTCATCAAAAAACGGCAATAATCAACCATTTTTCAATTACTTGATTATAAATGAATTAATTAAGATTTGTGCTTAGTAACCCTGACGAATAAGAGTGATCCAAAGTGATCCGGTCAAAGTGTTAAAATATTTATTTTCAATAAGTTAACCTAAATAGGTGATCCAAGTGATCCACATTTTAAAGTGGATCACCTGCTATCAACTTAATGGCTATACTAAATTCCTTTTGATGTAATTAAAACTTTGGCTGATACTGTTAAAAGGATCGCCGGGGGTTTTGTCCTGCTCAACAAAAAAGTATTTCATTCCGGCTTTATCGGCATGCTTAAATATGGTCTTGAAGTCAATTATTCCGTTACCAACTTCGGTAAAGCTGCCGGCCGGGGTGTTATCCATATCCTTAACATGAAACAGCGGGAACCGGCCCGGGTTATCATTAATCAGCTTGATAGGGTCCTGTTTGGCTTTGGTAACCCAGTACAGGTCCATTTCCATCTTTACCAGGTCCTTATCCGTATTGGCTAATAATATTTCGTAAGGATATTTACCATCCTGCTGTTTAAATTCAAAATCGTGGTTATGATAGCAGAACTGGATACCGGCTTTCTTGCAGCGTTCGCCGGCCCGGTTAAAGTCATCTGCCAGTTTCTTGTAATGGTCAAGGTTCCCGCGTTCGGGGTCAGACAGGTAAGCGCAAACCATATACTTCAAACCTACTTCAGCGGCATCGTCAACGGCTTTGTCCCAATCATGCAGCATGGTGCCCATGGTGTCTTTGCCGTTGGTTTGTTCTTCGCCAAGGCGATAGTGGCTGCTTAGCATTACTAAGCCATTTTGTTTTAAAACCTGCTTAAATGCTTTGGCATCCATTCCATAAAATCGCTCATCGCCGGTATAGGTCGCCCCTTCTACCGAGTTAAAGCCTATCTGTGCAACTTTGGCCAGCGCGGCAGCAGGGTTAGTGGCCATAGCATCCCTAACGGTGTATAACTGTAAGCCTATATATTTTTTATCATAAGCCAATAAGCTTGGCGCGGCCAATAATCCGGCTGATAGCACAGCCGATGTTTTTACAAATGAGCGACGGGTTAACATAAGTTTTTATATTTGGTTTATAGCGTATAGCTTAGGCTAAGGTATTAGTTTTCTTTTATAAATTAATGGAATTGCAGCTTAACAATAAAAACATGAACAGAAACAAGTTATCTAAAGAGTCAACAGAAGAAGTACAGATCCGTGAAGCATTGAATGCCCACTGGCAAGCGTCGGCAACTGGTGATGTAAATGCGGAACATGATATTTACGATGATAATGCTATCTGTGATTATCCCCAGTCAGGCGAACGGATCATCGGACGAAACAACCTGCAAGCCTTGCGAAGCCATCATCCCGGTAAGCCGTCAGGTTTCGAAGTAAAGCGCATTCTCGGGAAAGGCAACCTTTGGATTACGGAATACACCATCGTCTACCAGGAGCAATCAGCATACACCGTGAGCATTATGGAGTTCGTCAACGGTAAGGTTATGCACGAGACACAGTATTTCGCAAATCCCTTCGAGGCGCCAGCCTGGCGAAGTCAATGGGTTCAGCAGATCGCGTGATGCCGCATCAGGGCAAACCTATAAACAAAAAACCCGATCAAATTGACCGGGTTAATGCAGTGCGGAAGAAGGGACTCGAACCCCCACGCCGTGAAGCGCCAGATCCTAAGTCTGGTGCGGCTACCAATTACGCCACTTCCGCAGTTAGGATTTTTAAGAGTGGCAAAGATAGATTAAATTGACAGAATATGAAATTGTAATTTAAACTTTTTGCTAAACCCTTTATTGCTTAGGAGTTATATTTTCAATCAACCGCCTAAAGTATGCCGGGCCATGCAATAAACGGCTGCCATACCACGAAAAAATTTCACCATCAACCAATATTACTGTGGCATTTGGTAGTAGGGTTTTAAAGTCGTCGACATGTTTTTGGGTGAATGGATATGGTTCTGATGATAGCAACACCACTTCTGGGTTAGCAGCAATCAGCATTTCGGGTGTCACTTCGGGATATCGGTCGCTATTAAAAACATTTATCAAACCGCATTTTTGTAGCATATCATCAATAAAGGTATGCCGGCCCGCAACCATATAAGGCTTGCGCCAGATGAGGTAAGCCGTTTTAAAATGGAGAGAAGGAGTAATGAATAGCTTGAACTGATGCTTAATATCGACAACTAATGATTGGGCCTGACTTTTCCGGTCAACCAACCCTCCTACTGTCAGGATCATATCATATGCTTTATCCAGGTTGCTGATATCACTTATCCAAACCGGGCAAAGGGTAGTTAGCGCTTCTATCTGCGATTGGTCGTTTTCTTCTTTATTAGCTATAATAAGGTCGGGTTTGAGCTCTTTAATTAATTCGATATTGAGCTGCTTGGTACCACCTATTTTAATTGTTGATTTGAACTTATCAGCAGGGTGAATACAGAATTTGGTGATACCAACAACCTCTTCATCCAAGCCTAAATAGAATAATAACTCGGTTTGTGAGGGTACTACAGAAATTATGCTTGTCGGAACCTGGGGCAGTTCTATCTTCCGCTTTAGCTGATCATAGAAAACAGCCATTGCAATTACTGGGTATAGATCTGGTAAACACCAATTATGCTGCGTTCTTTGCCCACAAGCACGTTAGTTATCTTCTTTTCCATCATCAATAGCTCTACCTGACTTATAAACTCGTCGCCATCAATAATAATGGGATTTACAGTCATCATATCTTTAACAGATAGTTTGGCTATATCCTGGTTACGCAACAAGGCACGGCGCAGGTCGCCATCTGTAATGATACCTTCAACATTATCCTTGCTGCCCACTATCACCATACCCAGCTTACCTTCCGACATGCTCAATAAAACATCAGTAAAGGAGGCATGTATTTGTATAAATGGCAGGCTATCGGTACGCATCAGGTCCTTAACGCGGGTCAATAGTTTACGGCCCAGGCTACCGCCGGGATGAAAGCGTGCAAAGTCTTCTTCCTGGAACTTCCGCGACTCCATTAGCGCTATTGCCAACGCATCGCCCATGACCAAAGCGGCTGTAGTTGATGAAGTTGGTGCCAGCGCCAGCGGGCAGGCTTCGCGGGTAATTTTAATATTTAAATGATGATCGCTGTTTTTAGCTATGGTTGATGTTGGGCTGCCTGTTATACTGATGATCAGGCTCTTGTTCCACTTCAGGAACGGAATAACCTTTAACACCTCATCAGTTTCGCCCGAGTAAGAGATCAGGATCACTGCGTCATTAGCGCCTATGATACCCAAATCGCCGTGAAACGCGTCACCGGGATGCAGGAAGAAACTGGGCGTACCCGTACTTGAAAAGGTAGCTGCTATCTTTTTACCTATCAACCCTGATTTGCCAATACCGATAACAATGACCTTACCTGTGCAGTTCAATATCGCCTCTACAACGCCGGTAAATGAGTCGTCAAGTAACCCGGCAACATGCTGCAGAGACTCAATTTCAACCTCGAAAACTCTTTTGGCAATATCCTTCATTGTTGTGTTATACGTTTTACGTAGTACGTTTGTCTATTATCAATTTAACGTATAACGTACCACGTCATACGTACAACTCTTACCCCTATCCTATTAACGGTTTTATTACTTCTTCCAGCTCATGTAGCTTAACCATGTTAGGGCCATCGCTCCAGGCATTATCCGGGTCAGGGTGTGCCTCCATGAAATAGCCATCGGCACCGAAGCCTTTAGCGGCCATGGCCATCATGGGTACGAAAGTACGGTCGCCGCCTGTTTTGCCGCCCGCACCGCCGGGGCGCTGTACCGAGTGGGTACAATCCATACAGATTGGGTAACCAAAGCCCTTCATATCATAGATATTCCTGAAATCGACAACTAAGTTGTTGTAACCATACATGTTGCCGCGCTCGGTTAGTATTACCTGGTTATTACCTGCTTCTACCACCTTTTGCGCCGGATAGAACATATCCTGGCCAGATAGGAACTGCGCTTTCTTAACGTTAACTATCTTTCCGGTAACCGCCGCTGCCACCAACAGATCAGTTTGACGGCACAAGAATGCAGGGATCTGCAGTATATCAACCACTTTGGCTGCGATAGCCGCCTGGTAAGGTTCGTGGATATCAGTTGTAACCGGCAGGTTAAACTTGTCTTTTATCTTTTGCAGCATTTCCATGCCTTTTTCAATACCTGGGCCGCGTTGCGCATGTATGGATGTACGGTTAGCCTTATCAAACGACGACTTAAACACCACCTGGATAGGGTACTTTGCTCCTAACTCGGCTACCTTATCGGCAACGGTATATAATAACTCCTGGTTCTCCATTACACATGGGCCCAATATAAAAAACGGCTTCTGCCGCATTTGTTCAAACAATGCCATGGTGCAAAGATGAGAAATTTTATGCTTAGGCACTAATTGCTTTTAAACCCCAAGTGTTTCATAAAATAGTGAAACACCTGAAACACCTGAAACACTTATTTACAGTTAATCAACTGTAAATAAGAAACTTAATAAAATTTGAGTGAAACACTTTGCAACAGTACAATAGTTTAAGTGATTGGCGTTATTAATTGGTAATCAGTTTATTAAACGAATTTTGGTCGATTTTAAAAGTCGGAGTGAAACACCTCTATTTAAATCTATATCAGGACAAGTCAAAAAGTTGACATGTTTTTTTTACTACCTTACAGTTTTTTGTATCACATCCGGCACGCCCGGATTTGCATAAACTTTTACATCATCAGCATACTTTATGTTGATAGGTTTAGTGCATCCTGATATCTCATTCGACCGAATCGTTACGTCGGTTGCACCCGAAATGTAAATCCCGTTTTCCGCATGATCGCCTTCTATTATATTTCCTTCGATAGTGATATGCTTATGCAGACCCGCCAGTGTTTTATCAGGAGCTATGACATTAACAGCAATGCCACTTGTGCGCTCAATTGTACCGGCACCTCCGCCGCATCTTATAATGCGGTTATTCCGGATAATAACATTTGCAGATGTGGGCCCTTCAAGCCAGTTGCTTTCCGCACCTATATGTATCCCTGTGCCGCTTGTTTCTTTGATCAGGCATCTTTCAATTAACACATTCCGCGTTTTTATCAGGATACCGCGCGCCCGGTTATTGATGAAATTACATCCAATAATTTCTACCCTGGGCAAGCGGGTTATATTTATCAAATAATAATTATCAATATCAGCAGGAAGTTTTTCATTTAAGGTAACTGTAGTATAAAGGCTATCAATATTGTTTACCCTTGTTTTTACCACAACCTTTTTAACTACAGCCAGCGTTGAACGGTTAACCAGCTCCAGGGTATCTTTCACGTCCGGGTAATCAAGCACTTGCGCGTGCAGCTCCGCTCCTTTTGTATTTAAATTGTAGGCCGAACTATTTTGAGACTTTTGGAGGCCGTAATAATAATTATGAACGTTAATGCCATCGTCTCCCTGGCCTTCAAACTGGCAGTTTTCATACCGGAGTAGTCCGATACAAGACGTAAAATGTGTGGCGTCAGTATTACTTGACTGGATCCCTCCCGCCGGGGGGACAACCTTAACCCCGGTTAAAGTAATGTTTTTTGAACGATGCCCTACTATACCCATACCCGGTTGAGCATGGATGGTAACATCTTCAAGCTTTATATTTTCGGCCTCCTGGATCAATATAGCCGGGCGAAAATGAAAGCTACGCGGAGATCTTAACAGGTTGCCAAGCATCAACGGGTCAATCTTTCTGAAAAACCTTAGTTTGTGAGGGCCGATAATTTTATGCGGAGGGACAAACTCTGTATTTAAATAACGACGTGCTTTTACATCATAGATAGTTATCCTTAACATGGTAACATTTGTATCAACCGGGTAAATGTCTTCATACAAAGCGTCAAAATATGTTGGTTGGACTTCTACGATCTTTCCTATGCTATAAGGTTTGTGTTTATAATCGATAGTAATTCCCTTTAAACGGATGTTTTTACAATTGTTCAACGATATCGGCTCCAGCCAGCCATCGCATAATAAGGTAGCTCCTTCTGCCTCGATGACTATATTTTGTAACCCTTTAAAATCCAGGCCTTTTACATAGGGGTAATACGGCGTGAAAATTGTTTTCTGCGGATTCTTTCCCAACCTGCCTGCTGCTACATCCTGCATCAGCTGAACTGCCTTTTCATCGCTAAAATCATACACGCCCGGAGGGAAATAGAGTGTAATACCGGGATGTGTTTTACAATAGCTAATAGCTTGGCGCAGCTGCGCCGCATCATTTTGGCCATCATTTGGTAATGCCCCAAATTTGCTAACCGGAACTTTATCAGGAATAGTATATGAAGAACAAATCAAACAGCAAGCCAGGAATAAATAAAGCTTAAAACGGGATAGAAAATACTTGCTCAATTTAAATGCTGCTTATGTTTTGTCTAAAATACGATAAAAACACATCGCCGTACCGCTATCATTTTATAGTTTTATGATACAATCTTTTGTATTAACCCTCAATTGCCTCAATGCCAAGTTCTTTAAGGCGCTGAATGTTATCCTCCATTTCCTTCAACCGTTCCGGCGAGTGTCCCTCCCACTCTGTAACTTCGCCTATAATCAGCAGTGGCTCGCGCGTACGATAGGATTTGGTTGGATTTCCGGGGAACTTCTTGTCTGTTAAATTAGGATCGTCCTCGATATTACCTGTCGGCTTTACAATATAAATTCTCCCGGGTGCGTCACCTAAGGCAAGTTCGGCTCCCCAAATAGCGGCGTCCATTGTAGCTGTCAGGTATACAAATAAGGCTTTCTTCTGCTTGCCATAATTCGAGCTAAAACCGGCGGCAATCAGGTCCCCTGGTTTTAGTTGAGCTTTAGTGCCATGAAAGAATTGCTGTGTATTTATCTCGTGTTTTGTTTCGGTTGTTGTAGCCACGTTTGTGCCTTCATTATTAATCATACAGCCCAAAAGTATAAGGTGCAAAACATTAAAAAAACGTTTTTCAACTATATTTTTTTGAACGCAATAGGATACTCGGATCGGCGTTATCCTTACAACAAACAGCGGAGTTTGGGATGGTTAAAGTGCTTATTGGAGGCGAATTGCGTTAGCGCAATGTGCAATAACCTAATCGCTTATAATAAGCACCCCCACCGAAGCGGAGGTGCTTATTAATATTTAAGGCGCTATTAGTGTCTTCTTTTGGATGTTATGCGCACTAAAATATCCCAGTGCTCCACCTTGTATGTTGGTTACCGGGTTAGCCGGCGCGGCATTGTTACCATCGCCGCCTGCACTTTCTGCAAGGCTGAACCAGTATTTATATACAGTAGCATCAATATTTAGCATTTCTATAGTCACGTGGTTCCCGGAGCGGATATCCCTTGCAGGGTCATCATTGACATTGTCAGCCCTTAACTGATTGTTTACTACCTGCCCGTTGGTAAATTCATCATTGTCTACAAAAACGGTTTTCTCTTTGCGCCCGTCAATATATTGAACAAAACGGTAACTGTTTTTAACAGCGGCCGGATCAAGGTATTTTACGGTAATGTACTTGCGCGTAGTCCCGTCCGCGTTGTTGCCGAAATTGTCTTTTACCAGGTAAATACTATCCAACTTAACCTGTTGTGGCATAGTGCAGGCGCCGGTAAAATCCTTCCCGTTGATATTAACAGAGAGCAGATAGCTTTGGCCAGGAGTACCGGAAAATGTACTGTTTTGATAAACACCCTGGGCTGTTGGGGTTATGATATACGTATTACCGTTGTTACTTATGCTTACCTGTGCCCCGCTAACACCGTTAAAGACATTATCGTCGGTAAATTTTTTAGTTTGGCTTATTAATACCTTACAGCCTCCCGGCTCATTGGTTAATACGCCTTCTATTACATACTGGGGTGTAGTGTTGTTTAATTTAAGGTCGATGGCTTTTTCGCAAGCCGATAAAAAAGTTATCGAAACAATTAATATCAGGTAGGTTATAGAGTAACGCATGTTTTTAAAATTTAAAGTTATAAGTAACCGATGGTACAAAAGTGAACAGTGTTGTCCTTACCGCTTCTGTACGGTTAGGGTCGGCTGCACTGTCGCGGAAAAAGATCCGGTAAGCATTTGGGTTACCGTAAGCATTATATAAACTAAAAGTCAGGTCTGACGAAAATTTGGCAGTTTTCTTTAATTGCCGTGTTGCACCTAAGTCAAGCCGGTGATAAGCTGGCATACGGTCGGCATTACGGTTGGTATAATAGTAATAGTTTTCACCGTCAACCTGGTATTTCCCGCCCGGAAAAGTTACCGCGTCGCCGGTATAGTAAACAAAATTGGCAGATAAAGTCCATTTTTCACTGGCTTTATAGATGGCTACTACTGCAATGTCATGGGTACGGTCCTGGCGTGCATTATACCATTGGTTGTCACTGATGCCGTCTATCTTGCGTTCGCTTTTTGATAACGTATAGCTTATCCAGCCTGTAAGTCGGCCTGTTTTCTTTTTTAACAAAAATTCTGCACCGTATGCCCGGCCCTTGCCATAGAGCAATTGGGTTTCAATAGGTTGATTGGTGTAAATATTGGCACCGTTGCGGTAATCTACTTGGTTTTGCAATATTTTGTAATAGCTTTCTACACTAAATTCGTATTTGTGTTCGCTAAAATCGCGGTAATAACCTACAGAAAATTGATCTGCCAATTCCGGCCTGATCAAATTAGTACTGGCCACCCATTTGTCTGTTGGCGAACCGGCGTTTGAGTTGCTGACCAGGTGCAGGTTTTGCGCATTGCGTGCATACGAGGTTTTAACAGAACTAAAATCGTTCAATTGAAAGGCCGCGGCAATACGTGGCTCGGGGTTTATATATGTTTTAACCGCCTGTCCGGCTGTATAGTATTTACTGCCGGTAATGTTTCCATCAGCATCCAGGTTATAATAATTACCCTTGCCCAATATGGTAAATGCAGAAGCACGTAATCCATAAGTTAAGGTAAAACGATCTGTGGCTTTCCAGGTGTTGCTGATATACGCTGAATTTTCTAAGGCGTACCGGTTCTCCAGCGTTTGTGAAACGATGCCTGAATTACCTGTGGCAGAGATCTCTCCGGGCTTAATAGTATGATAAATGCCATTGAAACCCATTGAGATGGTGTTTTTTTCGTTGGCGTACCATTGCAGGTCTTCTTTTAAGTTCCAGTCCCTGATCTGGGAGTAGATACCTAAATCATTAATATCCTGTTTAATGCTGATCCTGTAATTGTAATCGCTGAAGATAACAGAGGTGTTGGAGAATAACTTATTGTTGAATACATGGTTCCACCGAAGCGTAGCGGTTGTATTTCCCCAGTTAATACCTGCTACATTTTCTGCAGACAGTACATCTTTTCCAAAATACCCCGACAGGTATAAGCGGTCACGGTTGCCCAGGATATAATTGGCCTTGGCATTCAGATCATAGAAGTATAATTTACTGCGGTTAACCGTGCTATCCTTAGACAGTTTTAAGAACATATCTGCATAAGTACGGCGTGCCGAAATCAGGAAGGACGATTTCCCTTTTTGAATCGGCCCTTCCAGATTAAGCCGGGCCGCTATTAAACCAACGCCGCCGCTAACGCCAAACTTTTGGTTATTGCCATCATTCATTTTAATATCAAGGACAGAAGATAAGCGCCCGCCGTATTGTGCAGGCATATCGCCTTTAAAAATATTGATGTTCTTGATCGCATCAGAGTTAAAGGTGGAAAAAAAGCCAAGCAAGTGAGACGCGTTATAAACAGGTGCTTCGTCCAGCAAGATCAGGTTTTGATCTGAAGCCCCGCCGCGAACAAAAAAACCGCCGCTTCCTTCTCCGGCCGATTTTATGCCCGGCAACAGTTGTATGGTTTTAATTACGTCACGCTCGCCCAGCAATACGGGCATGTTTTTGGTGTCCTGTATATTCAACCGTTCAACACCCATTTGTGGGCTGGCAAGATCGCGGCTGTTGGGTGCAGCGGCGTTGATCTTAATTTCCTGTAATTGCTGGCTCTCGTCTTCCATCTCAATGTTCAGCGAATGATCGGCTGTCAGCGTAATAGTCATTAACACCGTTTTCTGGCCCATGGCAGATATAGAAAGTCTGTTCTCGCCGGCAGGCAGGTTGAGCGAAAAAAAACCGTAGCCGTTGCTGGAAGTACCCGTGTTCATATCCAAAACCCGTATTGTTGCGCCAATAATGGTTTCCCCGGTTTGCTTTGATGTTACGGTACCACTAACCCTATATTTTAATGATGAAGGTTTAACCGGGCGCTTATTTGTTTTCTTATCAGGATCATAGCGAATCAATATATCCTGATCAAGCAGCATATAGCTGTATGGATGCTGAGCCAGCACATTGGTTAAAATAGTACTCAGGCTTTGTTCTTTAGCTTGTAAAGTGATTTTAATAGTACTTTTTGCAACAGTTTCGTTATAAGTGAACTTAACACCGCTAATAGCAGATATTTTATCGAGCGCAGTCTTTAGCGGTTCGTTGTTCAGACTGATGCTGCAAACTTTATCCAGCGGACTTTGGGCAAAAGCAGCAGGCCGAACCAGCATCAGAAACACAAGCAATACCATTGCTGTTTTAATTTGCCGCGGCCAGTCTTTAAACCGGCTATTAATTTTCAAACTCTCCGTTCGTTCTTTTTTTTTCATATGTTTAAAGTTTAATGTTAAGTTGTAACCGCCTTAAGTTTCGAAGGCCTTTGGTGGTTACCGTACTGCGTTAATTAATCCCGGTTGTTTTAACAGGCACCGGGTTTTTTTATGAAGAAATTAATTTGTGTTATTTTCCTGTAGATAATAGACGCCATCCTTCAAGATCCATCGTATCTCCATTACCGTACAAAGTTTATTTAGCGTTTGCTCAACCGGCGCCGAGGTATTTAAGCTTCCGTAAAACGCTTTATCACTTAAACCCGAGGCAATTGAAATATTGATACCATATTGCAATTGAAGTTCGCTGCCAATAAATTGGAGCGATGCGCCGTTAAAGTGATACAACCCATTGCGCTGGTCAAGAAAGCGGGCTCCATCAGGATAATTTTCTTTTATCAGTAAACCTGTGGCTGTGTAATATACGGTACGCTGATTAGCGACGATGATATGCTGTTGTTTACGGTTTGCTGTGTTAAGCACAACGCCTACCTTGCCGCTTATTACCGTTACCTCTGCCGAGCTTGCTTTTGGATAGGCCCGTACATTAAAACTGGTACCTAATACCACTGTTTTTAACTTGCCAGAGCTAATAATAAAAGGGTGTTTGGTATCATGCACTACTTCAAAAAAAGCTTCGCCGGTTAATTTTACCTCTCTTTTTGCCGTGCTAAAATGGTTGGGGTAACTGATCTGGGTAGCGGGGCTTAGCCATACTTTTGAACCATCCGGCAAACTAATTTGCAAGTGCTGACCGGGTTTGCTGCTTACCAGTACCTGGTGTACCGGGTTAACGGTGGCTTTATTATAAAACAAAGCTAAACCTATGACAAACAGTACAACCGCGGCGGCAGCAATAGTGTGCCATAACTGTACAACTTTACGCAAGGGGCGTTTAGGCGTTTCTAGGTGTGCCGATATATTTTTTAATATATTATCCCCGATCTGTTGCGGCGTTTTGTATTTGTCATGATGGATCAATATTTCTTCATCATTAAAGGTAGCATACCATTGATCAAACCATAGCCGCTCTTCCGAGCTGATAGTGCCTTGCTCCCATTTATGGGCCAGTTCTGCCGGGTCGTAATTTTTCTTATCCATGGTAAACTATATTAACCTTTCACATATAGTCAGCGTTGATAGGATATACCCTTAGTGAGAAACGGAAATTATTTTTCCAGTAGTAATAAAAATATGGGAGCAGCCACTTTAAGGCTTTGGCGTAAGGTACTTAGCGCTTTAGTCATATGCGCTTCAACGGTTTTTTGCGATATGTTTAGTTCAGCTGCAATTTCTGCATAGGTCTTGTTTTCTTCGCGGCTTAGTAAGAACACAATTCGGCATTTTTCGGGCAGGGTGCCAATCGTTTTCTCCAATTGCATGCGCAGCTCTTTTTCATCCAGCCATTCGGCGGTCGTGTTGGAGTTTACAAGTGAGCTATCGGTTAACCGGGTTATTTGCAGTTGCCGGCGGTGTTGCCGGGCAAGGTGATTAATTACTTTGTATTTTACAGCAACGGATAAATAAGTATTTAAGCCGTGCGTTAGCTGTAAGCTGTTTCTGCGTGACCAAAGGCTCAAAAATATTTCCTGTACAATTTCTTCCGCTTCGGCTATATCACTCAGGCGGTGCATTGCTACCGCAAATATCTTATCCCAATACCGTTGATAAAGCTCAGTAAAAGCTTCCATATTATCTTGCGCAATAAGAGCGATCAGTTCCTGATCTGTGACGGATGTGGTAAAGGGCATATCGATAATAACTGGGCAATGTTAAATAATATTGCCGACTTATTGAACTTATAGCAAAAATCCATTGTTTTAGTCTGCAATGGTCTACCGCCCTACCTTACTGTTAATCAGTCTTGTATCGCCTCAATGCCAAGCTCTTTAAGGCGTTGAATATTATCCTTCATTTCCTTCAACCGTTCCGGCGAGTGTCCCCCCCACTCAGTGACCTCGCCAATAACCAGCAGTGGCTCTCGGGTGCGATAGGATTTGGTTGGATTTCCGGGGAATTTTTTGTCAGTTAAATTAGGATCGTCCGCTATAGCGCCGGTAGGCTGTACTATATAAATTCTCCCCGGCGCGTCGCCCAAAGCCAGTTCCGCTCCCCAAATCGCAGCATCCATTGTAGCTGTCAAATAGACAAATAATGCCTTCTTCTGCTTGCCATAGTTTGAGCTAAAGCCAGCCGCAATCAGGTCGCCTTGTTTTAGTTGAGCTTTAGTGCCGTGAAAGAATTGCTGTGCATTTATATCCTGTTTGGTTTCGGTTAATGTATCCATGCTCTCTTTTTTTTATTGATCCTGAATCAAAAATATAAGGTAGAAGACGCTAAAAAAAAGTTTTTTAACTATATTTTTTAAAACGTAATAGGATGGCCGGACCTGCGTTATACTTACAATAAACCGAGAGATTTTGGGTATTAAACAACAAAGCCCGACGCCCCCACGAACCAATTTTTAGATGATCTGAAACGTTTAGCCACTCTATTTGATGATTAAGGTAATTTTAGATATCTAAGCCGTTTTCAATTGAACCAGCCGATTACACAGAGAGCCCTAAATTCTCAATCAAAGTGGTCTTTAGTGCCTTTGTGGGAAAAAGCGCAGTATATAAACACTATTGTATCAACAGAAACTAAAATATTTGTTGATACAACTTTGGATATTATGATGTTGATAGCAAATAACTATACTTATGATCGAAGCTGGCTTGCACTTTTTGCAGTATTTACTAAACCATATGCCAGTTTTGGAAAGAAACGATGTATAAAATAAACTAATTTGGTATCGCCAACCCGTATGGTAAAACGATCTTTTTTAATACCGACGATCAGCGCGTTGACCAATTTTTCAGGACTTATTCCTTTGGCCTCAAGATTTTCCGTCATCTCTGTCGCTACCACTGGTGGTAAAAGTTCGAACACTTTCACGGTGCTTTTAATTATATTTAAATGATCTCTCAAAACTTCAGTATAAAAACGCATTGCCACTTTAGATGCAGAGTAGGTTGGCGAAAGGTTAAAAGGCACATAACTTAAAACCGAACTGGTATTGATTATGGCACTTTCTTTTCTTGACTTCAGCATATCCATAAACAAATTGTTAAGGCGTATCACACCCAGGTAATTGATGTCCATTTCATACTTTGCCGTTTCAAAATGTTTATCATTAACTATTCCCAGGTTTTTAGCTCCGCCCATAACCCCTGCATTATTGTACAAAATATCGATCCCTCCGATCTCTTTGATCTTATTGAAAAGTGATTGGGCATCATCCGCATTAGCTACATCGCTATTAATAGCACTTAGCGCAGGATATAATTTTTTAGCTGCATCTAATTTCCCCTGGTTCCTACCTGTGATAATTACTTTTGCACCGTTAGCCAAGAATTGCTTTGTAGCTTCCAGTCCTATACCAGCAGCTCCGCCGGTTATCAATATTGTTTTTCCTTTTAATTCCACGACCTTATTTTTTTATGGTTTGGCAAATTAGTTTTATATTTGCTTGCAAATTGCAAGTGCAAATATAATAAAGCACTTTTAATTGGCAACTGAATCATACAAAATATTTTACGTGGAAAAATCAAAAAAAAGGTCGGATTGTCCGATAAGTTGCACATTAGACATTTTAGGAGATAAGTGGTCTTTGCTTATCATCAGGGATATGATGTTTTTTCAGAAATCAACTTATGGCGAGTTTTTAAGATCAGCAGAAGGAATTGCGACAAATATTTTAGCATCGAGGCTACAAGGTTTGGAAGAGAACAAACTGATCGAGAAATTGGATCACCCGGATAGTAAAGCGAAAGTTCTATATACTCTAACTCAAAAAGCAATAGATTTGCTGCCAGTTATCGTCGAAATTCATTTATGGGCAGATAAATATTTCGATAATCCAGCTGACCTGAAAGCGATAATAAAGGATGTGAGAGAGGACAAAAATGAGTTCATCAAATCATTGACAAAAAAGTTGACAGTACAAATGGCAACAGCTAAAAGCCATTGATCATAACGTAGAAATTTACCCCATAAAAAAAGTAGCCAATAAAATTGGCTACTTGTCATAAAATGTACCCAGCGCCGGAGTCGAACCGGCACGGTTTCCCACAGGTGTTTGAGACCAGCGCGTCTACCAATTCCGCCAGCTGGGCATGCTATCTAAGTGTGTCTTTCAACCCTCAGAAGCGGGATGCAAATGTATTTAAACTCTCTTTAATTCGCAACAGATATTTTTGCCTGTAATAAATATTTGCAATATCGTTTAAGCGGCTTTCTTTAGCGGTGTCATCCAGTTGCTCATAATCGGCAGTTAAGCTGTTTAGCTCATCGCTCATATCGCCCTCAACCGCAAGTACTTCTGCGGTTATGCTGCCTAGGTCGGCGGCATTATCAACTTCCATCAAGCGTTCATTAATATCCATCATCTCCATTAAAAAATCTGCCGGCAGTTGTGGTTTTGCGCCGTCTGATACCAGCTCATGCAGCCTTAAAATGTATTCTAACCGCTTTGGGGGATCAGAAAGTGTTTGATATGCCTTGTTATTTATGGTAGATAGTTCAAGGATTTCCTGCTGTTTGGCATCATCCTCGTTGGCATAAAAATCGGGGTGATATTCTTTGCTTAGCTCGTAAAACTTCTTCTTAAGCTGAGCAGCATCAGGGTTAAAGGATTGTGGTATGGCGTAAAAGTCAAAATAATTGATCATGCCGCAAAGGTAGAAGATATGCAAACCAATTGCACGTATTAAATTGAATTATCACGCGCATATTAATACTGTTTCCGGCTATTTCATTACATTTCTTCCCGCTATTTCCATCAACTTTTCTCTAAGATGCTCGGGATTAAAGGGCTTGAGTAAACAATCGTCAATAAAGGGATACTGGGCAACCCGTTCTATAGCTGCGCCAATTGAGGCTGTTACCGCGATGATAGGAATAGTAGTTTTATGAGGTAAAGGTAACTGGCGGATTTGTTTAGCGGCCTCAAATCCATCCATTATTGGCTTGTTTATATCCATCAGGATCACATCATAATCATTCTCTATTACGGCTTTTATAGCTTTTTGACCATCCATCGCTACATCCGGGGTGATGCCCCAATTAGCCAGTATTTTTTTAATAACCAAAATATTCAGCTTTTCATCCTCTACCACCAGCACCCGCATTCCCGCAATAGCTGAAATAGCTTTCGGCGATTCAGCAATTTCAGGCATAGTCGCGGCCGGGTAACTTACCTCAAATTCAAATTTGGTACCCAAGCCCTCCTGGCTTTTGAAACTTAGTTGGCTGTTATGTAACTTAACCAGGTGAAAAGCGATAGTTAAGCCAAGCGTGCCATGAAACTGACGGCTTGTACGTGATAAGGGTGCCGAAAAAGGCTCAAATATTTGCGACTGAAGTTCTTCAGGGATACCAATCCCCGAATCGGCCACGCTAAAATGAAGGCTGACATTTTTGGTGTTAAGGCCGGTAATGCCCACCGTGAGCATTACATACCCTTTTGACGTAAACTTAATGGCATTACCCACTAAATGAAACAATATCTGTGTTAAGCGCATAGGATCACCCAAAACAACTACGTCCTTTAAATCCGGATCACAGTGACAATCCAACTCTAAATGTTTCTCTTTAGCTGCAGGCTTAAAGGTGCCCATGATGTTGGCGATGAGCTCCTCCATTTGAAACGCTTGCTTCTCCAGGGTTATCTTCTCGTTATTGATTTTATTAAAATCCAATATATCATTAACTGTAGCCATCAGGTTATCGGCAGAGAAACGCAGGATATTTAAATTCTCTTTTTGAGCCGGCTTAGGGTTTTCCATCAATAAAATATTGGTCATGCCAATCATCGCGTTTAGCGGTGTGCGCAACTCGTGCGACATAGTGGTAAGGAAATTAGTTTTTGCAGTCGACAGTTCTTCGGCGTCGGCCAGTGCTTTTTGCAAACCAATTCGCAGGTTTATTTCCTGCCGGGTAGACTTGCGCAACGCCCGGAAAAAGGAATAATGAATAAATATCAATAAGCTAAAGTTAAAACAAGACGTTAGCGTAAAGGCATTGCCATTGATCGTGAGGTGCTGAAGAGTGATATCATAGTTGGTATAATTTTCAAGCAGCACGTCGCCAATTATCGGTAGCGTACTAACAAGCGAATAGATAATGCCCCATTTGGCACCTAAAATATAATATGCAGCCGCTAAAACTAATACTGAAAATTGTATGGTAACGATATTTAAGCCAGGGCTAAACATCATTACATTTGACCAGATAAGCAGGGTAAGGCAAATAATAAAAAAATGTGCGGAAATATTCCACCGGCGCCCGGAAAGTAACAGGCTTAGCCCAAACGAAAACAACACAATGTAAATAACCGCTCGATAAAGCAGGAAATTACGGTCCTGGAAAAGATACAATATGCTAAGTGCGACAAAAAGCCCGATAAAAGCTAATAAACAAACCAGCAATAATTTTATCCGGGTCTTGATAAGAAAATCATCCTGCTGACTAAGAAGATAGCGGTAACGGCTAAAAATATATTGTGGTAGCGCCATATAAGCGGTTTTTTGAGCACTAATTCATAAAAACAAGTAACTGCAATATATATAATTCAACCGTGAATAAGCTAAGTTGTTTGAATGTTTTGACACATAATTTTTAACGCCAATTTCTTAACCACTGTTAGCACTTACGCCCTGATATAGGTTCCTTTGTTTTCCAGAAATTTGCCTAAACACCAGCAGATCAACATATAACAAATGGCGAACAATAGCGAGCCAAGCGCTCCCGGGAGCATAGCCTGAAACAATACATTATTTATCCGCTCATACGCGCTGGTACCTTTTACAGGGATCAGGTATAATACGGTTACAAATAATTCTGAAAACAGGTAAACCGTAAGCGGATTTTTGCCTGCAGTGATAAAGAAACCTGCCCATGCCGTTTTGCCTTTACGCATTTCTATCAGGTAGATCAATAAGGAGATGATCAGCAAATCAATACCAACGGTTAACAGCACAAACGGGCTTGTCCATATTTTTTTGGCTATCGGGAAGGTTAAATTCCAGCATAGGGCCGCGAAGATCAAAAAGCTGCCCCATAACATCAGCTTGGCTATGGTTTCGTAGTTCTTTCCTTTTTGCTGAATAAATTGCCCGGCCAGGTAGCCTATTGTTACGTTTACAATAGATGGCAGGGTACTAAGTATCCCTTCAGGGTCGAACGCTACACCTTCGCCATGGTAAAGGTGGCTATCACCTAATACAAGCTTATCAAGGTACGTGCCGGCGTTGGTGAGCATGCCGTAAGGGTCCGCAGCATCGCCATAAATAAGCAGGATAAACCAATAACCAAATAAAAGCACAAGGCTGCCTATAATTATTCCCCTGGCAGAAAGCAATCGCACCATTAATGCCGCAAACAAATACCCTAAAGCAATACGTTGCAGCACCCCCATAATACGGGTATGGCTAATTGGTTTTACCGACCAGCCGGTAACTGCATCATGGTTTACAAACGGGAACCAGTACATCAGGTATCCCAGCAAAAATATAATGGCCGCCCGTTTAAAGATCTTTAATAAAACTGCCGATTGGCTAAGACCGGTAAACTTCTTCATAGAAAAGCTCATAGCCGTACCAACGGCGAACATAAATGAAGGGAAAACCAGGTCGGTTGGTGTAAATCCAAACCAGTGGGCATGTTGCAAAGGCGCAAAGGGTTTGGCACCACTGCCGGGTGTGTTTACAATTATCATAAAACAGATAGTCATCCCGCGAAACACATCGAGCGAGGTAAACCTTTGGGGCCTTTGATCCATAATTGTTGACTTGTTAGGTTATTCTTAATATTTAAAGATAAATAAATCTTTCTGTTGTATCATCAACTACTCATCTGCAACACATCCTAAAATTAAATAAAGAATTATAAATTTGTTTTGTACCAAAGTTCAGCTAAATGCCTTTTTTATCCCGCGTATCGCTTCCGCTAATCCAAGATGGTAGTTATTTGCAAAATATTCCGAGTCTAAACCATGGATTGCAGCTTTCGCTAACAAGTAATGTTACGTTTTTTGTTGGGGAGAATGGGTCGGGTAAGTCAACCTTACTGGAAGGAATTGCCGAACAATGTGGTTTTAGTCTGCGAGGAGGAAATCGTAATCACAATTTAAACACAGGGTATCGGTTTGAGGGATATGAATCTCCACTGGCAAAGCACATAAGCTTGATATGGTCTTCACGCCGAATCAACGAAGGCTTTTTTATGCGGGCGGAAAGCTTTTTCAACTTCGCAACTTATATTGATGAGTTGATTGCCGAGGCAGACATCAGAGACAAAAAACGTATTTTAGATGCTTATGGCGGGCGCTCGCCACATGAGCAATCGCATGGAGAATCTTTTCTGTCCTTGTTCAATAATCAGTTCGATAACGGAATTTATATTCTTGATGAGCCCGAAGCTGCCTTATCTCCTGCCCGGATTCTGGCCTTTATGTCGGTTATACACGAGCTTGATAAAAGTGGCAGGGCACAATTTATAATCGCTACCCACTCTCCTATGCTTCTATGTTACCCAGGTGCTACGATTTACCAGTTTGACGATAATGGAATGGGGGAAACCAGCTATGAAGAAACAGAACATTTTACGCTTACCAAATCTTTTTTAAATAATCCGGGCGCATATTTAAGGCATTTAACTGATCATTAATACTGCAAACAAACGATCTTACCATCCATAGTTGTACCTATCAATTTGTTCTCATCAAAAAAACTTAACGGGTTAACCAGACAGTTTGATAGTTTATGCACCCATGCCAGCGAGCCGTCTTCGCGTTTAAAAGCATAAATATTGCCCGAGTTGCTTAAAGTAAATACCAAACCGTTGTGTTCTTCTATTAGTGACGGCGAAATGTCGTAACCGATATTTCTTTTAGCTTGCCATTTTACCTCCATAGAGTCGGCTTTGGCAGAGAAACCCAATACATCGCCCTCCATTGTTTTCCCGTAGATCAAGGTGCTGTCTGCAGAAACGCCCATAGCTTCGCGAATTCTTATTTTGGGATCGCCTTTGCGCCATATAACTTCGCCGGTAGCGGCATTAAGGCAGGTCATAAACCTGTCAGGTGCTACTATAAACACCTTGTTACCAGTTATTACTGGCACGCAAGATGCCGGTGAATACATGCGATTAGCAGAACCATTTGTCCAGCTCCAGGCTAATGTACCGGTTTGTTCATTGAGCGCGTAAAAATAATTACCCCAACCGCCAAAGTATATTTTGCCATTATTTATTACCGGCCGGGTTACAACAAAGCCGCTAACATCAGCAAAGTCCCATATTAAACTCCCGGAAGCAAGATCATAGCACCTGAAATGACCGTCGGAGCCCCCGCAAAACACCCGTCCGCTATGTATCACAGGTGATGCTACTATCGGTTTATCTGCTTTTACTTTCCAGTTAACAGCTCCGGTATTTTTATCAAGACAATAAAGGTATTTATCAGTACTGGCTACAACTACATAATTTCCATCGGCACAAGGCGTGCTGTAAATTTTGCCGCCGGTTTTTGTTGCCCATAGCTGTTTGCCATTTTTTAAGCGGTAAGCAGTAATCCAGCCCGCAGTATTGCTTACAACTACCCTATCGGCTGCAACGGCGGTGCCTGCGCCTATGTCGGTGACATCCTGCTTATTCCAAACCGATTTTACTGTATTAAATTGTTTATTTATAGCGAATGTGGGCCGCGGATATTGAATATCCTGCTTAAAATTATGTGTATAAAGCCGCTCTTTTACCCATGTTGGTTTGGTTTGAACGCCGGGCCTGCGCTCGTTATAGAATACCGAATCGCCGGTGACGGTTACGATATTGTACCCCCCTATTGTGTCTTTGGCCCTTAAATTTGAGCGGCCCATAACGCCGGGGATCCCTTCAAAGTTTTGCTTGTGATTACTATGCCCGTGCCCGCAAATAATGAGCTGCGTATTACGTGTTTTTAAACGATTGATAACCTCGTACCAATTGTTAAGGGCAGAATCAATGGGATAATGATTTACAAATATAACAGGTGTTGTTTTTGGTGTCGCTTTTAAAACCGAATCCAGCCAAACGAGGTTTTCCTGAGGGACCTGCCCCGGGCTCATCCGCATATTGGGCCCGCAATTGGTACCCAGAAACAGGAACCCATTATGGTTAAATGCAAAAGTTTCTGAGCCAAAAATGGTTTTAACGCTATTGCCCCCACTTTCAGACCAGTTCATATCATGGTTGCCAGGTATTATATACCAGGGCTTGTTTAAACCGCTTAACATGGATTTGGCAAGTGTTAACTCTTCATCGGCGCCAAACTCGGTAATATCACCAGATATGATTACAAATTGCAGTTCGGAATCAGCGTTAATATCAGCAATAGTTCTTTGTAGGTCCTCAACGGATGTCCCGCTGCCGATATGGATATCAGAAACATGGGCAAATTTCCAGGCAGTAGTTTGAGCATTGGTTTTAAAAAAAAGTAAAATTAAAACCGTTGTTAGCCATGCTATTTTCTTCATCAGTGCAGATATCTTAAAGGATGCAATCTCGGTATATCCGGTTACTTTAACATCAATTAATATTAAACTTTATTTACAGAAACTAAATGTATGGTTTTTTACTGTAGCTTCATTTTTACATGGATTTAACTTTTCTTGAATTATATTTAGGGAAAAATTAAAATTGCCCCATGATCAAAAAACTTACCAAACTCACTTTTTTAGTAATGTTATCTGCTGCTGCATTTGCACAGACAACGCCAACTGCCACTGCACCAACTGGCCAAAACCCGCAACGCAGGCGTAATGCACCCCGGCCATATGCCATAACAGTTGTTAATGATACAAAGGTTAAAGTAGATACAGCCCAGGTAAGCGCTGCTTTTAAAGCAGTGTATCCGGGATTTGCTGCCGCCGACGGTTACCGCACGGCGAAAGAAGTTACTATGCGCATAATTGATACCAATGCGAAAGATTTTACTTTAAGCGCGAAACCGGGCGAATTTTTAGTAAACAGCAAATGGATAAAAAACAAGAAGAACTTCGTTAATTTCCAAAACAGCTTGCAGGAAGCCTTGCATAAAAACTGGAGTTCGGTAGATACTACTGTGAGGGATGGCTACCAATTGGTTTTCATTAACAAAAATTCGGATTTTAACCCTGCTATAAGGAAAGACCTGGTAGAAACCTACTTTAAGGTATTCCCGGCATTGGTTAGTAAGTTTAATGATAAAACCACGCACGAAGTGGTATTTGTTACTGATACTGCCTATAAAGGCGTAGCCGAAGCAAGCGGCAACCGCATTTTATTCAGCACCAAATACATGAATGCTCACCCTACCGATATTGACATTGTAACACACGAAGGTTTCCATTTGGTACAAGGCTATGGTTATAGTGCCGGCCCGGTTTGGTTAACAGAAGGTATTGCTGATTTTATCCGTTACGAATATGGTGTAGATAACATCGGTTCTAAATGGTATTTACCCGCGTTTAAAGAAACACAAAGCTACAAAAACAGCTATAGGGTTACTGCGCGTTTCTTTGAATGGATAGAGCAAAAAGTTAAACCGGGTATGGCTGTTATGTTAGATAAAGAATTAAGAGCCCATACTTACACTGAAGCTACCTGGGCCGCTTTATCTGGTAAAAGCATTGATGAGCTTTGGGCGGATTATGCAAAAAATCCTGAAGTATCACTTCATTACAGCGGTAAAGAAAGAAATTAATCATACCCACACTTAAAACAAAAGGCCCGGTACATTACGTATCGGGCTTTTTATTTGTGACAGGTTTAGGTTGTTTTTTCCTGTCGACATACCGAAAGAGCATAGACTATTTCACCTCAAATAAATACTTGCCTGCACCGCATTTTACAAGTGGTATTTCACCTATATCCGGGAACCGCTTTTCACCGTTGATATACACTGCCTGTCCGCTTTTAACCGGCAGATAAACGTTGGCTGTGCTATTTGCCGGGATGGTAACCTTCATCGAAAATTTATCACCATCTTTTTTCCAATCTGTGTATACCCAACCGTAAGGGGTATGAAATGTGCCCGATGCGCTGGTGATGTCTCCTACAGGTTGCGGCCTTATTTTAAGTAATTTAAAACCTACGCTACCCTCCTCCTGCCCTATTCCGGCTAAACCGCTGTAAAACCATTCCATAATATGGCCAAGCATCAGGTGGTTGTTTGATACGTTTGTTAAAGCGGGCCATGATTCGGTGAGCGCGGTCGCCCCCTTTTTAAGTTGATAACCATAACCCGGTACATCGTCGCGGTTATTCATGGCATAAATTATTTTTGATTGTTCGCCTTTATCCAACGCGTCAATTAAAAAATGGAAACCGATATCGCCGGCAGTAAGCGCATATTTATGCAGACTGATAGAGTCCGTCAAATTTTTAAGTACTGTTGCTTTTATACCATTATCAACCAAACCAACACTCAAAGGCATAGCCATGGCAGTTTGGCTGCCGGTTGAATAAACATTGGTTGCGGCATTTAAAAACTTAGCGTTAAACGCCTGCTTTACAGCTAATTCCTGTTTTGTATACCAAGCGGCATCATCAGTTTTATTTAATATCGCTGACATTTTACTCAGCAGCAAAACATCGTAATAGTATATAGCAGTGGCGGTTAGCGCCTTTGGAGTTAATTGCGCTTCGCCGGGTTGCCGCGGGCCGTAATCGAACCAGTCGCCCAGGCCATAGTCCAAAATATGATTATTGGATTTACTTTCCAGGTAAGCCACATACTTCTTCATCATTGGGTAGGCTTTTGCAACGATATCTTTATCACCATACCAATTGTATAGCTGCCATGGCAAAATAACCGCGCTGCTCCCCCATTCGGGCGAGTCTAAAAATCCGCCACCGAAGCGTACAAACTCGGGCGCTATATCCGGCACAAAACCTTTTGGATCCTGCGAGTCTATCAGGTCAAAAACCAGCTTACGGTAAAGCGCGTAGTTGTCAAGGTTATAATGGATAGAGTTTCCCATCAGGTAATCCTGCTCCAGCCAGCTCAACTTCTCGCGGTGCGGGCAATCTGTTACCACACTTTGGTAATTGCTTTTTATGGCCCAGTTTATTAGCGTATAAATGCGGTTAAACAATTCGTTAGAGCATTTAAAAGTTCCGTTTTGTGGAGATGAATTGCGGATGTGCAAGGAGGTTAGCTTTTCAATAACCGGAAGATCGCCTGTGTTCCCCACCGGGATAGCACCTTCCACCTGTACATATCTAAACCCGTAATAAGTAAACTTAGGCCTGAAGGTTTCTACACCACCGCCTTTTAAAGTATATGCGAAATAATATGGGCCACCGGTGGCGCCCTGGTTAGCCATTTTAGCTGGAGTTAAAATCTCGGCAGGGCTAAGCTTCACAATTTGCCCTTTACGCCCTTTAACTTTTAATTCGATAATACCTGAAGCATTTTGCCCAAAATCATATAAGTAAATACCTGGTTTAGGTTGTGTTATATTTTTAACGCTAAACGAATCTATAACGGCAACTGGGTAATCCGGATCTGGAATTAACTGGCCCATTGGCGCTTTAACTAATTCGGCCTTTTTCCATAGCTTATCGTTAAAGCGGCCCTTATTCCAGCCCGCCTGTTCTAAACGCGCATCATAATCCTCGCCGCCGTAAATACTGCTAAATGTAATAGGCGATGGGGCAGTTGTCCAGTTTTCATTGCTTATCACATTGTCAGTTGTACCATCGGCATAGGTTAGTTTTACGCGGCATATTAGTTTAGGCATCCCGAAGGCATCAACCATTTTGGTATAGCGTTCATGGTTGATGTAATAAAACCCGTTGCCAACTGTTACCCCTAAGGTATTTACACCTTTATTTAAAAGCGGCATTATATCTAATACGTTATATAAAACAGTTTTGTCGTAAAAGGTCCAGCCGGGAGTTAAAAAACCATCACCGGCCTTTTTACCATTAACGCTCATTTCGTACTGTCCAAGTCCACTAATGAAAGCATAAGCACTGACGATCTTTTTATCAGCCTTAAATTCTTTGCGGAAATATGGTATTACGCTATGCTCCTTTGCCCTGTTACCCAATATCTTTAAAGCGGCCTTATCAGGGCCGTGCATCCCGGGCACAACCCGCATGGAGTCCGGCAATTCTTCGTAGCCTATCCATTTAGCATTCTTCCAGTCGGCTGCACTTTCAAGGCCGGTGCAAAAGCTGTTTACTTTACTCCAGGCCGAGACGCTGTTATTTTTATCCCAAATCTTTACCTGCCAATAATAGACCGTACCGGGCAATAGTGCTTTGCCTTTATAAGGTACCAAAACGCTTTCGCTTGTTTTTACCGCGGATGAGTTCCAAACATAATTGCCGGCTTTTAATTTTGCAGGCGAGGTAGCAATAACTATCTGGTAAGCTGTTTGGATCTGATTGTTTTGTAGTGATGACAATTCCCACCCAAAATGAAGGTTTTTGGCCGATACGCCCAAAGGGTTAACCTTGTTTTCGCATAAGGTTTTAACAACTATTAATTGTGCGTATGTATTAGTAAAAGCAACAAATAAAATAATAGCAGTTAGCAACGCTCTTACAGTCGCTTTTTTATTGGGATGGCTCATTTACAGGTATGATTGGTTATCTGAAATGTAATATAGGTATTTATGATAATCTTGTTAAATTTAGCAAACAAAAAACCTCCTGATGACTAAAACTTACTTTGATTTTAAAACCTGCGCGTTAATTAGCCTGGTAACGCTTTTTACAATATCCGCTTTAGCGCAAACCAACTTAAGCCGCAAAAAAGCCGACCAAATAGCTGCTGCCGAACTTAAGACCCAAATGGAACTGCAAAAACCCAAGGCAGAAGCTGAGTGGGCCGCACACCAGATCCAATATAAAAACTTCGCCATGAAGTTTACCACGCAAATATTTGGCGATAAGCCAGCCGGTGGTCGTAGTTTGTATATCTCGCTGCATGGCGGCGGCGGTACTGCGCCAAGGGTTAACGACCAGCAATGGGAAAATCAAAAGAAACTCTATAAGTTAAAAGAAGGTGTATATTTTGTGCCGCGATCACCTGTTGATGCCTGGAACATGTGGCATGATTACCCAATGGACGAGTTATTAACAGAGGTAATTAAAAGCGAGATAGTAATGGATGATGTAAACCCCGATAAAGTTTATGTAATGGGCTATTCGGCCGGTGGCGATGGTGTGTTTCAATTGGCCCCTCGCCTGCCTGATTATTGGGCCGCAGCATCTATGATGGCGGGCCACCCTGGTGATGCACAGATCCTGAACTTAAAGAACCTTCCGTTTATGGCATTTGTAGGCGGCAAGGATGCAGCCTACCACAGAAATGAACTTGTTGCACAATGGGGCAAGCGACTGGATAGCCTACAAACTGTTTATCCCGGCAGCTTTATACATGAAACCCATGTTTACCCAGATATGCCGCATTGGATGAACAGGAAGGATACTATAGCCGTTCCATGGTTGGCGTCGTACACCCGTAACGCTTTACCAAAGGATGTGATCTGGATCCAGGATGATATCCTGCGCGATCAATTTTACTGGTTGGGTATGCCGATTGAGAGCGCTAAAAAAGGCCTTAAAGCACGCGTAACAATAACGGGTAACAATATCAATATTTTAGAAAATGAACATGAGGTATTGTATATCTATTTAAATGACAACTTAGTAAACCTTGATAAGAAAGTAACCGTCACCATAAATGGCAAGCAGGTATTCAATAAAAAGGTACCGCGCAATGCTGCCGTTATTAAACAATCGGTTGCGGCAAGGATGGATAAGAGTTTAATATTTACGGGTAAGCTGGTGGTTAAGAACGGCGAGGTGACGGCTATATAAAACCTGTTAAGTAAGTTAATTATTACAATAGCACATTCGTTTTTATTATTTCCTATAATTGGGATGTAAAGCCGCATAACCAACGGCACCCCTATTACCAACTATTTAGGCCAATTAAGCGCATGAAACTAAAATTACTTTTTCTTACCCCTTTACTGTCTGTAAATTTCGCGTTCGCGCAACAGTTAGACTTAGTGCATTATGTAAATACCTTACAGGGTACTAACTCTAAGCACCAGTTAACACGTGGTAACACCTACCCCACTACAGCATTACCTTTCGGCATGCATACCTGGACACCGCAAACCGGCAAAAACGGAGATGGCTGGAAGTATCAATACTTTTTAGATCATATCCGTGGTTTCCAGCAAGCGCACCAGTGCAGCTCATGGACCCGTGACTATGCTGTGTTCTCACTAATGCCGATGAGCGAGTTAGTTGTTGATGAAAATAAACGCGAAGCCAAGTTTAGCCATGCTAACGAAATTGCAAAGCCAAACTACTATAAAGTTAAATTTGATAACCAGATAACTACAGAGATCTCGCCATCTGAACGTGGCGCGCATTTAAGGTTTACTTATCCATCAGGCAAGAAAAGCTTTTTGGTGTTAGACGGCTATGACCGTTTAAGCGGTGTTAAGATCCATCCGAAGGAAAACAAGATAACCGGTTTTGTAAATAATGGGGCGGGTTTTAAAAGAGGCTGGAAAAGCTATTTTGTTATACAGTTTGATAAGCCGATAAAAGCTTACGGTACCTGGGAAAATAAAAATAACACCATCAATGCAGATTCAACCGAGGCACAAGGTTTGGGCCGGGGCGCTTATATTGAGTTTAAAGCTGGCGTAAAGGTGCAGGTTAAAACAGCGTCTTCTTATATCAGCGCAGAACAGGCACAGTTAAACTGTGACCGCGAGTTAGGTGCCGATAAAACTTTAGAGCAAACCAAAGCAAACGCCGCAGCGGTTTGGAATAAATCGTTGGGTAAAATAACTGTAGAAGGCGGCAGCAAAGCCGATATGGAAACATTTTACTCTTGCTTCTTCCGCGCCAGCTTGTTTTCAAGGAAGTTTTATGAAGTAGGTGCTGATGGTAAACCATATTATTTTAGCCCTTACGATGGCACCGTGCACCCCGGTTATATGTATACTGATACTGGTTTCTGGGACACTTTCCGTGCGCAGTTCCCGCTTAATGCTTTGATCCAACCAGAGATGCATGGCCGTTACATGCAGGCTTTGTTAGACGCTTACAAACAATGCGGCTGGTTGCCGTCATGGTCGTTCCCAAGTGAGGGCGGCAGCATGGTTGGTAATCATGCTATTTCTTTATTGGCTGATGCGTGGGCGAAAGGTATCCATACATTCGACCCTAAAGAAGCACTTGCCGCCTATTTACATGAGGCAGGATCAAAAGGCCCGTGGGGCCCGGCAAATGGCCGCGAAGGCTGGAAAGAATATTACCAGCTGGGTTATGTGCCTTATCCTAATTACCGCGAGTCTACAGCTAAAACGTTGGAGTATGCTTACGATGATTGGTGCGGCTATCAGTTAGCTAAAATGACCGGCAACCAATATTATATGGATGTTTTTGCACGCCAGATATATAATTACAAAAACGTATATAACCCGGCTACGCACTTTATGCAGGGCAAAGGCCCGGATGGCGAATGGACAAAAAACTTCGACCCTATTGAGTGGGGCGGTCCGTTTACCGAGGGTAACTCATGGCACTACACCTGGTCGGTTTTCCAGGATACACAAGGCTTAATTAACCTGATGGGTGGCGACAGAAATTTCACAGCCAAGCTCGACTCGGTGTTTAGCGAACCTAATAAAGTTAAAGTTGGTACGTACAGGGGTATGATCCACGAAATGACCGAAATGGTTGCCGCTAACATGGGCCAATACGCGCATGGCAACCAGCCGATTCAGCATATGATCTATTTATATGACTACGCCGGCCAGCCTTGGAAAGCACAATCCCATTCAAGAGATGTGATGTCTAAATTATATAACGCTAGCGAGAACGGTTACCCGGGCGATGAAGACCAGGGACAAACATCATCATGGTATGTGTTGAGTGCTTTAGGTTTTTATAGTGTAACACCGGGCACCGGCGAGTACGTTTTTGGCAGCCCGATGTTTAAAAAGATCACCCTGAACTTAGAGAACGGAAAGAAATTTGTGATAGATGCCGCGGCTAATGATAAGGATCATGTTTATATCCAATCGGCAAGTCTGAATGGAAAAACTTATACTAAGAACTTCATTACACATAATGACTTGTTAAATGGAGGCACTTTAAAGTTAGAAATGGGTGACAAGCCTAATGAGCAAAGAGGGCTTGGTGCCGATGACAGACCATTCTCATTAACTAAATAACGTATGTTGAAACGGGCGGGATTAGTATTTGTAGGTTTGCTACTGGCCAATTTGGTTTGGGCACAAGCATCTACAGATGCTAATCCCCTATCCGGCGTTATTGATTTTCATTGCCACACCGGGCCTGATGTTACCGCCCGCGCCATAAGTGATATTGAGTTTGCTAAACTGGCTAAGAAAGAAGGCATGCGCGGCATCGTCCTTAAAAATCATTATTTCATGACTGCCGACCGTGCGCAAATTGCAATGCAGGAAGTACCCGGCATTGAGGTTTTTGGCGGGATTGTTTTAAATCGTTCCGTTGGTGGTATTAATGCCGAAGCTGTGCGCCGTATGGCGCAATTTGAAGGGCACAGAGGCAAGGTTGTCTGGCTACCTACCGTTGATGCTGAGAATGGTTTTGAGCATGCTGCCGGACCGCGTCAATTTGTTTCGGTTGTTAAAGATGGTAAGCCCGTGCCCGAAATGGCGGAGGTATTCCAGGTTATCGCGAAAAATAATCTGGTGTTTGAGACCGGGCACTCAACTCCTGCCGAATCGTTGATTCTGATCCCCGCTGCCAAAGCTGCGGGTGTTAAAAACATCGTGGTAACACATGCCATGCTACTTGGAGCTACTTTAGATCAGATGAAGCAAATGGCCGCTATGGGTGCTATAATTGAGTTTTGTTTCCAACCGGCGGGTTTGCCAAATGCCAAAGATAAAGGAGCTATAGCTAATTATGCAAATGTTATTAAAACCATCGGTGCCGATCATGTTATTATCGACTCAGACCTTGGACAAAAGAATAACCCTTTACCTCCTGATGGATTGCGTGCGTTTATAGCAGCACTAAAATCAAAAGGCCTGAGCGAGCATGACATCGATCTTATCGCGCGCCAAAACCCTGCTAAGTTATTGGGGCTGGATCAATCTAAATGATGCTAAAAACTACGCTTTTTAGCCATTTTACTGTTTCACTAAATAATGAAACACTTTGCAACAGTTGAAACACTTTTTTACTGTAATATACTGTAAATAAGTATTTTGAAACAAACCGAGTGAAACACTTTGCAACAGTACAAAAACTTTAGATTAAACAATGTAAATATTTGTAAATTAATTACTTATGTGTTTTTAAACATTTTTTGAAGCCCGGAGTGAAACACTTAAAGTGAAACACGCCTAAGCATCTTAGGTATTGGTATTTTGACACAGTTAATACCGGAGTTTGTATATTTACACAACAACCAGTTCTATATCGATCTAAATAATTCTAAATGAAAAACCTGTTTTTAGCAACACTCCTGTTAATTAATATTAACCTGTTTGCTGTAGATAAACCCGCTATCACTAAAGCACCTTATGGCGAAATTAACGGGCAACAGATCTATCAATACACCCTTACAAACAGTAACGGTATGCAGGTTAAAGTCATTAATTACGGCGCCACTATAACCGATATCCTTGCCCCTGGCCGCGATAATAAGTTAGGTGATGTTGTATTAGGCTTCGACTCGTTAAAACAGTATATGGGCCGTAATAACGCGTTATTGGGGGCCGCTGTAGGCCGGGTAGCAAATCGAATAGCTAAAGGGAAATTTACACTTGATGGGAAAGAATATTTGCTACCGTCAAACATCCACAGCGGGCCTCGTGGATTTGATAAACAGGTATGGGCCATTGAAGAAATACCGGGCAGTAAGGAAGTAGCTTTAAAGCTGACTTATTTAAGTAAAGACGGCGAGAACGGGTTCCCCGGCAATTTAAATACAATTATTACTTATACGTTGACCAATAATAACGAGTTAAAGTTAAGTTACCGTGCAACCACAGATAAAGCAACGCCGGTTGTTATAACTAATCATACCTATTTTAACTTATCAGGTACTACCGGTAAGGTGAGTAATACCCAGCTTACAATTATTGCCGATAAATACCTGGAAGCAGATAAAGATGTAATGCCAAGCGGTAAATTATTGGATGTAAAGGGAACCCCTTTTGATTTTACCCGGCCTAAAGAGGTTGGAAAAGATATCGCAGCAACCGGGAATGGTTATGACTTAAGCTATGCTTTAAATAATACATCTGGTAAAATGGCTTTGGCCGCTACTGCTTACGAGCCAACCAGCGGCCGTGTACTGCAGACTTATACTACCGAGCCATGCCTGGTGATATATACGGGTAATCATTTTAATGAACGCATTATCGGCCGCAACGGGCAGCACTTTAATAAATGGGGCGCGCTTTGTTTGGAGACCATGCATTTCCCCGATTCGCCCAATCAACCAACTTTTCCGAATGTTATTTTAAGGCCCGGCGAGACTTTTAAATCTGAAACGGTTTATAAATTTTCGGTTAGGAAATAGTTAGGCTTTTTCTTCTAAAAACGGGGTGTCACCCTGAGCCCGTCGAAGGGTGAGCGCAAAGGTGCAGGGTTGGTATAATTGGCCGAAAAAGCAAAGCCGACCAAACAGGCAAACAGCAGTACTGTTCTTTTCTGGCTGTTGGTTAGCAGCGCATTATCATTACTCATATAGGGTGTCGGTTATAATTGGTAACCAAATATATATTAAAGAAAACAGGTTTTAGATATCCTAATAAATTATCCTATCTATAAGGTAGATTTAATTTGTATATAGTATCTTAGCCACTGTATTTAATACCCATCACAATTATGACCGCAGTTTACAAAAGCCTTTTACGGGTAAGCATTATCTCACTGATTATTTCGACCGTATTTATCAGAACAGCAATGGCACAACAGTCATCTGGTTATCCAAAAATGGTTGGCTATTTTAGCACGGTATTGCCTGTTGCCTCATTAGCTAACGGAAAGATAACGAGTAATTACACCGGCGTTTATACACAGAATTTCCCGTTTGGCTTTAACCTGTTTAAGAGCGATAAGTTTGGGGTGAGTTTTGAAATTGCGCCAACCATGCGTGTAGAAAATCACATTGCCAAGATCAGCACCATATCATTTAACCCCGGCGCGGTTTTTCGTTTAAAGCATGATTTTGCTATCATCCAACGTGTAGCTTTTGAAACCAGCGGCAGGTTTGGTGTAACCACCATTTTTAATAAGATCGTGATAAAAGGGAAAGACGCGAGTTTGTTCCTGGCTGTTCCGTTTGCCACACGTACCGGCAATAATTTGCCAACTTCATTAACTACAGGTTTACAAGTCGGTGTATTCTTTTAATACCAAAAATCCCGGCTTAAAATTACCATCATAAAACTGTATTGTGTTAAATGCAGGCTATTATTAGCCGGTCATGTATTATATTTGCGGCTTGTTAGTCCATCAACCTATTTTAGCTGTATGCACGCATTCTATATTAATTTCATCAGAATATTTATCTGTTCAGTACTATTTTTAATTGGCTACATTAACACTGCCAACGCGCAAACCAACGAACTATCTGGCTGGGCCGCCTAGTTTCATACCCAACGCTTCAATAAAAATTGGGGCGCGTCGTTCGACGGGCAGTTTCGCTCGGCACACCATGCAGATTACCTGAAGAACGTTTTATTGCGACCTAACCTAAATTATTACTTCGGCAATAAAAGTGCAACCCTGGGCTATGCTTATGTATCAACCAATGGCCGTACCGCAACCGGCGGTAAAACTTTCCGCAGCGAAAACAGGATATTTCAGCAATTTATAGTTACGAAAAAAGCTGGTGTAAATACAGCTATTACCCATCGTTTTCGTTTAGAGCAGCGTTTTTTAGGTGCTACCCCAACCCAGGCAGAAGTATTCTCGCAACGGGTGAGATATTTTATAAGGGGCGTAATTCCGTTTAACAACGAGCCAACTTTTACTAAGGGGACTTTTCTTGCCCTGCAAAATGAAGTGTTTGCCAATATCCAAAACAAGGACAAAATAAACAATCATGTTTTTGATCAAAACCGGGCTTATGTGGCTTTGGGCTACCGCTTTAGTAAAAGAATGGATATAGATGCAGGCTATTTAAATCAGTGGGTGCAACAAACGTCTGCACATACAATTAATCACATAGCGCAAATAGCATTATATACCAGGTTTGGGAAATAACAAAGGGTAAACGACAATGATTTCGTTACTTAGCCTACTGCCGCCTGATTTATAATTAGGCGGCTTTTTTTTAAAGAAAAGAATTCGGGAATTAGTTGTGCTGTTTTTCGCCGGCTAATGGTAAGCTTGATATGTAAAGTACGATACCAATACCAAAAATAATAAAGCCGCCATAAGCTAAGGGGGCAGAGGCACTTATTCCATTTCCTGAATCTGCTGCATTTAAAGCATGATCAGGCGTAAAAACAAACGCGCCAACTACTATTAATATACCAACTAAAGTAATTATAAGTCCTAAAGTCTTTTTCATATCAGATACACAAAAATATTAAAGCGCAAATATATAAACTTTGTGTTTTAATTATATATCCTTAAAACAATTCTTTTGGTTATTTACTTCTATAGGCATGTTTATTTCTGATACCTATAGAATATGATAACATCCCTACCCCAATTTAACCAAAGGTACTTATTTGTAAAAAAAAATGCAGTTATCTTTACATTGCTTATTAGCTGTTCATTTATAACTATCCCATTGTATGCGCAGGTACCCGCCACGTACGAACAACCGGTTAAAAAAGATAGTATACCTAAACCCCGTTTACGCTGGCGCAACCGACCTGCTCATTTTGACCGTGCGGTAATTGAACTGGGGTTGATGGAAATAATTCCATGGTCGTATGATAAATTTATTGCTAAGAAGGATTATGCCGATATATCATTTAAAAGCGTTCGTAACAACTTAAAACCTAATAGCTGGGCCTGGGATGATGATCCCTTCCAGACCAATCAGTTTGGTCATCCGTTTCATGGCAGCCTTTTTTATAATACTTTCCGGTCTAACGGGTATACCTTTTGGCAATCGGTACCGGCTGTAATGGTTGGCAGTTATATTTGGGAAACCACCGCCGAAACCCAGCCTCCCTCTCCTAACGACTTTATAAACACCAGCTTTGGCGGTATAGTATTAGGCGAGATGACCCACCGCCTGGCCAATAAACTGGTAAATAATCAACGTACCGGGATTAGAAGGCAGGCAACAGAGGTTTTAGGCTTTGTTATTAATCCGGCTAATGGCCTTAACCGTATTTTGGACGGTAAATGGGGTAAAGTGGCCCGTAATTCCAAGATCGATTCATCGACAATAACTGCCGAAATTGATGCGGGTGTGCGTACTTTCAACCGCAGTAATTCTAACATTTTGCACAACAGCAATTTTGGCTGGTACGGCCATATTAAAATATTATACGGAACCCCATATAAAGATTATGACACCCCGTTTAGTAACTTTACTATGAATGTCGAATTTGGCAAGGATGACAGCTCGAAGGTTAACATGGTTAGTGTATATGGCTCGTTAAAGGGCTGGGAAATTAAAACTAATGAGAAACTGCAACACCTGGCTGTGCTTTCGGCAAATTATGATTTCCTTCATAATTCGGCTTTCTTTTATGGCTCACAAAGTGTTAAGATGAACCTGCTGTCAGAATATAATATTTCCAAAAAACTCAAGATCAATACCGTATTTGGTGCAGGGCCAACACTGCTTTCGGCCACGCCCGACCCTTACCTGTATTATGCCAACGGGCGTAACTATGATTATGGGACCGGTGCTTCTATAAACGCCAGTGGCGCTTTAACCATATTAAACAGGTTTACTTATGGTGTTAACTATCGTGGTGGTTGGACGGTAACTTTAAACGGACATCCATCCCATTACTTCTTGCATACAGTTTCAAGCGAAGCAACTGTTACGCTTTCGAAAAAATTTGCATTCAGTGCAGAGTCGGGATACTTTGCCTTACATGGCAGCTATCAAAAGTATGCTGATGTAAATAGAAATTATCCTTATTTGCGTTTTTCAAGCCGGTATACCATCAGTTTTTAACGGGCGTGTTTATAACTTTTAAGTATGAGGTGTACTGTTTTGTATACTATAATTTCATTATTAAGTTTTTTCGTTGTACATTTAATTCCCTTTCACAACAGGATCCGTCTTTAATACAGGCAGTTGCATAATAGGCACACTATTTGAATACTGTTTGATGGCTGTGTAAAAGCGGATTACTATGAAGAAACTTACCATACTTATCATTATTTTAATTTACGGGTTCAATGCATCCGCATTAACGTTACGTGCTGATACTGCTGTTAAGCAACAAATGGTTGTGTTAACTCCAATAGACAGTTTAAAGCAACAATTGCAATTAGCTACTAACGACACTTTAAAGTCAAACCTCTATACCCAAATAGCTGCCGAATATTTAAAGTACGATAACCTGGACAGCCGCACCAAACGCTTTTACCAGGCACAAGCATTAAATTACAGCTATCTGGCACTGCATTCATATTCTAATTTAAGTGATACTGCCGGTTTGCGTACTACCTTTAACAGCCTGGCAAAGGTTTACAGGTCGCAAAAAAAATATCCGCAGGCAAAATGGTTCATTCTTCAATCAAATACTTTATCGCGTGCTAAAAATGATATCCCCAATATAATGGCTTCGCTTTTGGTACTGGCTAATATAAAAATGGAGATAAAGGATTACACCCTTGCAATGCGTGACCTCGATGAGGCACTAACGCTATCTAAAGCAAACCACTTCCCTAAAGTTGAATCAACGGTACAGGAAAGCTATGTATTATTATACACACATTTAAAGAATTATGCCAAGGCAGATATTGCTGCAAAAAGGCATGAGTTTATCGAGGATAGCCTGCTTAAAAACGCAGAGGTGCTGGTTGCTAAAACACAGGATACCTTACAGTTGAAAAAAAAAGTATATCCAATCAGCAGGAAACTTTCCAAAGCAAACTACTCCAGAAAGATAGCCTCGTTATAATACTGATTATTGTTATAGGCTTGTTAAGTATAGTATCTATATTTTTCTACAGAAAACAAAAACGGAGGAAACGGAAAAACAACCGTTAAACTTCGTACCTTCATCATTGTCTTAGTAGCATATGAAGATCATTATACTATCGCTGGTAGTTGCATTTAGCATAAGCCAAAAAGGATATAGCCAAAAAGCCGGCGATAAAAAATTTAAAAAACAGTTTTTAGAATCAATTAACCGTACCCGCCAAAGAGGCTGCAATTGTGGTACTACCTATATGCCCCCTGTCCCCCCTTTAACCTGGAATGAGGATTTAGAGAAGGCAGCTAAAGGGCATGCTGCTGAGATGGCAAAAAAACAATTCTTTAGTCATATTAGTAAAGATGGCCGTACTGCTATGACGCGTGCCGAAAATGCAGGTTACAACCATAAAGGTTATAGAAGCTTTACCGTAGGTGAAAACATTGCCCAGGGACAACCAACCATTGCCGATGTAATGGTGGGCTGGTTTAAAAGTGAACCGCATTGTATGAACCTGATGAACCCCGATTTTAAAGAAGTTGGTGTTTGGGTAGATGATAGCTATTGGGTACAGGACTTTGGCGGACGGGAGGAGTTTTCGCCCGAAATGCAGCGGATGATAAAAAGCGGTAAGGCTACTATTATACCGGGCAAAACAGGCGAGCGTCGCTAAGCGTGCCCCTAAAGGTAAACTACTTAGGTGTATTTTGACTGCGTTCGGGACGTGGACCGCGTTGGTGAATAATTAATCCGTTTAAAAAATTACGAAGGATCTGGTCGCCGCAAGGCTTAAAGTTGGGATGATCCTCTGCGCGGAAAATAGCGCCCAATTCTGTTTTGGTAATCCTGAAATTTGCCAGTTCAAGCACCTTTACAATATCGTCATCGGTAAACTTCATAGCTACTCTAAGCTTTTTCATTATATCATTATTACTCATGTCGTTTTATCTTGATATTTCGATCTTTACTTTTTTATTTTTTATTTTTTCTCCTTTTAAGCGATCAACGACCTTTTCAATCTGCGTACGTTTTACCGCGGCGTATGATGTATTATCCAACACCTCTATTAAACCCACATCATCTTTAGGCAACTCCCCTTTTTTTAATAATAACCCAACGATATCTACTTTGTTGATCTTATCTTTTTTGCCTGCGGCGATGTACAAAGTGGCCCATGGCGTAATTTCTGGTAAAGATAGGTTTTCGGGCAATTGTTCTATCTCTGGTTTTTGTTTCAGGTATTCCTGCTTTTCATCCTCACTTAGTATCAGGTACGCGGTTCCTTTGGCATGCATCCTGGCCGTGCGGCCGTTGCGATGGGTAAATGCCTCTTCGTTATGCGGCAGCTGATAATGGATAATATATTCTATCTCGGGGATATCCAAACCGCGCGAAGCCAAATCTGTAGTGATTAATAACCTATGGCTGCCGTTTCTAAACTTTAACAATGCCCGCTCCCTATCCTCCTGCTCCATACCCCCATGAAATATATCATGTATAATCCCACGGTTCCAAAGCAAGTCACTTATCCTATCTACAGCTTCGCGGTGATTACAAAAAACCAGGGTAGCTTTGTTTCCAATCTTGCAGATCAATGAAAACAGGGTATCTAACCTATCAGTTGCCTCTGACATTACTGCTTTTAGTTTGATATCAGGCGTATTAGACTTGTTTCTCAGATAATCTAACTGTATGGGGTTAGTCACGCCTGTAAAATCAGGTATTTCCTTCATTCGGGTAGCTGATGTCAGGATTCGCCTGCCCAGGTGTTCTAACTGGCGGATAATTATCGTCATGTCAGTTTGAAAGCCAAACTCTAACGATTTATCAAACTCATCCAAAACCAACGTATGTATAGCCTCTGTACTAAAGCTTTCCCGGCGCAAATGATGGGCAATACGGCCCGGTGTACCTATTAAAACTGCGGGGGGCTGCGACAGGTTGTTCTTTTCTATTTTAGTGGAGTGCCCGCCATAACAGCAATTAACTTTAAAGCCGCTGGCTATGGTTCTGAAAACCTGCTCTATTTGTAAAGCCAGCTCGCGCGACGGCACTAAAATAAGCACCTGCACCAGGTTAACATCAGGATGTAATGATTTTAATACCGGTAACAAAAACCCTAATGTTTTACCCGAGCCTGTTGGCGAAAGCAAGATCAGATCACGTTTTGCATCGGCATTAATGGCCGCGTTTTGCATTTCGTTTAATGCGGTGATCTTAAGGTTTTCAAGCGCTTTTTTTATCATGGCGCAAAGATACATTATTAACCATTGTCATTTCGACGAGGTACGAGGAGAAATCTATACATTGGTCACCTATCTTGTATATATTTCTCTCTTCGTTGCAAATGATACGAGGGATTACTTAGTTCCCTTTGCCAGCGCCAACGCTGTAGTGGTAGTATAATACTTGGCAATCATATTTGGCACTTCCCATTTAGGCATGTTACCGTTGCGCAGATAGTCCAGGTACTTTTCGGTTACCCGGCCAAAATGCGCTTCGTGTCCGTCTTTATATTTTTCGGGAATTATTACGGCCCAGCCTTTGTCTTGTTTTTTTAGTTCGACGCCGGGGTATTTAGCTTGAATCAGTTTTAACTTATCCATCAGTGTCTGTTCAAAATCAACACTTGCATTTACAGGCTCGATATATAAAACCGGGGTGAATTTTTCTGCGGCGCCTTGTCTTACATACAGATCGGCCCTGGTTCCGTGCAATACAGCATATTGGCTATCCCCACTTCCCGGAGGCGCAGCATAGGCCCATTTAGCGGTTAGCTTAACATTGATGCCAAATAGTTTATAATTAACAGAACCATTGGCATAAACCTTAAGTATAGTATCCTTAACCACATTCTTTTTCAAAAATTCAGGGAAGCCGTTTAATTTGGTTATGGCTTTAAACTGGCTAAGCGTAACTTCAGACGGCCACCTTTTAGCGCTGTTAAATTTGATATCCTTTTTATAGTCGATTATCCTATCCGGAAAACACTCCCATTGTGTAAGGTCAACCAAATGCACGCCTACGTCCTGTAAACCTTCGCCCTGTTGTTTTACATCAAAAAACCAGGCCGGCCTGCTTAAAACGCTACCCGATACATATTTATAGAAATAGTGCACGCTTTCCATCTCTACAGCCGGGTTTTGTGGCGTGCCTTTTTTAAGCCGACCAAATACTTCAGGTATCATTGCAAATTCGCGTTGCAGGTTGTTAGTTATTTCATAACGCTCGGTCATGATATCATACAGCACCAGTTTTTTCTTAGCTGCGTTGGCGAAGGCGCTTTTAAGCATTTCAAAATGCTGGTTGTCAATGGCCATTGGCTTATCGCCCAAAACATTAAAACCTGCATCGATAGATCGTTTTACGTATTCGGTTTTCTTTTGATTGTTACCCGCCATTACTACCACATTGCCCTTTTTATCGGCTATCATCCGGTTAAAGAAATCATTACCGGCATATACTACCTCGTTCCAATGTGACGGGTCGGCGGGGCGATGGTTATATCCATCTATCTTACTTAAGTGCGCTTGCAGATCGGGCCCTTGCGGGGCGTAAACATAAACGTTACTGCCAACATCATTTAAATCGGTTTTTTGCACCAATGCGGCATGGAAGTGGCCCGGATCTAAGGTAATCAGGTTAAACTTACTTTCTTTTTTCACCTGTGCAATTGCCGGCATTGTTAATAATATTGCACCTGTGACAGCACAATTAATAAAAATATTTTTCATAAAAATTTAAGATTAAAACCAAACTCCCCGGATTAAAAAGAAAGCACCAATACCTGCAAAGACAATGCTAACCAGCCACAGGCTTTTACGTTTAACAATAATGGATATAGCGCCTATAGCAATTGAAATTTGGAACAAGGTTATCCCCCTTGCAAAAACACTATGTTTGGCAACATGCACATTTGACTCTTTCTGAAACTCCTCTGCCTTTTCTTTTATTTCTGCCTGCTCTTTTTTGTTTTCCCGGATCTTTTCTTCATCGGCAGCAAGTGGGGTTTTGCCAAAAGCCAGCAATAATTTATTGGTTTGATTTAGTGTTTCTGATTTAATACCCTTTGCCTGGTAATATGCCCATTGGTCTGATGCATGAATCTGGGCCAGCATGGCTTCGTCTGCATGCTCGCCGGCTAACAAGCCGGTTATGGCAGCCAGTACAGCTATTAAGGCTGTAGAGAGCGCTACAAACAGCACCCAGCGCTCTTTGCCTTCGGCCAGCATGTGATGCGCGTGCTCGTTACTTTGTTCATGAATTTTTTCAGAATAGTTTTCTATTTCGTCCATGTAGCAATATAGGCTGTTGTAATTGGTTTGGCAGTAAAGGTAAAATTAGAAACGTTTACCTGCAATAGCTAAATAGTAAATCAGGTTTTATCGTTATTATTTGTAATAGCGACGTTTTCAGTTTGTATAAAACCGGCTATCTCCGCTGCATTCGCATGGTCTAAATAACCCATCGCGGTATATTCCCATTGCTTCAGCATATTATCAAATACAATATCACCCAAATCTACGCCACCCTCTGTTAACTTAAAAACACCCGTTAAATTAATTTCTCCGTTAGGCAAGGTTTTCATAAGTGGCGTAATAGTAATGTTATGCCCTTCGTCATCTTTGTAAATGGTATACTTTAACTGCGCTGTCATGCACGTACTACAAAATCAGGCCAATTTTGTTTAAGATTTACCAGTCCATTAAATTCATTACCCTGCTAAATTCGCTGTTAACAGCGGCATTTATGTTAAGATATTCTCCAGAAACAGGATGTTTAAATGATAGTGTCGAAGCGTGTAACAACAGCGTGGTCATTTCCCATTTTTCTCTAAAAAGTTTATTTTGCTTGTTACAACCGTGTGTGGTGTCGCCAATTATAGGGTGATTAACATGGCTCAAATGCTTCCTTATCTGGTGCATACGCCCGGTTGACGGCACAACTTCTACTAAAGAATATCTTGAGGTATCATGTCTTCCTAACGGGACAGCAATTTCGGCACGCTTAAGCGTGGTATACCTGGTATGGGCTCCCTGTAAAGCGCCGTTTTCTTTGCGTAAGGGATAATCTATGTCTTCACTATCCGGTGTGTATCCCCTAACTATAGCCGAATATTTTTTTTCAACCCGGTTATCGGCGAACTGTTGTTGCATCATTATTTCAACCTCTTTGTTTAAGGCAAATAATAATATGCCGCCGGTGGCCCTGTCTAACCTGTGTACGGGGTTAACTTTTAAGCCTACCTGGTCTCTTAGTAATTGTAAAGCAAATTCTTCCGCATCTGCTGCTATGGGCGACCTGTGTACCAATAAACCATGCGGTTTATTAATAGCGATCAGGTATTCATCGCGATAAAGTATATCGAGCATTAATTATCCCAATATTTTACCCAGTTCGGCAGGCGAATAGTTAATTGATTTTAGTGTCTTGTTATCCTGGCTCCTGTATACCAGGAACAAGCCGTCAATTTCTTTATGATATGATTCTGTATTGTCTTTACCTTTATAATGTGCAATTGTATGATCAGCTTCCTCAATTGTTTTGCAGGCTTTGCTCATATTTGAACGGTGCACCTCATCAAAAAGCTCTTTAAATTTCTCGCCCAAACCAAATTCCAATACAGCACCTGATAATACATACTGCAAATCGCAAAGTGCATCGGCTATTTCAACCATGTTATTATCGGCTATTGCTTGCTGTAACTCTTTTAACTCTTCGGCTAAAAGCTCTACGCGCAGTTGGCAACGCTCTGGCGACGGGATGGTTGGAGTTGGTAATATAGGATGTTTAAAGGTGGTATGAAACTCTGCTACCTGGTTTAATGAGTTCGTATCTTTTATCATGATCTGTTATTAGATTATTTATAAGCGGCCGGTATATTACCGCAAGCTGCTAAGTTATAAATAACCCGATACTTGTCAAAAATGATTACTGATTTTGAGGATTATAAATATCCCCTTTTTTTAAAGAGGCATTATAATTTCCTTTAACAGTAAAATACGTATTATGAACATCGACGAGTGTAAGAATCATATACTCGGAATTCCACTTTCCAATTTCATATACATGAAATGGCATAGAATATTTGCTAAATGATTTAGTATCAGTAGCAACTTGTTTCTGCGATGAGCAAGCAAAGAGCAGTAAACAAAAAAACAAGGGGAGTTTTTTCATTTTAATAGGGGTTACAATAGTTAAATAAAATTAGTACAGTATAGTAAAATAACAAAATTTTTATTTAATTTGTTTTACCACCAGTTAATTTTTTACTAAAAAAGAAAACGTTTTTTGCCAAAAAAAAGCGTCATTTCAATGGATGATATTTCCATCGAAATGACGCTTAAAAGTCCTGCCGGTTTATTACAACTCTCTAACCCAGATATTGCGGAAGCTTAAAGGTTCGCTTCTATCGCCATGTGCCTGTAATTTTATAGGCGCCGGGCCAAATTTGGCATTTGTGTAAGATGCCTGACCAATGTATTGTGTAGGGCCCAACAAGGTGACATTGTTTTGTACTAATACGCCATTATGGAAAACAGTTACTCTTGCAGGTGTTTTTACAGTAGTATCATCATTAAATGTTGGGGCTATCCATACAACATCATAAGTTTGCCATTCGCCCGGTGCTTTGCTTACATTAACCAATGGGACAAACTGTTTGTAAATACTGCCAGCCTGCCCATTAACATAGGTTTTATTATTATAAGAGTCTAACACCTGTAACTCGTACCCGGCATCACCCTTGCCTAATGATGCTAAAAAGACACCACTGTTACCACGCGCCTGGCCTTCGCCTGTAATATTTGCCGGTACGCGCCACTCTATGTGCAATTGGTAGTTGCCAAAAGATTTAACAGTTTCTATATTTCCGCTGCGTTTATTAACGGTCAGGATAGCATCGGCAACCGTCCATGACGCAGGTGTGCCACGGTTATCGGTCATTGTCCATTGGTCAAGGTTTTTTCCGTCAAATAACACAATTGCGTCTGAAGGCGCATCTGCATTAGTTTTTCCGGGAGTTACAACGGGCGGAACAGGTGTATAAAACTCTGTATCTTGTGGTTTGGCTTGTGCATTAGCTATCAATGAGCTACCTGCCAGTATCGCCGAAAAAAATAAGGTGTGTTTTATATTCATAATTTTAAATTTATGTTTGGTAAACAAACATAATAAAAAAAATCAGCCTGTATAATTAAGCGCCAACCTAAACACTATTGTTACAAATTTCTTACCCATTTACCCATTAACAACCTCGCCTCCGTTAACGTGTATTACCTGGCCCGTTATAAATGAAGCATCGTCGGACGCGATGAAAACATACGCAGGGCCCAACTCTGATGGTTGCCCGGCACGTTTCATAGCAGTTTCTGATCCGAAGCTTTTTATTTTTTCTTCATCAAAGGTTGATACGAAGCCAGTTAAAAAAATAGCGATGGGTTTCAAATCCATCGCTATTTTTTTTAATAGTTCTCCCCCCTGAGAGCATTAGGGGGCTTACATTCTTTCTGGCACTTTAATACCCAGCAAATTCATCCCTCTGCCTATTACACTGGCTGCTGCTGCTGATAATTGTAACCTAAACTGTTGAACCAATTCATCTTCGGCTTGTAATATGGAATGCTCATGGTAAAACTTATTGTAGGCTTTTGCCACCTCATAAACATAGTTGGCAATAGCTCCCGGATTATGGCCGGCAGCTGCCTGTTTAATTGTATCCGGGAATTGTCTTAACGTTACTATCAGATCGCGCTCTTCGGGTGCAAGCTCCGTCGGCTGGGTAGCTATACCGGTTATGGCTGCGCGATTTAAAACAGATTTGATGCGGGCGTGGGTGTATTGTATAAATGGCCCTGTATGTCCCTGGAAATCTACAGACTCATTAGGATCAAACAATAACCGTTTTTTTGGATCGACCTTTAACAGGAAATACTTTAAAGCACCCATACCAATGGTATGGTATAATTGCTCTTTTTCTTCCTCGCCAAAATCATTGATCTTACCCAACTCCTCGGTTACCTGTTTGGCGGTACGTTCCATTTCGGCAATCAGGTCATCAGCATCAACTACAGTACCTTCGCGAGATTTCATTTTACCAGATGGCAGATCAACCATACCGTACGACAAATGATATAAGCCTTTTGCCCAGGTTTTACCCAGTTTCTCTAAAATCAGGAACAATACCTTAAAATGATAATCCTGCTCATTACCTACTACATAAATAGATTCGTCCATTTGGTAGTCGTCATACTTTAACTGGGCGGTCCCCATATCCTGGGTAATGTATACTGATGTGCCATCCGCACGTAAAACCAATTTTTGGTCCAGGCCATCATCAGTCAGGTCAATCCAAACAGATCCATCATCTTTTTTAAAGAAAACACCGCTGGCCAATCCCTCTTCAACAATATCTTTACCTAATAAGTAGGTGTTCGATTCGTAATAGTATTTATCAAAAGCTACACCCAGTTTTGTATAGGTTTCGCTAAAGCCTTCGTAAACCCAGCTGTTCATTTTTTGCCAAAGGTCAATAACGGCATCAGCGCCTGCCTCCCATTGCAGCAGCATTTCCTGCGCTTCTTTAATCAGCGGGGCGTTCTTTTTTGCTTCGTCCTCGGTTTGGCCCGCTAACTTCAGGTCTTCTATCTGCTTTTTATATTCTTTATCAAAAATAACGTAGTATTTACCTACCAGGTGATCACCCTTCTCCCCCGTTGATTCCGGCGTTTCGCCATTGCCCCATTTTTGCCAGGCCAGCATTGATTTGCAAATGTGGATGCCGCGGTCATTAACCAAATTGGTCTTCACCACGTCATAGCCCGCGGCAGCTAATATTTGCGCTACCGAATAACCCAACAGGTTATTACGTACGTGGCCCAGGTGCAAAGGTTTGTTGGTATTGGGCGATGAATATTCAACCATCACCTTTTTGCCATTGGGTTTTATAACGGCAAAATCATCCGCAGCAATTACTTTGTAAAGCTGCTCTATCCAATAAGTGCCGGAGATAGAGATATTTAAAAATCCTTTTATTACGTTAAATGCCGATACTTCTTTTAGTTCATTTTTAAGGAACTCGCCTATTTCGGCACCGGTTTGCTCGGGCGATTTACGTGAAACTTTGGTGAACGGGAAAGTAACTATAGTAACCTGGCCCTCAAACTCCTTACGGGTTTCCTGCAAACTTACATCGGCAGGTATTATATCTGTTTGATATAATTGTTTAACGGCTTTAACGGTAGCATCAATAATAAAATTCATGCGGCAAAATTAATAAAATTGTTGAGAGCGTTAAAGCCGGCCATGAATAGATAAATCAAATGCTGTTAACAATTGTTTAATACCAGAAACAAATTTTTCTCAATAGCTTTACAAATTGCTAAAACGTATATGATATTACCCGGTACCGATTTTAAATTAAGCGTTACATCAGAAATTGGCGATTTGAAAGCCTTGTTGATCCACAGCCCGGATAACGGCCTGGGCCGCGTTGTGCCATCAAAAGCGCAGGATTGGCTGTTTGAAGACATTGTGCACCTGGACAGCATGCGTAAAAACGAATACGACTATTACGTTAAGCTACTGCTATACTTCCTTGACCCCGCTAAAATTAAAGGCAAACTAAAAGAGATTGACGCCAAAGAAAACAACCGCGACTTTTTTAAGCCCGATAACCAAGCCTTTTACGCGTCAGATAAAGTAATTGAGATCCAAACTTTATTAGCTGATATTTTAGAGGATGAGGATATTCGCAATAAACTGACTGCCTCTGTTTGCGCTATTGAGAGCTGCAATTACCGTTTGCAACAACGGTTGATAAATACGGCGCCTGTCGAACTGTCCAAAATATTCATCTCAGGGTCATTGGACAGTAACGAAATGATCTTCGCTCCTATCCCTAATCTTATATTTTCGAGGGATATTGGCATCGCCATAAATAACTATATGTTATTGAATAAACCGGCCAAGAAGGCACGCTCGCGCGAGACTTTACTGGCGCGGTACATATTCTTTAATCACCCATTGTTTGCGGCCTACCGCGATAATATATTAGAGATACCGGAAACGGTACAACACTTCCTGCGCCCCGGCGAAGACCAGGACGAGAAAACCACATTAGAGGGCGGAGATGTAATGATGATAAGCCCCGAGCATCTGATTATAGGCTGCAGCGAACGCACATCATACAGCGGCGCTAACGAGGCTATAAAACTGCTTTTTGCTAAAGATGTGGTGAAGAAGATAACCATTGTTAAAATACCGCACCGGCGTGATTATATGCATATTGATACGGTGTTTACGCAGGTAAAACGTAATATGTGGGTGCTGCTGCATTCGCTGGCTGTAACTCAAACCCCTGCCGCCGACAGTGAGCCCATAGCCTGGCTGGCCGATAAAAAGACAAAGGATAAGGACCGTACAGATATCCTGCAGTTTGAAAAAGGTAAGAAAAAACCACGCTCGTTTAATTGCCTGGAAGACCTGCTGAAAGATATCAGCGAAAATGATTTGAGCAGCAAAGAGGAAACCCGGTTCATTTACTCTGGTAATGATACCTTCCCCTATGATTCGCGCGAGCAGTGGACCGATTCGTGCAACGTCCTTGCCGTAAAAGAAGGCGTTGTATTAGGTTATGACCGTAACGACAAAACCATTGAAGCTTTTAAAAAGAATGGTTTTAAAGTAATTAAGGTAAAGGACCTGCTTAACAAGTTTGAGAACGACGAACTTGATCCTAAAACGATCAAAGATACTTTGATACTAATGCCGTCTGCAGAGCTTTCAAGAGCGCGTGGTGGTTTTCATTGCATGAGTATGCCGTTGCAGAGAGACGAAATCATTTAGGATATGAGTCAATCTACCAATAACATCCTCATGATACGCCCGGTAAGTTTTGGCTTTAACGAGCAAACTGCCCAAAGCAACGCCTTCCAAATCCGTAGTGCCGACCAGCAGCAGGTACAGGCCAAAGCAATTGCCGAGTTTGACGGGCTTGTACAAACATTAAGGGACAACGATGTAAACGTTACTGTTATTGACGATACTGCCCAACCGTATACCCCCGACTCTATCTTCCCGAACAACTGGGTATCCTTTCATGACGACGGCGAAGTGTTTTTATACCCCATGCAGGCCGCAAACCGCAGGCTGGAGCGCCGCGAGGATATTATTACCACGCTTCAGGATAACTTCAGGGTAAAGCATGTTATCGACCTGAGCCATTTTGAGCACGACGGCAAGTTCCTTGAAGGTACCGGTAGCATGGTGCTTGACCGCGAGGAAAAAATAGTTTATGCCTGCCTGTCGCCCCGTACCGACGAAATTGTATTGGCGGCGTTTGCCGGGCAGGCCGGCTATACGATAATTAACTTCCACGCTACTGACAAAAAAGCACAGGCAATTTACCATACCAACGTTATGATGGCGCTTGGCAGCAGTTTCGTGGTGATTTGTTTAGATAGCATTGCTAATGATGCTGAAAAAGAATTAGTTACAAACTATTTAAAAGATACCGGAAAACAAATCGTTGATATATCGTTCCACCAGATGAACCACTTTGCAGGTAATATGCTGGAGGTTAAAAACAGCAAAGGCGATACATTGATCGTGATGTCGCAGAGCGCATATAATTCGCTTAATTATGGCCAAAAAGCGGTGCTGTCAACTTTTGGCAAGTTGGTTTATGCTGATATAAATACCATTGAAACTAATGGCGGCGGCAGCGCAAGGTGCATGATCGCCGAGGTGCATTTGCTCCTCAAAACCAATGACTAATGACACAATGACCAATGACATTACAATTATTACAATCCAACAATAAATTTGTCCCAACAAATAGCCTATAATTCCGTTTAAAAATTACATTTTTGCCAAAATTTTAATTAATGCAGAGTTACCAGGAATTTCTTGACTTAAGTGTTGGCTTCCCGCAAGAAGGCTTCGAGATTATTGAAGATGAATTATACTTCCATGATTTGAATCTGATGGAGATGATTGAAACGTATGGCACCCCGTTACGTTTTACTTATTTGCCAATGGTCACCAAAAAAATCCAGCAGGCTAAATTGCTGTTTCAGCAGGCTATAATCAAAAACAATTATCGCGGCAGCTATAAGTATTGCTATTGCACCAAAAGCTCGCACTTTAAACATATTGTTGAAGAAGCGCTGAAGAACGAGATCCACCTGGAAACATCTTCAGCCTTTGATATGCCGATGATTGACGCGCTTGAGAAAAAAGGTGCTTTAACCAAGGATATGACCGTTATCTGCAACGGCTTTAAAACCTTCCAGTACAAGCAATATATTATTGATATGCTGCACGATGGGTTTAAAAACATCATCCCGGTACTGGATAATAAGGAAGAGTTTAACCTGTATGATGATGAGGTAGAAATGTCTACCCCATGCAACCTGGGTATCCGGATAGCTGCTGAAGAGCAACCCGACTCGCAGTTTTACACCTCGCGTTTAGGCATCCGCATGGAGGATATTATTGATTTCTACTACAACAAGATAGAGCAAAACCCTAACTTCCAGGTTAAGCTGCTGCATTTCTTCATTAACTCGGGTATTTCTGATACGCCGTATTACTGGAACGAGCTGGAGAAATATGTTACCCTGTACTGCAAGTTCAAAAAGATCAACCCTGCGTTAGATACATTGGATATTGGCGGCGGTATGCCGTTTAAAGATTCGCTGGTGTTTGATTTTGATTATGAGTATATGATCAACGAGATCGTGAGCCGGATCAAAGAGATCTGTGCTGATAACGATACCGAAGAACCGGATATTATAACCGAATTTGGTAAATATACCTGTGCGGAAGCGTCGGGCATATTATATAAGGTATTGGGCCGTAAACAACAAAACGACCGCGAGAAATGGCTGATGCTGGATGGTTCATTCATCACCAACCTCCCTGATGTTTGGGCGCTCAATCAAAAATACATCCTGTTACCTATAAACAACTGGGATAACGAGTACGAGCGTGTTAACCTTGGCGGCATTACCTGCGACGGTCAGGATTACTACAACCAGGAAGCGCACATGAACAGTGTGTTTATGCCAAAAACCCGTAAGGTACAATACCTGGGCTTTTTTAATACAGGCGCCTACCAGGAGGTATTAAGCGGCTACGGCGGTATACACCATTGCCTGCTGCCATCGCCTAAGCACGTTATCATCCGCCGCAACCGCGACGAGACATTTAACTTCGAGGTATTTGGCGAGGAGCAAAATAGTAAACAGGTATTGAAGATATTAGGCTATACTACTTAGCGGTTATATACCTTAAAAGTACATTAAACTATTAAGCCTGATTCTTGCGGATCAGGCTTTTGTTTTTAAAAAAGCAAAGCAACAACAGCAATACAAAATATAGGCAGGCTAAATTTATTATCTTTAACCCAATGCAAACTCAGGAGATAATAACCTTTACTATAGTGCTGGCGGCGATATTTGCCTATATCAATCACCGCTTTATTAAATGGCCGCCTACTATCGGTATAATGGCATTATCGTTAATCTCATCAATTGCGCTTGCCACATTTGGTTCAAGATCCCTAATTTCAGAAAAAGCATTACAATTAGTAAATTCATTGGATTTTCAGGATGTGCTGATGAATTTTATGCTTAGCTTTTTGCTATTCGCAGGCGCTATCCATATTGATTTGGGCAAATTAAAACGCGAACGTTGGCCGATAATAATATTGGCCACCTTAGGTATTTTACTGTCTACCTTTATTGTTGGTGGCTCGGTTTGGTATTTGTTTAAGTTATTCGGCCTGCCAATCCCCTTTATTTATTGCCTTTTGTTTGGCTCGCTCATTTCGCCAACAGACCCTATAGCTGTACTTTCCATATTAAAGGAAGCTAAAATTCCGGCATCATTAGAATTAAAAATATCCGGCGAATCATTATTTAACGATGGTGTAGCCGTTGTGATATTCATTACTATTGCCGAAGTAGCCAGATCAGGCACCGGTGATTTTTCATTCCCGCTCGCGGCGAAACTGTTTGCGCAGGAAGCAATAGGCGGCTTACTATTCGGTGGATTATTGGGTTATATTGGTTATTGGGCGATGCGATCAATAGATGACTATAAGGTGGAGGTTATGATAACCCTGGCTATTGTAATGGGCGGTTACTTTATTGCCGGCAAATTGCACATATCAGGGCCATTGGCAATGGTAATTGCCGGTATAATAACCGGTAACAAAGTCAGGGATGGCGCTGTATCAACAACAACACTTGATTATCTGGATAAATTTTGGGAGTTGATTGACGAAATATTAAACGCTATTCTGTTTATGCTGATGGGGCTTGAAATGCTGATCATTAAAATAGATAACACTATACTAATTATCGGTGCCATTTGTATTGTTATTATTTTGTTTGCCAGGTGGGTTTCTGTAGTTATTCCAATTTCATTGTTAAGGTATAAGATCAAATTCGAGCGTAATGCTGTAGCCATACTAACCTGGGGTGGTTTACGGGGAGGGTTATCTGTAGCCATGGCACTATCATTAAGTACCGCCATGCATCGCGATGAGTTTGTATTAATAACTTATATGATAGTAGTATTCTCTATTATTGTGCAGGGCCTTACAATAGGCAAGCTGGCAAAGAAACTAAAAACAAGTGATGGGTAAATTAATAACAGATATTCGAACGCTTTTGACTGACCGGTTCCATTTACAAGATGGTAAAGCCGAAGAGTCTGTAATTATCGACGCTGTAAAAAATAATATAGATTTTAAAGGCGCAAATCTGTTTGCGTTAATATTTGCCATCTTTATTGCATCCATCGGTCTAAATGTAAATTCAACCGCGGTTATTATAGGTGCTATGTTGATATCGCCTATAATGGGCCCTGTAATGGGCATTGGCCTGGGTATAGGTATTAATGACCTTGATTTGGTAAGGCGCGGACTTAAAAACTTATTCGTAGCCACAGTTATAGCTGTTATCGCGTCTACTATTTATTTTTTGATCACACCACTGCATAATGCACAGTCTGAATTATTAGCACGCACTTCTCCTTCCATTTGGGATGTTTTTATCGCTTTTTTTGGCGGCCTCGCCGGCATGGTTGCCGCATCGCGCAAAGAAAAAACTAACGTGATACCTGGTGTTGCAATTGCAACCGCTTTAATACCGCCGCTATGTACGGCCGGTTTCGGTATTGCTATGGGTAATTGGTATTTTGTGCTTGGCGCCCTATACTTATATTTTATTAATAGTGTTTTTATCGCTATTGCTACCTTCCTGATGGCAAGATATCTAAAAATGAAAAAACACCATCTGGAGGACATCGGACAGGAAAAAAAAGTAAACCGCTATATTATCCTCATTGTTATAATTACTATAGTGCCCAGTATCTTTATGGCCTATCGGATAGTTGATAAAAGTATTTTTGAAAACAACGCCCGAAAGTTTGTTGAAAAAGAATTTATCTTCTTAAACACACAGGTAGTGTCCAAATCAATTATCTATAAAAATAAAACTATCGACTTATTATTACTTGGTAGCATATTAGACAAACCTGTGTTAGATTCTATAAGAAAAAAGTTACCATATTACAAATTGACCAATGTTACCCTGGTCGTCAGGCAGGGGTTAAATGCACGACAGCAAATAGATCTTTCGCAAATAAAGGCAAGTATAATAGAAGATGTTTTTAAGGGCCGTGCCGACACAATTAAAAAGAGTACAGTTAATAAGCCGGTAGTCGCCGACTCGACCGTGCTTGCTGAATTGAAAATTCTTTATCCTTCCATTACCTCCTTTGGTGTAAATCAAACATTTGTTCGTCATACGGCTAAGCAACCAATTGATACTGTGAGTGTGGCTTTGGCAACTTTTAACAATAAATTAAGCGATAGGGAAACAAGCAAATTGGCCGGTTGGATAAAGTTGCGATATCAAATGCCAAAGTTAGTGGTGGTTACTAATTTTTATAAATAACTATAGGCTAAACACGCTATCATCCACCGCAACCATCACCAAATCTATAATTTCGGGGTGTTTAACGCGGAGAATTTGAAAGGTTCTCAGTTTCCCGGGAGGCTTTTTGTATTGAGTAATCTTCCGGCAATTGCAGGTTAGCAAAATTATGATTTACTTAGTATAACTATAGCCAACCTTATATCATGCATAACCTTAAACCAATTTTCATTTGCCTGAGTACCCTATTCTTATTGTCCGCTTGCGGCGGTACAAACAAAACTGATAAAACAGATACCGGCAAAATTACTATTCGCACCCCGATAACCCCTCCTTTGTTTGTTGTGGACAGGATAGATGATAGCGTTAAACTAACTGCGTTAGTAAGGGCTTTATACAAGTGGCACGAAACCGCAGAAATTAAGCCAAATGGCTTTGTACCTACCAAGAGGAATCCGGGCGATACTTTAAATACCGGCATGGATTTAAAAGTCACCGAGGTAGCAATTGTTAACTTAAGAAGGCTCGGTTTTTTTACCGAAGATTTCTTAAATGATTACAAAAATATCGCCGTGCGCATGGATAAAGAATTGCGCGATGGCTCCTCGCTTTGGCCCGATGGTGAACTGCCTACTTTCAATGATGATGTTGATGAATGGTGCAACTGCCAGGATTTCCCTGATAATTACTGGGAGAAACTAACGCTGGCTAATTTGAAGTTCAATGATAATGAAGCGGATTTTAAATGGACCTGGGGCGATAATTTCTTTTACCATACCAAAGCAAAAAAGGTAGCAGGTATTTGGAAGATAAGCTATTTAGAAGGCTATGATATGAACTGGTATAATTGGGAATGGCAAAAAAAGCATAAATAAGCTTATCTTAGTTCAACCAATATCAACCGCCATGCTTCGCAAATACTTTATCGCGCCATTACTGTGCACCTTTATTTTTGGCTTTACCTTAAAGTTGAAAGAACCTAAATGGACGCAATTATTTAACGGCAAAAATCTTAAGGGTTGGGATAGTTACCTTGGCCCGGACCTTGACGATAAAGGCAAATTCATTACCCCAACGCCGGTTGGCCTGAATAACGACCCGCGGCAGGTATTTACTATTGTAAAAGAAGATAATGAACCGGCCATAAGGATCTCCGGCGATGGCTGGGGTGCTATCATCACCAAAGCCGAATACGAGAATTACCATTTGCGCCTGCAATTTAAATGGGGCAAATTAAAATGGGGACAACGCAAAAACGGCAATAAAGACAGTGGGCTGCTTTACCACTCAGTTGGCCCGTATGGTGCGGATTATGGCGCGTGGATGCGTGCGCAGGAGTTTCAGGTTGAAGAAGGTAACTGCGGCGATTTCTGGGGCTGCGCGGGCGGCACTGCTGATATCCCGGCGGTTAAAAAAGGCGATAACAATTATGTTTACAGTCCGCAAGGCGTATTGACCACCTTTAGCGATGGCAATAAACAGGGCCGCCATTGCACCAAACAAGGTAGCAGTTATGAAAAACCATCAGGCGAATGGAATACACTCGACCTGTATTGCCATGGTGATACCAGCATCCACGTAGTGAATGGTAAAGTATCTATGGTGCTTTACCGTAACAGCCAGAATGATAAAGGCGTGCTCACCCCACTTGCCAGGGGAAAGATCCAATTGCAATCAGAAGGTGCCGAGGTGTTTTACCGGCGGGTAGAAATGCAGAGGATTGATAGGTTGCCGATGGCGTTGTTGAAAGAGTAGGTGCATATTTAAATATTGAAGGTGCAGACCTGGCTATTTAGAATATCAAGATTAGGGAAGTCGATGCTTCAATAATTCACAGGCCCCGCCTGTCAGGGCCGATTTGTAATCCCGGACTATTGAGATATAGTAAAGTAACAAATAAAGTGTTCGTTTTTGGCTTTTTAAAAATTTAAATTTTTTCTCATAATAACTATATACCATTTTTATACCTACCTTTTACCGGTTTTTCTACCTGTGTAAACAGGTGAACGATCCTCTGAGAACGATACGAATATGGGACATCTTGCAGAACAACTTAGGCTTGCAAACATGCAACTGGAAGCCGTTAATGCCGAGTTATTATACGAACGACAAGAAAAAGCTAAGCGGGAAGCCGAACTGATCCTTGCCAATATTGAGCTTGATTTCCAGAATCACGAAAAAGAAAAACGTGCCGCCGAATTAACATTAGCCAATACCGAATTGCTTTTTCGGAACCGCGAAAAAGAAGATCGTGCTAACGAATTAGCCCTTGCCAACCACGAACTGGTATTTCAAAACCAGGAAAAACAAGATCGTGCCGATGAACTCGCTATAGCCAATAAAGAGCTGATCTATCAGAACCAGGAAAAGCAAAAACGTGCCGATGAACTTGCTATTGCCAATAAAGAGCTGATCTATCAGAACCAGGAAAAGCAAAAACGTGCCGATGAACTTGCTATTGCCAATAAAGAGCTGATCTACCAAAACGAGGAGCGTGAGAAACGGGCTATAGCGGATGCCAAAAAGGATGAGTTTTTTAATATGGTTAGCCATGAATTAAAAACACCGCTTACCAATATCAAAGCCATTAACCAGATCTTAGCTAAATCGTTAAATAAAGCCGACCGCAGTTACCGCTTTATAGAACGATCTAATCAGAGTGTTTTGCGGTTAGAGCGGCTTATTGAGGATCTGCTGGATGTTACCAAGATTAATACCGGCGAGATAGACCTTAATATAACCGAATTCTTTTTTACAGATATACTTACTCAAAGTATTGAAACGGTACAACAGATCTCCACGCAACATCAAATCACACTGGAAAACTCGGTAGATATTTTTTACACCGGCGATCAGTTTAGGTTGGAGCGTGTTATTATCAACCTGTTAAACAATGCCATTAAATATTCGCCCGATGCTACACAGGTAAAAGTAAGCGCGTTTGTTGAGAGCGGACAGATAACCGTTTGCGTAATCGATTCGGGCATAGGGATAGCCAAAGAAGATATCGCGCAAATATTTAAGCGATTTTTCAGGGTGAAAAAAGTAGCCAAGCAATTTAATGGTGTGGGCCTGGGCCTTTACATTGCTGCCGAGATCATTAAAAAACATAATGGCACCTTTACTATTGACAGCGAACCGGGTGTGGGCAGTAATTTTTGCTTTTATTTGCCGATTAATTAACGCTGTTTTAAATATACCTAAGACTCTTAGGCATGTTTCACTTTAAGTGTTTCACTCCGTTTGATTAAAAAAGAAAATTTTTGTATACTTTATTTATTTACAGGTAATTACAACCTTCATCTCAAGTTTTTGTACTGTTTCAAAGTGTTTCACTCAAGTTTTATCAAATCATTGATTCATAATAACTTACATTAAAATAGTGTTTCAAGTGTTGCAAACTGTTTCATTTTTTAAGTGAAACAGTTTGATGCTTTTTTAAGATCATCTACTGTCAGGCAGCTGTCAGTAGATGGATATTAGTTTCCTAATTCGATAGCTATCATTATATTGGCTGTATTAATAATTTTATACGGATGCTTGAACAGTACGACCTGGGTAATTTAGTGGTATTAGACATTGAAACCGTGCCGCAACACGCCACGCACGATGAGCTGCCCGATCATTTTAAAAAGCTTTGGGACCTTAAAACCCAACGCATCCGCAAGGATGAGACCGCCGAAGAGTTCTATGAAAGCGCCGGCATCTGGGCCGAGTTTGGGAAGATAATTTGTATCTCGGTTGGCGTATTCACCGGTAGCGCTGTAAGAGGCATGCGTATAAAATCATTCGCCGGGCATGATGAGAAAGAGCTATTAGCGGACTTCTCGACCATGCTGGCCGGCCAGCCGCCAAGCCTGATATTGGTTGCACATAATGGTAAAGAGTTTGATTTCCCCTATATCTGCCGGCGTATGCTGGTTAACGGCCTGCCCCTACCCAAACAGCTGGACATAGCCGGCAAGAAACCCTGGGAGATTGGCCACCTGGATACCATGGAACTATGGAAGTTTGGCGATTATAAAAGCTACACCTCCTTAAATCTACTCACCTCTATATTCAACATCCCCACCCCAAAAGATGATATAGACGGCAGCATGGTTGGCTCGGTTTACTGGAAGGACAACCAGCTGGAGCGTATCAGCACCTATTGCCAAAAGGATGTGATAGCTACAGCCCAATTGCTAAGGCGCTATCGCGGCGAGCCATTGATTGACGAGGAGAACATCACCATAGTAGGTTAATATGCTAAGCGTTACCAACCTCACTATCCAATTTAAAACGCCCGAGGGGTTGTTTGATGCAGTTAAGGGTATCTCATTCAATCTCGCCAAAGGCGAAACCATTGGTATAGTTGGCGAGTCGGGGTCGGGTAAGTCGGTTACCTCATTAAGCCTGATGCGTTTGCTGGATAAAAGCAGTTCGGTAGTTAGCGGTAAGGTGCTGTTGGATGATATAGATCTGTTTGGCATATCCGAAGAAGAAATGCGTGCCGTACGCGGCAACCGTATAGCCATGATCTTCCAGGAACCCATGACCTCGTTAAACCCGGTACTTACTTGCGGCTACCAGGTTACAGAAGCTATACAGCTGCATTTGGGATTGACGGAAGCCGAGGCAAAGGCACAAGCCATCAAACTATTTAAAGAGGTGCAACTCCCCCGCCCCGAGGCGATATTCGACAGTTATCCGCACCAGGTATCTGGCGGCCAAAAGCAACGGGTCATGATAGCCATGGCGCTTTCCTGTGATCCCGAGATACTGATTGCCGATGAGCCCACCACCGCGCTTGATGTTACGGTGCAAAAGACCATCATCGACCTGTTAAAAAAGCTAAAGGACGAGCGCGGCATGAGCCTGGTATTTATCTCGCATGACCTTGGCGTTGTGCATGAAATTGCCGACCGCGTGCTGGTAATGTATAAAGGCGAGATCGTAGAACAGGAGAAGGCATCGACACTGTTCGCGCACCCGCAGCACCCATACACCAAAGGCTTGCTGGCTTGCCGTCCATCAGTCAAACATCATCTTAAAAAGCTGCCCGTTATAGCCGATTTTAAAGATAGCGATACCAGCATAGCGCACATCCGTAACGAATACCATTACCCGAAGGCAGAGTTAGCCGAACGCAAGAAAAGACTATACAGCCAGCAACCATTATTGGAAATAAAAGACTTGAGCACCTGGTTCCCGGTAAGCTCAGGGATCTTCGGGCAATCAAAGAACATGGTAAAGGCGGTTAACAATGTAAGCTTTGATGTTTACCCCGGCGAGACACTGGGCCTGGTTGGCGAATCGGGCTGTGGTAAAACAACTTTGGGCCGGAGCATCTTAAGGTTGATAGAGCCTACAGCAGGCATCATCAATTTTGAAGGTACTGATCTGCGCAAACTAAACAAAACCGACCTGCGCAATATACGCCGCGATATCCAGATCATATTCCAGGACCCCTACTCGTCGCTTAACCCACGGCTTACCGTTGGCGAGTCGATTATGGAACCCTTACAGGTACACAATTTGTATAACAACAACACACAGCGCAAGAAACGGGTTGTTGAACTACTGGAGCGCGTTAACCTGCTGCCTGAGCATTTTAACCGTTACCCGCACGAGTTCTCTGGCGGGCAGCGGCAGCGTATCGTTATTGCCCGCGCTTTGGCCCTACAGCCTAAGTTTATCATTTGCGATGAATCTGTATCGGCATTGGATGTTTCGGTACAGGCGCAGGTGTTGAACCTGATAAGAGAATTGCAACAAGAGTTTAACCTTACTTACATTTTTATCTCGCATGACCTGTCGGTTATCAAACATATATCCGACCGTATGATGGTAATGAACAAAGGCGAGATCATTGAAATTGGCGATCCGGATGATATTTATCAGCACCCTAAACAAGAATATACCAGGCGGTTGATTGAATCGATTCCGGCTGTTTGAATGCGGAAGTCGGAATGCCGATTGCGGAATGTGGTAAGTTTGAAATATAAATTTTGAATATGCAACCTGTGAATGACCTTAAACTGAGAACTAAAACTTTTGCGCTCAACATAATTAAACTTGTCAAGTCAATGCCGGAAGATAGAATTGGTAGAGTACTTGGAAATCAAATATTGCGATCCGGCACATCGGTAGCCGCCAATTATAGGTCGGCTTGTAAAGCTCGTTCTAAAGCCGATTTTATATCGAAAATAACAATTGTTGAAGAAGAAGCTGATGAAACAATGCTATGGCTTGAACTGATAATGGAATCGGAAACTTTAAATAATGATTTTACTAAATTTCTACATAAAGAAGCCAATGAATTAACAGCGATATTTACAAGCTCGGGGAAAACTGCGAAAGAAAATAACGTTAAGAAATAGTCACTGACGAATTATCATTCAAACGACATTAAAAAACTTCCGCATTCGGCATTCCGACTTCCGCATTCATTTTTCCGTATCTTCGCATAAATACTTATTTAATACATGTCTAATAAAAAGAAACATAGCGCAACAATAAACACAGTACTAACCCAAATGGTGCTGGATATTTTTGAGCAAAATGGCAATACACCACTTAATTACAAGCAGGTATCGGCCAAACTAAACGTACGCGATCCTGATGCAAAATACACCATACTTGATATTTTAAAAGAAGAAGCATTTAAGCAAACCCTTAAAGAAGTATCGCCCGGCAAATTCCAGCTGATTGAACTGAAAACATTTATCGAAGGCAAAGTCGATTTGACTAATGATGGCTCGGCCTTTATAGTTACTGACGATGCTGATGAAACTGACATTTTTGTAGCTCCGCGCAAGCTACGCAATGCCTTAAATGGTGATCGTGTTAAGGTTTATGTTTATGCCAAAAGCAAGGGCAAGCGCCAGGAAGGCGAAGTGATAGAGATATTGCAACGCGCCAAAATGGAATTTACCGGTATAGTAAAACTATCAGACCGATATGCGTTTTTTATTCCTGATGATCGTAAAATGATGCACGATATCTTCATCCCGATGGGTGAACTTAACGGCGCTAAAAACGGAATTAAAGCAGTTGCCGAAATAACCGACTGGCCCGCGCAGGCTAAAAACCCGGTTGGACGCATCAAGCATATTTTAGGCGCTCAAGGTGAGAACGATACTGAAATGAATGCCATACTTGCTGAGTATGGTTTCCCCCTCTCCTTCCCTAAAGAGGTTGAGCAAGATGCAGAAGAGATCTCAGCAGATATAACTCCACAAGAAGTCGCTAAACGTCGTGACTTCAGAAACGTTACCACCTTCACTATCGACCCATTTGATGCCAAGGATTTTGATGATGCCATATCATTTAAAATATTGGAGAATGGCAACTACGAAGTTGGCGTACACATTGCAGATGTATCGCATTACATCATTCCCGATTCGGCTTTGGATAAAGAAGCTTTTGATCGAGGAACCTCGGTTTACCTTGTAGATAGAGTTATCCCAATGTTGCCGGAAAGATTATCAAACGGTTTGTGTTCATTGCGTCCTAACGAAGATAAACTTTGTTTCGCGGCTGTATTTGAGTTGGATGAGCAAGCCAATATCCAAAACGAATGGTTCGGGAAAACAGTTATCAACTCAAACCGCCGTTTTACTTATGAAGAAGCACAGGAAGTTATTGAAACCAAACAAGGCGACTTTAGCGATGAGATATTAAAGCTGAACGAGCTTGCCTATATACTGCGCGACCGTAAGTTTAAAAATGGTGCCATTAGCTTTGAAACTACCGAGGTTAAGTTTATTCTTGACGATAAAGGCAAGCCAACCGGGGTTTACGTAAAAGAACGTAAAGATGCGCATAAGCTGATAGAAGATTTTATGCTTTTAGCCAACCGCAAAGTGGCCGAATTTGTAAGTAAAAAAGGCAAGGGCAAGCAAAAATATACATTTGTTTACCGTGCGCACGATTCGCCAAAACCCGAAGCATTGGCCAGCTTTGCCAATTTTGCTGCACGGTTTGGGTATAAGATCAATACTAAATCCGACAAAGAAACTGCAAAGTCCCTTAACTTTTTGATGGAGGACGTGGAAGGCAAAAAAGAAGCGAATGTATTGACCCATTTGGCTATCCGGTCTATGGCTAAGGCAATTTACACCACTAAAACCAGCAGTCATTACGGTTTGGCGTTTGATCATTATACGCACTTCACCTCACCTATCCGCCGTTACCCCGATGTGATGGTACACCGTTTATTACAACATTATTTAGATGGCGGTCAGTCGGTCAATGCAGATCATTACGAAAAGATGTGCCAGCATGCGTCAGCAATGGAAAAGAAAGCTGCCGATGCCGAGCGTTCATCTGTTAAGTACAAACAAGCCGAGTTTTTGAAAGACCAGGTTGGCAGCGTTTATAGTGGCGTTATATCGGGTGTTACAGAATGGGGTATGTATGTAGAGATCCTTGAAAATAAATGCGAAGGAATGATAAGGCTGCGCGATATCTCTGACGATTTTTATACCTTAGATGAGAAAAATTATGCCATCATTGGCCAACGTAAAAAGAAGATTTATCAACTGGGTGATGAGGTTAAAATACGTGTAAAAAACGTCGACCTTGCTAAAAAACAAATTGATTTTTCGTTAGTACAAGATTAGTATAATGGTGATTAGTTAGATTAATTTGATTGGGTTTAAACCACTCACTTACTCAACCACTCACTTATTAACCAAACCATGAGAGAACTACAAGACCTGCAACTATTAATTGATAAAGCGGTTACCAATCTTAAATATCCGGTGTATCCCGCCGAATTATACGAGCCTATAGCATATATCCTGAACATGGGCGGCAAGCGTATGCGCCCTGCCCTGTTATTAATGGCTTGCGACCTGTTTGGCGGCGACGTAGAAAAAGCGCTTCCTCCCGCTCTGGCAATTGAGGTGTTCCATAATTTTACGTTGATGCATGATGATATTATGGATAATGCGCCACTGCGCCGCGGTAAAGTTACCGTGCACGAAAAATGGAATAAAAACGCGGCCATCCTGTCAGGCGATGTGATGTTGATAGAGGGTTATAAGCTGATGATGCAGGTTGAGGACAGGTTGCTACGGGTTATACTGGACATATTTAACAACACAGCAGTAAGTGTTTGCGAAGGCCAGCAACTGGATATGGATTTTGAGGTACGTAACGATGTAAAGATAGACGAGTATATTTACATGATCCGCCTTAAAACCGCTGTAGTACTGGGGGGAGCTTTAAAAATAGGGTCGATATTAGGCGGTGCCGATATGAAAGATGCTGAGCTTATCGCCGAGTTTGGCGAAAACCTTGGCCTGGCCTTCCAGTTACAAGATGATATCCTTGATATCTATGGTTCGCCCGAAAAATTTGGCAAACAGGTTGGCGGTGATATCATATCAAACAAAAAAACTTACCTGTTGATAAAAGCTTCGGAGTTGGCTAATCCTGATCAAAAAGCCGAATTAGCCAAATGGATCAATGCTGAACAATTTGATCAACTGGAAAAAGTAGAAGCCGTTACCGCTATTTACAACGACGTACAAGTAAGACAGCACGCCGAAACCACTATGCACAGTTATGCTGATAAAGCTTTCGAGGCGCTAGAAAAGATCAACCTGCCTGAAGAAAACAAACAATACCTGCGCGATTTTGCGGATAGCTTAATGGTGAGGGAATATTAGTATATTTAGTTATGAAAAAGTTTATCACGCTAATCTTTCTTGTAGTGTGCGGTTTCGGTTCGCAAGCACATTACAATTTAACTACACAAGAACCTATTTTATATAAGGTAGACAAGTACCCGCAATATGCAGGAGGTTTTGAGGCCTTCATTACTTACCTCAAAAAAAATTTACATACAGGCACCGAAAAAGGCAGGGTAATAGCAACATTTGTTGTTGAAAAAGATGGCAGCATCACTGGTATAAAAATCGTTCGGTCGTTTTCAGAAGAAGCAGAGGCAGAAGCATTACGGGTGATCAAATTGATGCCAAAATGGTCTCCTGGTATGGACAAAGGCAAGACTGTAAGAGTGCAATATACCATACCCATTTCGTTCCCAACACTATAGATACTGGTCCTGTTGGTTTTTAGATTAATTAATGTAGTATATTTATATCTACTTAATAAGTCGGTTTATGAAAAAGGCGCTATTCATCCTTATCGTTATTTCATTTACGCTTAAAATACAAGCGCAAACCACATCTTACCAAAACTCTCCTATTCTTGAAGATGCCGATACCATGCCTGAATACAAAGGCGGCATGGATAATTTTTACTATAAACTAAGCCAAATCCATTATACATTTTCAGATAGGATGTATGGCTGCCAGGGGCGCGTAACTGTAATGATGGTAGTTGAAAAAGATGGCAGCATAAGCAACCTGAAAATAGTAAATGGATTATCAGCAAAACAAGACGAAGAAATACTGCGTGTTGTTCGGCGTTTAAACAAATGGAAGCCAGGCACAGCTAATGGAGAGCCTGTGCGGGTGTTGTGCGCAATCCCTATCAATTTCAAAATCAAACAACCATCATAGTATCAGTTTTTTTACAGCGGTTGTAACCTATTATGCTAAAAAGATTTAGCATATTTAGTCAACCAATATTAAACTGATTTTATGAAACCCAAAAAGCTATCCCCTGCTGCTTCAGCTGTTGGTAAAAATCCGCGTCGTACATTCATTAAAAACAGTGTTACACTGGCTGCTTTGATAGCTGCTGGTCCGCTGGTTAAAATATCGGGATTTGCAGCTAACAAACCCGCTAAAGAGTTAATAAATGGTCTGCAGGTAGGCATGGCTTCGTTTGCTGATGAAGGTGTCGATAGCGTATTGGATACCCTGCAAAAACGCGGTGCTATTAACACCATTTTCTTAAATACATTTACTTATGGCGATGGCCTATCAGGCAGGCAGGTTGGCGGACAGCCATTCCCTGATCATGGGCCACAGGAAAAAGATCTTAACTACCATGGCGGCAACTACGCTATCCCCCATGCCCAATATTATAAAAACACAACTTTAAAAGATACGCGGTCGCCGGAGTATGGTAGCCGTGACTTGGTTGCCGAAGTGATAAAAGGCACCCGCAAACGCGGCATGAAAGTATTTGCTACCATTGAAGACCAATGGCGCGATGATGTGCCCGGTATAGATGATTGCCGCGAGGTGGATCTGATAGGACGCAAAACAAAAACAACCTGTTTATTTAATCCAAACGTCCGTGCTTTTTGGACAGCCCTGGCTACCGATACTTGTGCAAGCTATGATCTGGACGGCCTTGTATTCTTTAACGAACGCAGCGGCCCGCTATTGAATGCTTTGGGTGCAAGCCATTTGGTTGGTACGGTTGATCCCTCTAAATCAACCTGCTTTTGCCAGTATCACCAGGAAGCTGCAAAGAAACGCGGTATCAATTTCGAACGCACCAAAGAAGGCTACCATAAACTGGATGCCTTTGCAAAAGCGGCTTTAGCTGATCAGCGACCAAGTGATGGTTATTATGTCGAGTTTCAGCGGATCATGCTGGAATACCCGGAGATAGTTGCCTGGGATCAGCTGTTTGACTATGGTAAGCACCAGATTGTTGATGATGTTTATAAAGCCATTAAGGCACTCGGCAAAAAACAATTGGTCGGCTTACATATTGAGCACGTTAACTCATTTAACCCTTTCTTTCGCGCTACGCGGGATTATGCAGACTTGGCAACACGGGTTGATTTCCTGAAGATCGTTGTTTATAACAATTGCGGTGGCGAACGTTACCAGCATTTTATAAAAAACATAGGTTCGACCATGTTCAAGGATATCCGGCACGAAGAACTAATGAGGTTTAACAGCCGGCTATTAGGCTATAGCGAAAATGAAGCATCATACGATGATCTTCCTATGGCTGGCTTGTCGCCTGATTATGTTTATCGCGAAACACAACGTGCACTTAAAGGGGTTAAAGGCAAATGTTTGATCTTCCCCGGCATTGATATTGGTATCCCGACAGGAAAGAACAGCCGAAAGCAATCGCCTGATGATGTTTATAAAGCCACCCTTGCCGCTTATAAAGCCGGCGCTGATGGGATTATCATATCCCGTAAATACTCTGAAATGAAACTGAACCTTATTGATGCTGCCGGGCGTGCTATCCGCGAAGCGACAAAAGGTTAATCCCTAAAATATAATGAAAGAAGAAGCAAAAGACGGAATTTCAAGACGTAAGTTTATGCAGGCCGGCAGTATGCTGGCTGCAGTAGCAGCAATACCTGTTACGGTTAAAGCTGCTGTAGATAAGCTTGCAGATGATCACGCAAAAACGGAAGAAGACTACCTGCAATATATTGACCCTACAATAGGCAATATAGCCCCGCTGTTAAACACAAACCGCCCGGTGGTACACTTACCTAATCAAATGGTTCGCACGCACCCAAGGCGCCAGGATTATTTAGACGACCAGGTATCGGGATTCCCTTTATTGTCGTTGAACGTTATAACGCCACAAGTTATATTCTCTGTCAGGCCGGCAAAAGGTACACTTACTGATGCCGACTGGAACGAGCGCCTTACCTACGACCATGATATGGAAGTAACACACCCCTGGTATTATGCAACAACACTGATTGATAAAGACATCCGGGTTGAACATACAGTTGGCAAACGAGGCGGCATGTATAGGTTCAGGTACCCTAAAGGGGTTGCTAAGCATGTGCTGCTTACGCACTGTTATGATAATGGCTTATATGACATCGCAGCAGATGGCAGCATAACAGGCACCGAGCTTGTAATGGACGGTATCCATGCGCAAAAGGGTAAAGCTTATATGTATGGTACGTTCTCGGGCAAACCCGTAAGTGTTAAACTAAATGGCGATAAGGATTGGGGCAAATACACCGTACAAGGTGCATTAGCTACGCCCAAAATGATGAACGGCGAAAAGGTGGCCATGAGCTATGCTAAAGCTGATGGAGATACCGTCGAGTTTAGATTTGCGGTTTCCTTTATCAGCCCCGAACAGGCGAAGAAGAACTACATGGAGGAGTTCACCCATATCACTTTTGATCAGTTAGCCGCACAAAGTAAAGAGATATGGAGAAAAGAGATCGGTAAGATAAAGGTTGAAGGCGGTACCGTTGGGCAAAAACGAACGTTCTACACGGCGCTTTACCGCAGCTATGTGCGGATGTACAACATCACCGAAAGTGGTGATAAGTACTTCAGCGGTTACGATGATAAGGTACATGACGATAAACGCAACGTGTATACGGATGATTACACCTGGGGCGATTACATAGCGCAGCACCCGCTGCGCTGCATCCTTAACCCGGCGCAGGAAGGTGATATGCTGCAGTCGTACGTTAATATGTACGAACAGAGCGGCTGGATGCCCGAGTACCCAAAAGTATTCGGCGATCGTCCGGGCATGTTTGGTTTTTACTCGGCAGTGATGTTTTTGGATGCATACCGTAAGGGCATTCGTAACTTCGATACAAAGAAGGCGCTTGAAGGCATGCTAAAGAATGCTGAGCAAGCCACTATGCTTGCCTCCACAAACGGCCCTAAAGGTGCGCTGGAAGACTTTTATTACGAAAAGGGCTACTATCCTGCCCTGAACATCGGCGAGGCTGAGAACGACGCTGTAGCTAAAGTGCACCGTAGCGCACGGTCGGCAGTGGCAGTAACATTGGCCGCAAGTTATAACGACTGGGCGGTTAGCGAGCTGGCTAAAGAGTTAGGCAATAATACGGTGCACCTTAAGTATGCCCCGCGTGCCAAGAACTATAGGAACTTATGGAGCACTGAAAAGACGCTGTTTATGCCTAAGAATGATAAAGGCGAATGGGTGAATATCGACCCAAAAACACAGGGGCAATCTTACTATAACGAGAATAACGGCTACACCTATAAATGGGGTGTTACGCATGATATTGAAGGGTTAATTGAACTAATGGGCGGCAAGGATAAGTTTGAAAGCGAGCTGGATCAATACTTCCGCGAAGGTTTGGGTAGCAGCCGTGCAGCGTTTTACGCGAAGTTCCCGGATATGACAGGATTAATAGGCCAGTTCTCTATGGGTAATCAATGCTCGTTCCAGATCCCCTATTTCTTTAACTACACCAACAATCCCTGGAAAACCCAAAAATGGACCCGGTTTATACTGGATGTTTACTTTAAAGACAATGTTTTAGGCGTGGCCGGTGATGAAGATGGCGGGTCAATGTCATCGGTAGTCGTGTTCTCGGCTATGGGCTTCTTCCCGGTTAAGCCAGGCTCGCCAATGTATACCATTACCAGCCCGTTGTTTAGTAAGGTGGCTATAGATTTGCCAAATGGCAAGACATTTACTTTGATAGCTAAAGGATCATCAAAAACTAAAAAGTATATCCAGTCGGCAGCCATGAATGGCAGGAAGCTGGATAAGCTATGGTTCTCGCACCAGGACCTGGTTAATGGCGGTACATTGGTTTTAGAGATGGGCGAAATGCCGGTGAAAGCGTAACAGGTGATCCACTTTAAAATGTGGATCACCTGGATCATCTCTTTTAGTGACCCTAAATGCTATGATCATACTGTTTTTTAAAATCAATTGTTTGTTAACCCCTTCACCAGCTCCGGTACGCCGACAGTTGCTTTTTCTTCTATTTTTATTAGGTTTTTTACCCGGTTAACATCCGGAATATTAGGGTCTATGATATACTTGGGTACATTATAATGCACATAGTTGATTAAGCCTGCTGCCGGGTACACCGCTAATGACGAGCCCACCAAAATAAAGATATCAGCCTGCTGACAGATCCGTGCCGACGGTACGATCATCGGCACATCCTCGCCAAACCAAACTACATGCGCGCGCAGTTGCGAACCTAACTCGCACATCGCCCCCATTTTAAGTTCCCAGCCATCAATCGGGTAAGTAAGGTTTGAGTCGATGCTTGATTGCGAACGTGTAATAACCCCATGCAAATGCATCACCTTAGTTGATCCGGCACGCTCATGCAGGTCGTCAATATTTTGGGTGATGATGGTTACGTCGTATTGCTTTTCTAATTCGGCCAGGGCATAATGCGCGGCGTTGGGTTTGGCTGCAAGCGCATCCCTCCTGCGCATATTATAAAAATCCTGTACCAGTTGCGGGTTTTGCTGCCATGCCTCGGGTGTTGCCACCTTTTGTATATCGTAACCTTCCCACAGGCCGTCGCTGTCCCTAAAGGTCTTTAAACCGCTTTCAGCGCTTATACCGGCGCCCGTTAGTACAACTATTTTTTTCATAAATAAAAGCTCATAAAAAAAGCGTCCCGATATATCGGGACGCTTTCACATATATCGTATAGTTATTAAAGTGCTAATTTGTGGTTGGTACGCAATACGGTATACTTGCTCTTAGCCAGCTCAAAACCGCCGAATAATACAAGCCCAAAAACAGCATCTCCTAAAAACATATTTTGCTCAAACGGCAATGCGGCAACTAAGGCCTCCCAATATCCAAGTACCGTGTATGGATAAAGTGCTGCAGCGCCGTTTATCCATGGCAGATCCATAATTAACCAATGAACAGCTACCGGTGCAAGTAAAATAACCACGCTATTAACAACAGTCAGTTTTTTAATTTGGGAACCAATAAATACGGTTATTGAAAAACATACGCAATTCCAAAAAGTATCACTGCTCCATAAAGACCACTGCCCGGTGTATGAATGATTGATGATAACATCACTTACAAAAAATGTTAACAGTACAACAACGTAAGCTTTCCACTTTTCGTTAAAATATACCCCGCCAAAAATTGCTAATGCACCTACCGGCGTAAAATTACTCCAGATCTGGTATTTTAAAGTTAATAACCGGGTAGCTGTCAGGATGATTATGACCAAAGCCAGTATGATGTTCCTTGTGTTTATTTTTTGTAATGATGACATGCCGTAAAATTACATATTAATCCTAAAATTACTAAAGAATAATTTATAGGAATTATTTATTGATCAATACTATTTTACCTGGATTAATACCGGTAGTTATAACGTATTCTTTTTTACCATTTTTATCAAAAGCGGTTAAAGTTCCGTTTGATGCATAGTCCTTAGCGTCTGAAATGAAGATCTCGCCGGTTAATACATCGCCTGATATGGCATACGGAGTAGTAATAGCTGTACCGTCGGTAACAAAGTTTGCAGATGATAGCGTTTGTGTTTTAGCATTATAAACAGCTATCTTGTTATCAACTGTTGGATAGTAAACAAAATCTCCTTGTGCGTAAATCGGCACATTATAACCTAAACTTAAATCTGCTTTTGATTTAACAACATCTGTTGTATTATTTATGATAGTTAATCCGGGATTAACGTTTTGTGTATTAGTGATGATTCCTAATGATAATACATATACATTTCCAAATGTATCTGCGGTAACCGAAATAGGATCTGCGATAACAGTTACTTTTTTAACTTCTGCCAATGTAGTCAAATCAATAACTGATACCGTAGTTCCAACATTTGGATAATCTAAACCACCTGAATTGGCTACATATAGTTTTCCATTTGCAATAGCCATTTGCTCCGGACTGCTACCTACATTGATGGTTTTAGTAATAACCATAGTAGCAGTGTCAATTACAGATACGGTGTTATTATAAGATGTTACGAAAGCATTTGTTTTGTAAAAAACAACACTGCGTGGTTGATTTAGCGTAATGGTTTTTAAAACTTTAGAAGTTTTAGCGGTACTAACATAAACCAGGTTTGAGTTATTTACAACGATATACATTTTAGATCCATAAATCCCCAGGTCATTACCGGTATCGCCAAGCTTATTAGTGTTAGTCGCTACAAAAAGGTCGCCTGTTAAAGCTTTGGTGGTGTAATCATAATAAGTTAAGGTACTGTTGTTTTTACTGAAAGCACCCTGGTTTAATATATAAACACCGGCTCGTTCTGCTGTAGGTTTATCCGGAGTTGGGTCTGTTTTATCTTTATGGCATGATGCCAGGATCGTTGTAAATGTTAACGCGATAAAGAGGTTGTGAAGTTTAATTTGTTTCATGAGTTATTGTTTTATATAGTTATTTGAAATGAAATTCTGAATGACCGGCCGGGCATGGGGTAACTTTGCACCACCATATAGTTGGTATTAAATACGTTATTAACCCCCGCAGATAAACTAACCGGAAAATGATTAACAGCGCCTTTATAAACTACCGACGCGTCGCTGATACCATAAGCCGGCATATAATCGATAGGCAGGTTATCGTTGTCGTAATATCTTGATGACGATATTACCTGGTTGTAATACAAACCAAATGCACCCTCACTAATACCAGCGTTTATAGCCACTGTATGTTTAGGGGTGTAGGGCAACTGATTAAGATAGATAGCTGCTGTAGGGTCCGTAACATTTTGTACTTGCTGAAAGGTGTAGTTTGCAGCTAATGTTACCGTAAAAGGTGTAAGCTTCGCCTGGGTTTTTAATCCGGCGTCAATCCCCAATACTTCTACCTTGCCTGTGTTGCGGGCATAACCATTATAAAGGCTTGGTATATTTATAATTTTATCGGTGATGTTGTTGTAATAAGCATCGGCGGTAAAACTCAGGTAATCAAACAATCCGGTGAGACTTTTCAGGTAACTAACACCCAGATCATACTGCTTTGTAAGTTCGGGCCTTAGTTCGGGGTTTATACTGAAACCATAATATTGGTCATTAAACGTAGGCGCCCTGAATATGTATTTATAAAAGCCGCGCAGCTGTAAGTTTTTATCAGTAAATGGTTTTATCATGGCTATAAAAGTAGGCGCATAGATGTTCCTGTCGGGTGTTGTGGTGCCGGTTTTTACGGTTTCGTGCAGGTGTGTATTAAGTAAGCTGCCCTGCAGCGTAAAATCACCTAATATTAAATTACTTGCCAAAACATTAAGTATGGTAAGCCGTGTTGGATAACGAAAACCAGGCAGATCGGCATTCATATTATTTACAGCCAAATCTGCTGCATATGATATTTGCCAGTTTGGTTTGATAGAGTAAGCCAAAGCTGCCGACTGGTAATATTCGCGCTGGCTAAAATGCTGATCAAGCACTCCTGCGGTATTCGGGAACTGCGGATCAAGATAGCGTAACTGGTTTTGTGAGATTTTTGAGTTGAGTAATAGTTGCAGTCCGCTGTTCCATTTATGCTCATAGCCACCCTGCAAAAACAGGTCGCGGTTGTACAGCTTTTGTCCTTCGGGCGGTATCTTGTAAAGTATTACAGCACTTGGTAAACCCCGGTCAGAATTATAATAGTTAAGCCGCAGGTTAAACTTGCTGTTATTACCGGTCCAATATAAAGTACCATCAACCTGCTGGATAGCCACCGCTGATCCAACGCGTTTTTGTTTGGTGTTGGTAGCGCCGTCAAAAAGTAAAAAATTGTAGCCCCCGTCCGCATTTATGGTGTAACTATTTATAACAAACGCCCACTTATTGCTAAGCCGCTGCTGCCATTGCAGATACGGGCTTACCAAACCAAAACTGCCCGCTTTTATCCCGGCGGTTACCAGGTAAGGCTTTTCTGCGGATAAGTTGGGTTTTACGGTTTCGATAGCTAAGACAATTGCTGCTGCAAAGGCCCGTGCTGTTTGTAAGATATCTGGCGGCTGTGCATTATATAAGGTGATCCGCTGGATACCGTTTACGTTCAGCTTACTCAAGTCTATCTGCCCGTTCTCGGCATCGTTTACCTGTACACCGTCATATAAAACTGATGTATGATTAGCGCCAAGCCCCCTAACGGACATTGTTTTTAAACCGCCGATACCGCCATAATCTTTAATGATAACACCCGAAAAATCACGGATAGCATCTGCTACGTTAAATGCGTTATAACGGATAAAATCGCCTGAAGATATAGACTGCGATGGCACAACAAGCTGCATGGCCGGTATAGCCGAAGTATTTATTTGAACTTCTTTTAGCTTTTTAGTAGTATCGCTTTGCGCAAAAACAGAAATGGTTGACAATAAAAAGGCCGATAGCATTAAACATCCACACAAATGCGCCGGATATTTTAATAAGTATGCTACTGTTTTGTTCATGGCCTGATGCAAGTAAAACTTACAGCCTGAAGGAAGAGTGATAATGGAATGAAAACACGCCGGTTTTACAGGTGAGCATCACATCCAAGCTTCAATCCCCGAAAGCTGTGAATAATATATAATGCTCTGGCAGGTCTTCTGACTTACTCCCCTTTCGTCCTGTCTTCCCATCCGGGTATCCGGATAGTGACTAATGAATGGACTATGGTTATGGAGCTTACAGCTGCGGGACAGTTACAGAATTACACTGTATTCCCTTTTAATCCCTAATGATTGTTATCACCAGGAAACCTAAAGCATTGCAAAAGTAGGATAAGTATTGGATATCGCAAACTATTTAATGTAGCCGGCATCGCGCAGTACTTCTTTATTCATGCGGATATATTCGGCGTTCTCGTCCTTTTCAGCTATAAACAAGCCTACTTTGGCAGTATTAATGGCTCCTTTTTTGTCCCCCATTTTTAACAAGATCCTGGCTTTCCAGTACTTAACGTTGTAAGCATCGGGTTGTGTTTTTTCCTGTTCCGTCATCCAGGCCAGGGCTTTAGTCATATCTAAATTATGGTTGTAATACCATACTGCGGCAAGGTAGTAGGGCTTATCCTTCCCTTTCATCATCCGGTTAATATTGGCTATTACGCGGTCATTAACATTGGCTTTTAAATGAAGTGCTATGCCTGTGCGTTCCCATAAAATTTGCAGTATCCCCTCATCAATATGCACATCAGTGAATTGCATAGTTAAAGTTTCAAGCGTAATTGGTAAACGATAAGGTTTTACTTTAAAACGCAGCAAGTCCTGTTTTTGATCATATGAATACGCGCCCCATTGTTTAGCCACTTTGTTTATAATTACAGTCCACTCGGTAGCGCCGGGTATCGTGAATAAGGAATATTCGCCCGGCTTAATTTTATGGCCTTCAATAGTCACTTCGTCAGTAAACTTTATTATGGTAGCTGCGTTGGCACCGGTGCGCCAAACAACGCCGTATGGTTCTGTACCATTAAATATCTTGCGACCTTTTACATCAGGCCTGCCATAGGTTAAGCTGATGGTGCCCAGACCAAATTCCTGGTCGATATGTTGAGTTGAACTAAAATTTGGGATCTGCGCTTTAAGCGTTAGCACAGATAAACAGATTACAAAGCAGGAAAGTAGCGTTTTCATCAAGGTGTTTTTTTATGATAAGACTAAGTATAGTTTATAGTTGGTTGCTAAACTTAGACGTAATTTTTTGTAAAGGTTTATTCAGTTCGATCAAATAAAATATTTGGTATCCGACTAAACAACCAAGTAATCGGCTTATTGTTGCAATAAATGCAATTAACAATAGCATCAAATATATAATTTGTTAATAAATTAGTATACCTCGGCACAAATTTTTAAATTAGGTTCATGAAAACTGAACTCACACTCCGCTTTACCAGCCGGCTTAAAATCGCTATGTCTTTTGCCGGCATGTTGCTTTGCAGCAGCACCTTTGCGCAATCAACCCAATCTGTTGTCGACGCTATTGTACAGGAAGAAACCAACAATTCGCAATTACCAAAATTAGCCCATGAACTTTTTGATGGCGTTGGCCCCCGTTTAGTGGGCACCCCGCAAATGAATAAAGCAGGCGACTGGGCAGTCGAGAAATATAAAAACTGGGGAATATCAGCTAAAAAAGAAAACTGGGGCGTATGGCGCGGCTGGGAACGCGGCATATCGCATATTGATATGATATCGCCCCGCGTAAAATCATTAGAAGGTACACAACTGGCCTGGAGCCCTGGCATGGGTACAAAAACGGTTACCGCACAAACTATCATCATTCCTGATCTGGAAGATTCCGTTGCTTTCCAGAAATGGCTGCCTAATGTAAAAGGTAAGTTAGTAATGATATCCATGTTACAGCCAACCGGCCGCCCGGATGATAACTGGAAAGAGTTTGCTTTCCCCGAAGTAATTGATAAAATGAAAACCGAGCGTACAGCAATGACCGCTGCCTGGGCCAAACGCATCCGGAAAACCGGTTATACATTAAGAACATTACCTATTGCATTGGAAAATGCGGGCGCTGTTGGCGTGATAAGTAATTATTGGTCGGCTGGTTTTGGGGTTGATAAAATATTCAGTGCCTATACTAAAAAGGTTCCTACAGTTGATATCGCGTTAGAAGATTACGGTATGCTTTACCGTTTAACCGAATCGGGCAACCCTCCTACTATTATGCTGCACACCGAGTCGAAAGAGCTTGGTGAAGTACCTACCTTCAACACCATTGCCGAAATTAAAGGATCAGAAAAGCCTGACGAATATGTGATGCTATCGGCACACTTTGATTCATGGGATGGCGGCACAGGCGCTACAGATAACGGTACCGGTACCCTTACTATGATGGAAGCTATGCGTTTGTTAAAGAAATTTTATCCTCACCCAAAACGTACTATACTGGTTGGCCATTGGGCAAGTGAAGAAGAAGGGTTAAACGGATCGCGTGCTTTTGTTGAAGATCATCCTGAAATAGTAAAAAACCTGCAGGCTTTATTTAACCAGGACAATGGTACCGGCCGCGTTATAAACTTAGGCGGTGCCGGTTATACCGACGCAAAAGACTATTTACCACGTTGGCTTGCAGCAGTACCTGATACGATTAAACGCCGTATTAAAACAAATTTCCCGGGACAGCCAAGTGGTGGCGGATCTGATAACGCTTCGTTTGATGCTGTTGGCGCGCCGGGTTTTTCAATAGGTTCGCTTAACTGGTCGTACTTTAATTACACCTGGCACACCAACCGCGATACTTACGATAAAGTTGTATTTAGCGAAGTAGCCAATAACGCTATGCTTGCCGCGATATTAGCTTATATGGCCAGCGAAGATCCCGAAAAAACAAAAAATATAAAAGTTGAAGGTGTAAAATGGCCCGAGCCTGTTAAGGCCATGCGCCGTGGCGGGTTGGATAAATAATAACCTTTACACAACAAAAAAGCCGCCCTGATAAATGCAGGGTGGCTTTTTTGTTGGTATCAGATGATTTAATATTTTACTACATTTATCAGGGTGACAAATTTAAACCAATATTTATCATCGCTTTATAAACCTGTAATATGAGAAACTTGACACATTGGCTAATTGTTGGCCAGCTGTTTTTATCTGCGCTGCTATTTTCACAAAATATAAAACGGACAAATACTCCCATGTTACCAATTATACCGATTGGATTGGATGCATACCGGATGTGGGATACATGGCCGATGCAAAGAATTGGCGACCGGGCCTATATGAGGAGTACGTATGACCGTGAGGGCGGCAATCAATCTGCCGATGCAAGCCATTACCTGTTTGCGAACGAAGAAAATTACAATGTTGCGCTTGATGTTAAAGGTAAAGGCGTCGCTTATTTTTTTAGAGCGAACCATTGGCATGGCAGCCCGTGGCATTTTATTGCTGATGGGAAAGATAATATTGTTAAGGAAACCTCTACAGCCGATCCGAGAAATGCCGCCGTATTGTTTAAAACAAGTACAGTCTTTATACCTCAAACACCTTTTCCAAGCCCGCTTAACTATACCTGGGCCGCCACCAAAGGAGCTGACTTGATATGGACACCGATGCCGTTTAAAGATTCATTCAGGATTGCTTATTCAAAAACGCATTACGGTACGGGGTACTTCATTTATCATTTATATGCTGACCAGGAAAACCTCTCGCAAAATATAGACACCTGGGATATCAACAAAGCACCTGACAAGGATGTACTTGACCTGATTGATAAAGCGGGTACAGATATCGCACCTCAAAATATTAAAAAGGTAAGCGGGAAGTTGAAACTTAACAGTAATAGACTATTACTATCAAACATAACGGCGGGGCCATCCTCGGTACGGGCATTTAAATTATCCTTACCATTAGATAAAGCAATAGCCCTTGAACGCCTACGGTTAATAGTTACCTGGGATGATGCTAAATATCCTTCTATCGACGCACCGTTAGCCTTATTTTTTGGCGCCGGTACCTTATATAACCGCGATGAGCGCGAATACCTGGTGAAAGGGTTTCCTATAAATATCCGTTTTGATTATACTACTAAAAAGGCAGAGTTATCGTGTTATTACCCGATGCCATTCTTTAAATCGGCTAAGTTTGAATTAGCTGATATACCTGCTGACAATACAGAAATTGAATATGAAATAAGATATGAACGATTAAAAACTACCCCAAACCTTAGTAGCTATTTCCATGCTACTTATGCTGACATGCCCAACCCGGAGTTAGGTAAAGACATGGTGTATTTAGATACCCGTGGAATTGAAGGGAAAGAAGACTGGTCTGGAAGTTTTGTGGGTACATCGTTCATATTCTCGCACGCTGCCAACCTGGGTACACTGGAAGGCGACCCAAGGTTCTATTTTGATGATAGTAAAAGTCCGCAAGCCTATGGTACCGGTACCGAGGAATGGGCAGGCGGGGGCGACTATTGGGGCGGACAAAACATAACTTTAGCTTTTGCCGGGCACCCTTTGGGGGCCAATGGAAAAAATAATTCAAAAGGCGAAAAAGATCTTATCGAATCTGCATATCGGTTCCTTTTGGCAGATATGATGCCATTTGGTAAACGTGCAGTGATTGGATTTGAACATGGTGCTGAAAATTTAAGCACGGAGCATTATGAAGCGGTAACCTATTGGTATGGGTTGCCTACACCTTCGTTAATTAAAACCGACGAGGTGGATGTTGGTGATAAGACAAGCGAGAAAGATCATAATTACTCATCCCCTGAGGCATCACCGGTTGAAACCATAACATCAAGGTATGAAGCAGGAATAGATGTTTTTCCTAATTTCCCTATGGGGGTTGATCGTAATCAACTTAAAGGATATATGGAGAAGATTGGTAAAGATGTCTACCCTGCTCAGCAAGAAAACGGAAGGTTCACCCGCGGAACATCAGAGTTTACTGTAAAGCTTGCTGCAAATAATAAGGGCACATTATTACGCCGTACTTTAGATTATAGCTTTCCTAACCAAACTGCCGAGGTATATATTGCCGGTACCGGACAAAATGCAGAATGGAAACTTGCAGGCACCTGGTACCTGGCAGGATCTAATACCTGCATTTACTCTGACCCGCCCGGCGAGCTTGAAAATAGACTATTGCGAACTAAAACGTCTAACCGCAAGTTCCGTGATGATGAATTTATGATCCCTGCAAGTTTAACTGCAAACAGATCAGCAATTCGCATCAGGGTTAAATTCATACCCAATTACCAGGAGTTATTTCCCGGCTTTCCGTTCCCTAAAAAAAGCGCGTGGAGCGAATTACGGTATGAGGTATACAGTTATATATTACCAGAATTTTCAACAAAGAAATAACCGGATATAACAATGCATTGTAATAATTTATGGGTTGGCTACAAACTTGTAGATCCTGCCATCTTTATAATTTAATAGGTAAAGGTTGCGGTTACTGTCTTCTCCAAATGAAGATAATGAATTAGCTGCCACAGTACCTATCAAATCATTACTTATCGCAACTTTACCCGAGCTTGCAAGTGCCCATACATTGCCCGAAACGTAGTCGCCATACACGTATCTTCCGGTTAATCCGGGCAGGTTTTTATCGCGGGATACATAGCCGCCGGTAATACTGGCACCTAATGTTCCGTGTACATAACTCCATATAGGTAATTGTAAACCGGTTTGATCGCAGGTAGCAGTGTTGTAACAAGTGTTTCCTTCCATCACGTTCCAGCCGTAGTTGACACCTTTTTCAATAATATCCACTTCTTCAACTTTATCCTGCCCTACATCGGCTGCCCACAGGAAGCCCGTTGTATGATCAAAGCTAAAACGCCATGGGTTACGCATACCATAAGCATATATTTCTTCCTTGTAGCCGCTTGTATTGCCTTTAAATGGATTATCATCCGGGATAGTGTACTTTCCGGCTTTACTTACGTCAATGCGTAATATCTTACCTAATAATGCTGCCTTGTTTTGGCCATTCTTGTTAGGGTCGCCCCCGCTCCCGCAATCGCCGGCAGCTATATATAAATATTTATCATTACCAAAAGCCAGCTTGCCACCTTTATGGTTTTCAAAAGGCTGGGCGTAGGTCAGTAATATTTCTTCGCTTGCAGGGTCGGCAATATTCGGGTTTGATGCACTTACTTTATAGCGGGCTATTACAGTTTCTAACGATGGATTTTTCCGCACATAATTCACATAAAAATAACCGTTGGTTTTATAATCAGGGCTAAATGCCAGGCCCAGCAGTCCCATTTCGCCGCTAAAATTAACTTTGGCTGATATGTCCAGGAAAACATTTTTGGTAATTACATCCGCCGTGTTGGCAAACTCGCTGATCACGCCTTTTTGTGATACCACAAATATCCGGTTGGTTCCATCATCCGGAGCTGTCAACTCTACCGGATTATCCAATACAGGTAAAGCCGGGAACGCTTTTGTAATAGTATAAGTGCCCGGGGGAGCTGGCGGTGTATTGTGATTGTTATCAGGCTCGACGGCCGGATTCGATTTACAGCCTATGATTACACAAAGGGCAGCAAAAATTATTACAGGATATTTCATAACACAAGTATTTAACTAAATAAACAACTTTAGTATCTTATGTTATAACCTGATTTATATCACCTTTGTTTTATAGGATATTCATTGCCTATTAAACTAATCTGACAGAAAATTTAAAAAGTTTAGCTTTAAATAATTCGTAAATAAAGGCAGGGCCGTAATACAAATATCTTTTTGACATGCGTTTAGGTTCTTTGGCCAACCTAACAGCCCATTCTAAACCCAGGTTAATCCAAAATTCAGAAGGCCGGGTAACCGTTTCTGCATAAAAATCAAATACGGCGCCTATTGCACAAATTATTGTGGCATCTAACTGATCTTTATACTTAAAAGCCCATTTCTCTTGTTTGGGCGCAGTCATTCCAATAAATAACACATTAGGCTTAAATGCATTTACCGCAGCTATCATGGCCGCATCTTCTTCTGCTGTAAATTCTGCTTTAAAAGGCGGTGAGTATGTGCCTACTTTAATTTTAGGATACTCTCTTGAAATACGTTTTTTGATAATGGCAAGGGTTGATTCTGAAGCACCAAGATAAAAACAGCTTTTTCCTTCGGCATTTAATTGTTGAAGCAAATGTTTGTGAACATCAGCGCCGGCAATTTTTTTAATACTGTCACCATTCAGCATTTTTGCAGCGGCAACAATCCCCACTCCATCTGCCAGCAATATATCAGAAGCCATTAGGGCATTTTTAAATTCTTTATCCTTTTCTGCAACCATGTATGAGTATTGGTTAACAGTATTTATGAGGCATTTTTTTTCAAAGCCAACGTTGCTAAGGTTACTATTAAAGATAGAATAATCTAATACGTCTACAGTGGTATAATTGAAAACGCCCTTAAGATTGATTACAGCCATTTTTATTATTTGCTCGTGAACCAAAGTAGGCAATTATCAAGCCTGAAAAATAAAATGCAATTTAAGTTAGATATCACAGTTTCGGGGAAAATAAAATACTCAATTTGGGGAATTATTTACCTCTTGAATTTTAACCATGGTACTAAAAGGCAGCCGTGCCACTAAATGTTGGGATAAATCATTTTGTGTTAGGTATGCTATCCAGTCTCCCGTCGAATTTACATCTACGTGGTCAAATAATTCACCATTGGCATCAAAGTCGGGGTGAACCATTATTTCAACTTTACGTTCAGCAGAAAAATTGGTGTGGCTCTTTAAAAACTCCTCTACCGTAACAAAATATTCCGAGTGATTAATACCGAGGACTTTAATTCTATTATTAATGTATTTGCGGTAATAAAACTTGAGATAACTTCCCTCTCTATAAGTTTGTGCTAACCTCAGTTTTAAATTATGGTACTTTGCCACGTTTATAAAAAGATTGTAAAAGGCCGGTAAGGTATGTAAGTGCAGATGGGAATCTATATGGTCAATTTTAATTTTTGCTGTAAGCGCACGTTCCAATTGCGCATTGATCTCGTTAAGAAAGGCCGTTTTGGTTTCCTTATTTAAAAGCGTAAACAATTTACCGGTTTTATTAATATCCCAGTTGCCTTCCGCATCCAGGAATTGGGTTTGAGCGAAATTGCTTACCGGCTTCCCTTCGGCAAAATTAACATGCAGGCCAATGTTTTGTATTACCCGGTTTTGATGGATAAACTCAACAGTATCGTTAAAATAATCCATGTTTGTTAGCAATGATGTACTATTGATATAGCCTTGCTCAAAACAGTAAAGTATAGCTTTATTAACTGAGGGCTTTAAACCGATATCGTCTGCATTAACTATAATTTGGGATGGTATGGACATTCTTGTTAACAATAAGTTTCACTACTAAAATGGTTATACGAGGCAATTAAGGTAACACTTAAAATTAGAAGTTGTTACCTGATTGGGTTTTTATAGTGAAATCTGTTAAGTTAACAACAGCCCCATAAACCATATTATTAGTTAAAGTAATTGAATATGCAGGATCAGTGTTGCCCGATATAGCTAACACTGGCTGTTTATTGGCCCGGATGTTATTACCGTAAACCTGGTTGGCATTAAGAACTGCATTATCGGTGCCAATTTCAAAACCATACTCTAAACCCTTGCCTCCCCCCGCGGTTATAGCATATGTGACTACATTGTTATCTAAATTAATATTTTGAATACCTGTATGATTTAAACTTGTGTATGACTCGAAAGCTTTTCTATCATGTATGTTGGGGACATTAAAAGATATTTTATTATCAGTGACATTTATGGTATAGAGCGGCGAAGCGCTATCTACATTTATCCCGACTAACCCGGGATTATTTAGTGTATTTGATACAATATTAACATTTGGCGAATAGTCCCCAAACACGACAATGCCTCTGTCGCAACCGGTTATTACATTTCCGGCTATGCTCATAACGTTTGAAGCCCACCTGCTCACTATTGTTGCTGATTGCACCGCAGTGAAATTACTCATGATACCAATGGCGTTACCCCGGGTGTCATTAATGATATTATTGTCAATTATATTAGTTCCGCCAGACTCGATATAATATACCGGGGCATCAGTTAATTTATTATTTACCACCCTGGTATTAATACCTACAGCAGATATGCCAATGCCATTTACAGCCTGGGCGGGATCTTTACCTACACCGTTTATGGTATTATTATCAATGATTGTTCCGTCAACTTTTCCCCAATCTTCAATACCCATTAAGCCGGAATTTTCTATTACATTGTTACTTACAATATGTTTTGTGCACCAGGTTAAAGAATTTCCATGCGAACTTAAACCATCATTGGCGGCATGGGTTATATAATTAGCATCTACCGTTGTGGAGTTAGCACCATTTTCTGCGTATTCAATCCCCACTGAAGTAAGGTTATTTGCTTTGATCAGGGTATTTTCAGATAGCTCACCGCTTACCCAAATACCCTCAAGGCCTGTTTTAGAATAAGGCAGGTGAAAATCAAAATTATTATAGCTGATAGTAGTGCTTTTACTGTTAATAATATAAATGCATGCGTTTGCCCATTTACCCAAATTAAAAGTTTGTTTTGATTGTTGAAACCTGATATTAGTGATCAATGAGTTATCAGCATTGCTTAAATAAAAGTATCTGCCCATAGATAGCAGGGTACCTTGCATACTATTACCCGATTTGATGATTGCACCACCTGTTCCATATAACTTAACCCCCGGGCGCATATTTACAGTGGTATTGATTATATAATTTCCCGCCGGCAAAAAAACAACACTTTCTGAATTTAATGCGGCTTGTATGGAACTTGCATCATCATGCACACCATCGCCAACCGCACCGTATTTTTTGGCACTTACTGCAGTTGCTGGTACAATTGTATCAATTAGGGAAGTACTTGCGGGGGTAATATTAAGTGTGTTGTGAAGGTTTTGAGAAGTACTTGCAGCAAGCTGTTGGTCGCTTATGGGAGGGACTATTGTTTTTCCACACGAAAACAACAACAACAAGATCAAGCCAAACATAATTAAAGAAAGTTTCATTTAAATTAACGGTATATCCTTTATACTAAAGAATATGCGTTAATGTTACACGTATTATGAGTATCAACTATTTATTCCATCCAGAAGTATTATACCCCCCCTTCCATACACCCATAAAAACTGAGCCGAGAAAAGTTGCTTTCTTAGCTTTTTGCAAAGCCATCTTGTTTAATACCGTCAGCAGTTCATTACCCATGTTTTCGTAATTCATGGTGTTTATTATGGCTAATGATTTAACAGACATTGCTTTTTTTGCAGGTATATCAAGGTTGATAAATTGTAAGATTTTTTGCGCCATCCCGTCCACATTGTATGGGTCAAAGGTATAACCATTCTCTCCATCTTTTAAAAGAGCTGTAGCAGCATGGATTGTTTTACTTAACAGCACAGGTAAACCGGCCGCCATGGCCTCGTTAACTACTAACCCCCAGCTTTCGGCAAAGCTTGCCAAAACAAAAGCATCCGATTTAAACAGATACATCGGAATATCCTGGTTGCTTACAATTCCAGTAAAATCAACCCGTTTCAATCCAAGGTCTGTTTTTAATTTTTGCAGGTGATCATGCAATGGCCCCGACCCTATTATTGATAACCTATAAGTAGCATTTGCTGACTCGACAACTTTCCAGGCCTTTAATAAATTATCAAAGTTTTTAATGTCTACCAGCCGGGCAACACAGGTAATGGTGTTATGGTTAAATTCTTTTTCGGCATTAATTTTAAACAGATCATTATCAATGGTATTGTAGCCGTGAAAAAACCATGGTTTATCAAAAACTCCTTTATATTCTGCATCATAATCTGCAGAAGGCAGCCACAATGCATCGGCCTGTTTGGTAAGAGTATCTTTAATGTATTGAATAAATGGGTTGCGTTTAATAAAAGATGGTTTTCCATCATCAAACATTATAAAATGCTTGTTATTGTTCCTGCACCAACGCACACCTAACGCACCCGAGAAAAACACGATAGAGCCGGCAATAACAACATCCGGATTTATCTCGTCCAGCTTTTCAAATAATTTGGTTTCAATTTCGCTTTTTGATAGTTCATCATAACTGTTATCAGGAAATAAACAATTATTACTATCATGAGGATCGAACGCATAAGGAGATCCTTTGCCAAATAGTTCGATGGAGTATAGGGTAATATGATGTACCTGTAAAAAATCATGAAGATATTTTATCCTGCCTTTCCAGTAAACACGCAGATCATTATGTAAAATTACGACCCTCATCTAATCTTTTTTATATTTATCGTATACAACCGGCAACAGCGTCTTTAACCATAATTTTAAAACCGCTGCGGGGTAATTTAACGGAAAGAACTTCCTGATATATCGCAAATAACTCCGCGATTCAATTCCCTTAGGGCTACGCATGTAGGCGATACGTTGTTTTAAAGAGTGCTTTTGCGACATCCATGGCTTACCGTGGTCGTATTCACACCACCCATAATATCCTGGTGCTACCCAAACTTTAGATCCATGACGTTTGGCATTTAAGGTGTAGTCAAAATCTGCAAAGCTGTGTATATACCTATCAGATAATATACCTGTTTTATCAACTGTACCTTCATCAACAAGCATGATATTGGCGTTTCCCAGATCGCACTCCTTTAACTCAACAGCATCGGGCTCAACCAATACCGCATCGCCATTATGGCCATTTAATAGTTTGCGCCCGCCATACGTTATTTTAGTATGCCCGGGGTTTTGTACTGTGCCTATCAGTATATTGTTTTTATAGGCAGATCTATGGTAAGCTGTAATGAGCTTTTCTATCGCATTGTCAAATAGCTTAACGTCATCATTTAATAGGATAAAAAAATCATAATCGGCAGTATTTACTACATGCTGCCAAAGCATTCGCATACCCCCGGCCCAAAACAAAGAACCAGATCCGTCGATAATATTTACAGTTTGAAAATGCTCACGTATATAGCTTGCGGTTCCATCTGGTGATTGATCATCAAGCATATAAATATCCAGCGAATATCCCGCGGGAATAGATTGGTCGTTAAGACTTTTTAAAAACGCCTTAGTCTTCTCTATCCTGTTATAGGAGCATGCAAGGGCAGCTATTTTAAAAACTTTGGACACGCTTTAATTATTAGTTTTGTTAGTTGATACTTTTTTATAAATATCCAAAAGGCCGGTTGTAATCCTATCAATATTGTGCCTTTCCAGACCTCTTGTCCTGGCATTCTTTCCTATGGTAATAGCTAATTCTTTGTTCTCTTTTAACTCTATTATTGCGCCAGCCATTGAGTATGGATCACCATCCTGAATTAATATCCCATCCACCCCATCACCAATCAAACTATTGGTGCCACCGGCATGTGTGGCAATGCTTGGCATACCTAATAATAAAGCCTCGCATAAGCTATTAGGGCTGTTTTCTATGTGCGATGTTGCTACGTATATATTGGCTTTTAGCAATTTATTAACTAATGCGTTTTCGTCAAGCTTTCCTAAAAAAATAATATTGCCTGAGAGTGGCTTACCGGTGCTTTTTGAGGCAATGGTTACTATCTCATCGTCTTTGTTAATACCTGCTACACTCCATTTATAATCTATATTACTATCGTCCAGCAAATGGGCGGCATAAATTAATGTTTCAATGCCTTTATATATATCCGGGCCGTTAATAGTTATTAAATTAAGCTGGCTGATTGGCTCATAGTTCCACTCTGATTTATAAAACGAATCGCGAAGTATCTCATCATTATGGAAATACTGCGCCTGCGGAGCCAATATGCGCGATACCCTTCTATCCCATACTGTACGGCCAATTAAATTTTTGGTATGTTTAAGTATTTCCAATTCGCGGTCGCGCGCCTTTCCAAAAAGGAAGTAAGTGTTTATAGCTGTACGAAAAAATAGAAGGTTTTTAAGTTTAGCGCGCCTTACAATATCGAAGAACATTATTTTAGAGAAAAACTTATACCTGTAAACCGTCACAATGCCTTGTAATGACAGCACAGTTGGAATATTGGTAAACTTTTGAATTAAGCCAAATGAAAACTCCGAGCCATGTACGTGGATAAGATCGGGTTTAACTTCATTTATAATTTTCACAAAAGCAGCTATATCTTCCTTAGGTTCTAAAGTATTAAATATACGCCTGCCAACTTTAGACAACTGGCCGTTAACAAATCTTTGAACGGGATAATACGTTGTATCGCCTAATTTAAACGGATCAAGCTGTTTTTCATAATAGAACGCAACAGACAGATCTACTTTAGATTGTATATTTTTTTCCAATGATTTTATCCATCCGCCACCAGTGGGTTTATCATTTAAGTAAGACTCGCTTAAAGAAGGTGTAAAACAAAACCAGAGTACTTTCAATTTCCTTATTTTAATTACTACAATGTATATTAATTTATTTACTATTTACTTAAAAGACTACACTATACCACATGCCCCAATTCATATTCATCAACATCATTTCCCTCATCATCTTCAAGTTCATTAGGTTGCGCGTAATGATACAAGAAGCAAAATGCCGTGGTTATTGGCAACATAAATATGGATTCACCAAAACCCAATATCAGGATCAGGATAATGCAATAAAAGGCCTGCTCAAAATTTGAAGTATAAACCCTGAAAAAGAGATAAGCCCGATATAACAAAAATATTATTCCAACAGCGCCAAACTTCGCGCAAAATTCAAATATGCCGTTTGATATGTTAATATTAGCAAAAATTGGATTTGTATCAGTAAAGATGTTTGATATGCCAAAAATTAGTTGTGCACCAAATGTTTTATAAATAAATAACAAACTGGCAAACCTGTTTAACGGGAAAGTCTCGCCTATGCGTATATAATATTTGCTCAGATACGCTATGTTTTTCATACTGTTTAAATCATCCTTATAAGTGTGGATAATCTTATCGGCCAGGAACGGTAATTGAAAGGCAGCTACCAATATTAAGGGTACGGCAAATGTTAACAGCAGGCTCCATTTTAGTCCCCTGGCCCTGAAAAACAACAGGCAAACCAATATTAAAGCTATAAATGAGGTTGTAGACAAGGTTGTAAAAATAGCAAGGACCAACCACCGGGCCCGTTTATCAAAACTAAAACCATTTGACATGAAATGTAGTACCAGGCCTATATTTAAAAAGAAACCATAGGCTCCCGGTTCCCACGCAAAGCCGGCATTTTGAAATGCATGGAGCTTAACGTATACAAACACGATAAAATTGGTATACTCATACCCAACTACATGTGGCGGGATATTTAATGCGCTGCCAATATTGAAAAGCATATTGCCTGCTAATACTTGTATCAAAAAAAAGGGGATCGAAATAATTGCCAGGTCGATAATTACTTTTGACAGATAATATAGCGCTTTATCTTTTAATAGTGCGCAAAACAGGAAGCTTGGTAAGATGTATTTGAACAGGTATATTATATCGCTTACAAAAAAGTTTATAGGCAGGTGTGTAAGAAATACTGAACGGAATGTGCAATAAGTTATGTACATGGCCGCAAATTTCACAAACAGCCCTATATCTCTTTTATTAAATCGGTTATGTTCAATACCAATCCATAAAAAAACAAATTCAACAATAAACCAATTAATATTAAAGAACGGTATAAATGTTCCGTTGGCCGATAGTAGTATAAAAATTAGCGTTGCAAAATAATACATACCAGGTAATGGATATTGAATTCAATTATGGGTTAAATATGTGCCTAACTTATATTGTTAACTCCTAAATTATTTGTCTTGGTATTTAATATTACACCAATTTCTTTTTTCCAAAGGATCACCTGTATTACAGACCATAATATACTTGCATATATAATAGAGTTTAAACCCAGGTGCATATATCTTATAAAAAACAGCACAACAGGTATGTGTAATATTGCAGTAATTATTGATACAATAGATTGCATTTTAACGTTACCTGTGCCATTTAAAACAACGGTATAAACCAACGTAAATAGTGTTACACTAAAGTAAACAGCCATACCCACACTCAAACTAAACGGAACCTGTATTTTATCGCCCACCCATATTTTAAATACCGGCCCGGCCAATAAAACCTGTGCAATAATTATAATTAAAAACAGCGCAGCTATTTTAATTAACTTGCTGATACTTGTTCTTATCCATACTATATCATTTAACGCGAAGGCATTAGTAAAGGCACTCCAGTAGGTGGCTAAAACTATATTAATAATAATGCTTGTAGCCGAGTAATATTTATATAACGATACGTATATAGCTACATCGCCCCCACCAAACTCGCGTGCTACAATTATTTCGGTTGTTGAGTAAAGGAAAACGCCCGCTATTTGCACTACAAAAAAGGCGATGCTTAGTTGAAATAATGATTTACTTTTTTTCAGGTCGATAAACTTTAAAGACGGTTTAATATCGACATAGCTTTTGTTAAATAATACTATGGTATAAACGAGCAATACGCCGACGGGCAAAAGTGTTTGTGCAATTGCCAGGGCAAACATCGATCCTTGCAAATACTTGCCCAAAAGTATGATGGGTACCAGTGGTATAAAATTACATATCAGCTGTATTTGATTGCTTTTATATATTTTCTGATCTCCCTGTAAAATAGATGATATTGGTTTTAAAATAAACTGGAATGATAAACCTGTAAATACGGTAATAAGTGTATACAGCAGTTCTTTCTGATCTAAATTTGTTTTGAAAACGTTGTTCCAGTTTATAAATGGCGCGGCAATTGAAAATATAACGGCTACAGGCAAAATTATTAACAGTAATATAGCATACGTTGATGATACCGCTATTTTAGCCTGATCATACTCTTTTTTCGCAATATACTCTGCAACTTTATTTCTTAAACCATTTGCCAGCCCTATGTCCAGGATACTTATCCAGCTTACTGTTGATGATATAGCCAGCCAGATACCATATTTATTGGTATCTAATAGTTTTAATGAATAAGGAACTATAAGAAATGAAATAATTATACTAACAGCCCGCAATGCAAAAGAAACGGCTATATTAAAATTCACCCTCCCAGACAGGGCCTTATCGTTCCCGGTTAACGACTCCCAATATCTTTTTGCAGTTTGTATAATACTCATTAATTACTATTTATCCTTTACCAGGAAATAATCTTTATATCCGTACCTAATCGGGTCTACACCATTAAATAAAATGCTCATTTTTGGTAATTGATCATCGGTGTGTAACTTATTAATAAACGGAAGCTGGGTTTTTGATGTGAAGCCTTTCCTGATAATATATAGCGTGATATCGCAAAGCCTTGATACAATATTAGCGTCGCCTATAACCTGTAATGGCGATGAGTCAATAATAATATGATCATAGTGTAAACGCAGCCAGTCTATCAATATCTCTATACGTTTGCGGTCAAGTAATTCAGAAAAATTGGGTATAAACTGCCCTGCAGCAATAACATCGAGGTTACGGTAAGTAACCGTATTTTGGATAACTTCTTCTTTTAATGATTCCCAGTTTAAATAATTGCTCATACCGGGATGCGAAACAGGCAGGTTAAAAATATCGCTCATTACCGGGCGGTAAAGATTCAACTCTAAAATTATAGTTTTCTTGCCCGAGGTAGCCAGGGCCACACCAAGGTTTGATGATATAAAACTTCTACCCTCGCCGGCAACACTTGATGCAATGAGTGTCACCCTGCCTTTGCTATCATTGTCATGCAAATAATAAAGTTGGGTACGCAGGCTTCTAAACTGCTCAATAAGTATAAAATTAACTTTAGCATTAGCCGCGTCAGTAACAATAGGCGATCTTAATTTACCCCATTCCAAATCGCCTGATATGGGTATGGGCAGAGCCTTTTCAATATTTCTGAGGCTGGTTACCTGGTTCTTTATGGTATCCCTGATGTAAATTAAGCCGGCGGGTATAAGCAGGCCCAATACAAGGGCAATAATAAACGGCAGTATTGCTTTTGATTTTTTTGGAGGTATTACATAGGCAAGGTCAACCATGCGGGCATTACTTACTATAGAAGCATAGCTTAGCGCAGTTTCTTCACGCTTTTGCAGTAATACATTATATAAAGATTCTTTACTGGCCTGTAAGCGCTTTAATGCCGCCAACTCTCTGTCTTCACCGGGTATGCCTTCTATAGATGATTTAAACTGGGAGCCATAATTTTGCAATGCATTACGGGTAGCAGTTAACGAGGCTTTAATATTATTTATATTTTCTTTTATGGCGGCTCTTGTTGTAGCTATTTGTTTATTTATTGGCTCAAATGCAGGGTTTTTTTCAGGCGTAGTTGCCAGCATTCTGCTCCGCTCAAGCTGTTGGTCGGTATAGCTCTGTACCAGTGTTACTAAATTTTGATCGCCGATATTAAGGGTTGAGGGTACAGTCCTATCAGTAATATTTGGAGAATTAATATAATTTTCAATTTCATTAATAACCTTTAACTGAACATTTACATCGTCTAATTTTAAGCCATTTGTCTGTGCGTTTTGTATATACACCTGCGATTGTGCGTTTACATCAGTTATACCATGCGAGCTTCTGTAATTTTCTACATTTTTTTCGGCAAGGTTTAGTTCGATAGCTAATGAATCAAGGCGCTGATCTATAAAATCAAGTGTGCCTTTTGTTTTAGCATTTCGGTCCGCAACTTCGGTTTTATTATAGGAGGAAATTAAATAATTAATAAAATCCTGCCCCCTTTGCGGTATCTGGTCTTTAACAGAAATGTCAACTATTGACGATTCTAACTTATCTCTTAAAGCCACTTCTAAAGTGCTCTGGTAAGTGTCAGTAATATCTTTTGGGTCGGCCAGTTCAATAACAATGGTAGAGCCGATATACTTTCTAAGATTTGGGGTTGGTGTTAGCTGCCAGGTACCAAAGTTGCTTTCAACAGTACTTGAAAAACTGTATTCGGTTCCGGATATTTCAGGATCATCTGATGTTTTAAGTAAGAAAGTATAGCTACTTTCTATAACTATGGTAATTTTTTGATTTAGTTTACCGCTGTTTCTTATAAAATTGAATGTTACAGGGGTTGTATTTTTATAAAGATTTTCTTTTAAATGATTGACAACTACTTTGTATGATATCCATAATTTTAAATCCTTCACAACATTTTCTACAATCCGTCTTGATTTTATTAGCTCGACGTCATCTTCCAGTTTTCTCGGCGAGCTGCTTATACCCATTTCCTGTAATGAGGTTTTAATATCATTGGCGCCTTTATCATCCTGTAAAAGCATCGTCGCCTTTATATCGTATAGTGGTTTGGTCACCACATGATACGCATAGGCCCCGATCAGGGTTATTATAGTAAAAAGCAAAAATACGGGCCAATAGTATAAATACTTCTGGATGACTTCGCGCAGGTCGAAATCGTCATCAATAAGTGGAGGACGTTTTTTAGCTTGTGTGTTTGTTTTTAGCGCACACATAGTTATTTGTTATTGTAATATAAGAAATAACTGGTTGCCACTACGCCCGCCGCCGATATAGCCGCCAGGATGGTGGTAAAGGTACGATAGCCCCTATCAAGCGGAGCGTATTTGGTACGATCCGGCTCAACATATATCACATCATTATTTTGAAGATAGTAATAAGGCGACGTAAATATCTTCCTTGATGTAAGATCTATGGGTAAATATTCGCGTTTTCCATCATACTCTCTTATAAGCAATACGTTTCTGCGTTTAGCGGTAACATTTAAATCGCCTGCCAGTCCAAGCGCTTCAATTATAGTAATGCGCTCGTTTTGAACAGTAAAAACATCCGGCCTCAACACATCACCCATTACCGAGATCTTAAAATTCAATATCCGCACGCTCACAATCGGGTCTTTAAGATATTGTTCTAATAATGGCGTTAATTTAGCTACCACTTCATCGGTAGAAAGTCCGGTCACTTTTACCTTGCCCAGGTAAGGCAGGGTTGCTTCGCCCTGCTGATTTATCCGATAGCCAAAAACCGGGTTGCCGGCTACATTTTCGGTTCCAACAGGTGGGTTGGTTCTACCAAATCCCCCCGCACTTTCGTCTCCTTTAGTACGCTGGTTTGCCGAATTAAACGCGTTAGTCGGGCTTAAGCTGTTTACATTTATGCCTAACAGGTCGCCTGCCTGTATTTTTAGAGGCGAGTAGTTCTCTATATTTTCCTGGCTTATTTTTTTATGGTCAAGATCCTGAAAGTAAGGTACCTGGTGGTATGAAGAGCATGAAATGTTAAAGAATATTAATACTAAAAAAAATATGTTCTTTAAGTTAAATCTCATCATTTCTAATCTTTAAATAGTTGTTTCGAAATTAGCAATTACTTTGTTAAGCTAAGGGCTGTAATTATTAACAAAGCCATATTAATTAACAAATATTGCCCGGCTGTAAATCATCACTAAATTAATTGCAGGTAAACATTCTGTTAATATACAGAGCATTAGTATTATAGCTTTTATTTATTATAAAATGCTGCTACAACAACCGTGCATTAAGGCTTATAAAAGGTGTTTTATTTAGCGTAAATAAAATGCAGTTATGTTAAAGCCTCATTTTCAACATGAAACTACCAGGCTTGAATTTTGTGTTATTTTTTAGGGTGAGATATTATTGGGGTTAAAAACCACATTAAATGTAGAAAATGATTTGAGGTGAGCACATATTTCCCCATAAATTGCAGTTCACAATTGCAAATAATACCTTTGGTTATATTTAAGACGATCAATGTTAAGAATAAGCGAATTATATATTTATCCCGTTAAATCATTAGGTGGTATAAAGCTTGATAACGCTGTTATCACAGATCGGGGTATTAAACATGATCGTCGCTGGATGCTGATAGATTCTGATAACCGGTTTATTTCGCAACGCGAGTGTTCAAAAATGGCGCTGTTAAAAACGCACATTACAGATGAATGTTTAACGGTAACAAATACTTCAAATAATTCTTCTGTTAACATACCATTAGCGCCTGTAAAAAAGGAGGTTATCCAAGTAACTATTTGGGACGACACCTGCACGGGCCAGTTGGTTGATAATGATATTGATGCATGGTTTACCGATGCTTTGGGAAGGGATATCCGGCTGGTATATATGCCTGATAGTACAGCACGTTTCACAGAACCTGCGTATGCCCCTGAAGGTAGTATTACATCGTTTTCGGATGCTTATCCTTTCCTGCTCATCGGGCAATCTTCATTGGATGATCTAAACAAGCGACTAAACAGTCAGTTGCCCATAAATAGGTTCAGGCCCAATATTGTATTTACCGGCGGCGCTCCCTTCCAGGAGGACATGATGGATAGTTTTACAATAAACAATATTGCTTTTAATGGCGTAAAGCTTTGCGCACGGTGTGTTATGATAACCATTAATCAGGCCGATGCATCTATAGGGAAAGAGCCAACAAAAACACTTGCCTCCTATCGCGCAAAAAACAATAAGATATATTTTGGACAAAACCTGGTTCATAGCGGCAGTGGCACAATTTCAGTTGGTGATGAATTATCTGTATTAAGCACACATAATGATGACCGGTTTATTATCCCCATAAAATAACATGAAACCTACCATCATAATTGAATATTGCCCAAAATGCAACTGGTTATTACGGGCAGCATATATGGCTCAGGAATTATTAACTACGTTTGAAGCAGACCTTGATAGTATAGCCCTAAAACCAAGCGAAACTGCCGGCAGGTATACCATAAGTTTAGGCGATGTTGTTTTATTCGACCGGAAAGAGCACGGCCGCTTTCCCGAAATAAAAGAACTAAACAGCTGGTGCGCGACAAGGTAAACCCGCGCAAAAACCTTGGCCACTCGGACGCTATTGTAAAATAAGTATAGCTAATCGGTATTTTTTATTGGATTACAATTCTTTAATTATATTTGTTAGTTATTAACTTTAGAAAATGCTATCGAAAAAAACTAAGTATGCTATTAAAGCATTAGTGATTCTTGGGAAGAACATGGACAAACCTCCCATGCAAATTTCAAAGATTGCAGAACAAGAACGCATCCCTAAAAAATTTCTGGAACAGATATTATTGGATATGCGCAATGCCGGCTTTTTATACAGTAAAAAAGGCGCCGGTGGCGGATATGCTTTAAATAAAGACCCAAAAGATATTTACCTGGTAAGTATAATGCGTATTACTGATGGGCCGGTGGCTATGCTACCTTGTGCCAGCTTAAATTTTTATCATAAATGTGATGAATGCCACTCTGAAGTAACTTGTGGCATACGCGATGTGTTTATTGACGTACGCGATGCTACGTTAAAAATACTCTCAGAAACAAGCATTGCTGATGTGATAACCAGGGAAACTACACTTATCAACAATTAATATCCGTTATTCATTTAATTGTTAAAATACACCTTTTTTTAACAATATTCTACCAATTCCATATACTATATATATCTTTGGCAAAGAATATGCCTTTTTAGCTATTAAATTGGCTTTTTACAAACACTATTTATATTATGCAGAGCTTCAGAACAGAGCTTGAAAACCCTATTGTTGAACAGGATATTATAGATCTTGAAAAGAAAATAAGGGCTTTTCGTGAAGGAAAAATACATGACGAGAAATTTAGAAGCTTACGTTTAGCCCGTGGCATATATGGCCAGCGCCAACCGGGCGTGCAAATGGTACGCATTAAATTACCTTTCGGTAAAGTAACGTTTAAACAATTGTTACGCATAGCTGATGTATCAGACGAATATGCAAGCCGTAACCTGCACTTAACTACCCGCCAGGATATCCAGATCCATTACGTAAGCTTAGACCGGACTCCCCAATTATGGGCCGATCTTGAAAAAGATGATGTTACCATGCGCGAAGCTTGTGGTAATACCGTACGTAACGTTACGGCCTCTCCTACTGCCGGAATCGACCCGTTGGAGCCGTTTGATGTTTCGCCATATGCCCACGGTACATTTGAATATTTATTGCGCAACCCTGTAAACCAGGATATGCCGCGTAAGTTTAAAATAGCTTTTTCATCAAGCAATGAAGATACAGCCTACACTTTTGCACATGATCTTGGTTTTATACCAAAGATTAACAGTAATGGCGAACGAGGTTTTAAAGTGATGTTAGGTGGTGGCTTAGGTGCCCAACCTATATTGGCGCACATTGTTGATGAGTTTTTACCCGAAGATCAGCTTGTTCCGTATATAGAATCAACGATACGTGTGTTTGACCGTTATGGCGAACGCACCAACCGTAATAAGGCACGGTTTAAATATGTTATCCAAAAATTTGGGATAGAAGAAGTTCTGGAGTTGATAAAGACCGAAAGAATTGCAAACAAAGTAAAATCATACAAAATAAATACAGAAGCTGTTGAGGTGCCTGTATTACCACAACCTATTGAATTTGGTGATGTTGCCATAACTAACCCATTGGGTTATGAGCAATGGCTGGCTACAAATGTATTTGAGCAAAAGCAAAAAGGCTTTTATGGGGTATATATCAAGGTTCAAACCGGCGATATCCCTACAGATCAGGCACGCAAACTGGTAGCTTTATTGCAACCATTAGCTGGTGATGAGATCCGTATCACCCAAAATCAAGGCTTGCTATTAAAATATGTACGCAAAGAAGCTTTTGCTACCTTGTACAATGGCTTAGCAGAATTGGGTATGGCTGCACCAGGTTTTGACAGCGTTGCCGATGTTACTACCTGCCCGGGTACGGATACTTGCAACCTGGGTATATCAAACAGTATGACTTTTGCGCGCGTGTTAGAGGATCTGATCTATAATGAATACGAGGACCTGATCTATAACCGCGATATCAAGATAAAAATAAGTGGTTGCATGAATTCGTGCGGTCAGCATAGTATGGCGCATATTGGTTTTCATGGCAGCTCTTTAAAAGCAGGTGCCAAGGTTTTACCATCAATGCAGGTTATGCTTGGCGGTGGCGTTGTGGGTGACGGCGTGGGCCGGGCCGGCGACAGGGTAATTAAAATACCTGCTAAACGTGCCACCCAGGTTTTAAGAGATCTTTTAGATGATTATAAAGCCAATTCAATTGAAGACGAGCTTTTTAATAACTATTATGACCGCCAGGGTAAAGATTACTTTTACCAAATGTTAAAACCATTAGCTGATCTTACAACACTTACTGATGAAGATTTTGTTGACTGGGGCCATGTAGAGAGCTACGAAAAAGCTATTGGCGTGGGCGAATGTGCGGGCGTAGTAATTGATTTAGTTGCAACGTTGTTATATGAGTCTGACGAAAAAATGGAGTGGGCAAATGAGTCATTTGCCGGTGGCGCCTGGGCTGATGCTATCTATCATTCTTATAACGTGTTTATCAACTCAGCTAAAGCGTTATTGTTAGATAAGGGTATAAACAGCAGCACCCAAATCGGTATTATTCGCGAGTTTGATACCCAGTATGTTGATACTAAAGAGTTTGATTTAAACACCAGCTTTAACAACCTCGTAACACAATTAAATCAAAATGAACCTTCTGAAGAGTTTGCTACAACTTATAAAGCTGCAGCTACCCAGTTTTTGGAAAATGTGAAAGCGAAAAGAGAAGCAGTATTACAATCATGAGTATTGAACCAACAATAACTTCATTTAAAATAAGCAGAATACTAAATGGCGCTGTTAACCGGAAATAATGAACTAACTACAGTTCAGGACGAAAAGACCGGCAGCAATCAACTGTTCCCTGTTTTTTTAAAACTGAATGAATTGCATACCGTGCTTATTGGTGCAGGTAATGTTGGCTTGGAAAAGCTGACAGCTATTTTGCATAACAGTAATGACGCAAGAGTTACTGTTATTGCTAAAACTGTTATACAGGCCATTAGAGATCTTGCAATAACCTACCCTACTATAACTATTATAGAAAAACCGTTTATCGACAGCGACCTTAATAACGCCGACCTGGTTATTGCCGCTACAGATGATTCGGTATTAAATACTTATATAAGGGATTCGGCACACCAGCGTAGGCTTTTAATTAACGTAGCCGATAAACCCGACCTTTGCGATTTTTACCTTGGTTCGATCGTAAAAAAAGGCGATCTTAAGATTGGTATTTCAACTAATGGTAAATCGCCCACCATTGCTAAGCGTCTAAAAGAAGTTTTAAATGAAAGTCTGCCTGCAGACCTGCATATCACACTACAACAAATGAGCGACCTGAGGAACTCGTTAAGCGGTGATTTTACCTACAAAGTTAAAAAGCTAAATGAAGTTACATCAGTGCTGGTTGAACAGAAAGCAGAGCGTAAAAACCTTAACTGGTTAATCTGGCTAACTATCGTATTTTCATTAGTGGTTGCTATAACAGCGTTATGGATGAATGAGCCTGAATTTAGGGCTTATGCGCAAGAGATTGACCCTGTATTTTATTATTTTTTAGGGGCAGGGTTCGTATTTGCGATGATAGACGGAGCAATAGGCATGTCTTATGGTGTTACTTCAACGGCTTTTTCTTTATCCATGGGTATCTCTCCAGCTTCGGCAAGTATGGCAGTGCATCTATCTGAGATTATGAGCAACGGTATCGCCGGCTGGATGCATTATCGTATGGGTAATGTTAACTGGAAAATGTTTAAATTACTTATTTTACCCGGCATTATTGGTGCAGCAGCTGGTGCCTTCTTAATTTCATCGTTAGAGCATTATTCAATGTATACTAAGCCTTTGGTATCTGTTTATACGTTGATATTGGGCTTAATTATACTTTCTAAGGCCTTTAAAACTGCGAAAAAGAAATCGGCTGATAAAATAAAGCGGATAGCATTATTGGGTTTAGGCGGCGGGTTTATCGATGCTGTAGGCGGAGGCGGTTGGGGTTCAATAGTACTATCATCGTTAATAGCAGGTGGTCGACATCCGCGTTTTTCACTGGGCACCGTAAAATTAACGAGGTTTTTTATTGCCATGATAGGCTCGCTTGTGTTCTTAACCATGCTTAATGGTGCTCCCTGGAGTGCTATTGCAGGCTTAATTATAGGCAGCGCCCTGGCAGCGCCTATTGCTGCGCGCATTTCTAATCGGATATCAGTTAAGGTTATTATGGTTGCCGTAGGCATAATTGTGATACTGGTAAGCCTAAAAAGCATCTTTGCATTTGTAAGTAAAGTAATATAATGAACCCATTAGCAGAAAATATAAAACAGTTAACTACGGGATTAGATCCTGTTGAAGCTTTAAAAAAATTAGCTGAGTTGTTTGCCGGTGAGATCGTATTTTCGACCAGTTTTGGCTGGGAAGACCAGGTGATCACGCATATGATCTTCACCAATAATATCCCCATTAAAGTTTTTACATTGGAAACCGGGCGATTATTTCCGGAAACTTATTATGTTTGGAACCGCACAATGGAAATGTATGAAAATACCATTTACGCATACTATCCGCAAAACGGCCCGCTTGAAAAAATGCTGAACGAAAAAGGCCCGAGCAGCTTTTATGAGTCGGTAGAGAACCGTAAGGAGTGCTGTGGCATACGTAAGGTTGAGCCTTTAAACCGCGCCCTGGCGGGCAACAAATGCTGGATAACCGGCATCCGTGCAGAGCAATCTGTAAACCGCCAGGATATGCATAATGTGGAATGGGATGAAGCACATAACCTGGTTAAGTTCCATCCTATTTTTGAGTGGACGTTAGAAGAAGTAAAAGCATATATTAAAAAACACAACGTGCCATATAATATTTTACACGACCGTGGTTTCCCGAGTATTGGATGCCAGCCGTGTACAAGAGCGATAAGAGAAGGCGAAGATTTTAGGGCAGGACGCTGGTGGTGGGAAGACCAATCGAAAAAAGAATGCGGCCTGCACGAATTAATAATAGACAATAAATAAGGTAGTTATTGAATTAATGATTTATTGAATTATAGAGTAACAAAGTCAATAATTATAAATCACTATTCAATCATTAATTCAATAACTCAATAATTCAATAATTAATGACACAACACAACCAACTGGACTATTTAGATGAGCTTGAAGCAGAAGCTATACACATTCTGCGTGAGGTAGCCGGCCAGTTTGAGCGCCCAGCGCTTTTATTTTCGGGAGGTAAGGATTCTATTACACTGGTACGTTTGGCCGAGAAGGCATTCCGTCCGGGTAAGTTTCCCTTCCCGCTAGTACATATCGATACCGGGCATAATTTTATTGAGACTATCGAGTACCGCGATGCTATGGTAAAACGCTTAGGCGAAAAACTGATAGTAGGCCACGTACAGGATTCGATAGACCAGGGCAAGGTTGTTGAGCAAAAGGGCAAAAACGCAAGCCGTAACGCCCTACAAACTGTAACCCTGTTGGATACCATTGCCGAGCATAAGTTTGACGCCTGTATTGGCGGTGCACGCCGTGATGAGGAAAAGGCCCGTGCTAAAGAGCGTATCTTTTCGGTACGCGATGAGTTTGGCCAATGGGACCCAAAACGTCAGCGCCCGGAGCTTTGGAACATTTATAATGGTAAGATCCATAAAGGCGAGAACGTTCGCGTGTTCCCTATCAGTAACTGGACGGAATTAGACGTTTGGAACTACATCCGCAGAGAAAAAATAGACCTGCCTACTATATACTTCGCGCATGAGCGTGATACTATTGTACGTAACGGCCAGCTAATGGCAGCATCACCGGTTTTGAATATGGATGAGGATGACGTGATTACCCGTCGTACCGTACGTTTCCGTACTGTGGGTGATATGACCTGTACAGCTGCAGTATCATCAGACGCATTTTTAATTGACGATATTATTGACGAGATAAGCGCTTCGAAAATAAGCGAGCGCGGCGCACGCATGGATGATAAAGTATCAGAAGCTGCAATGGAAGATAGAAAGAAAGGCGGCTACTTTTAGCCCCCTAACCCCCTGAAACGGGGAACGATAGTTAACAAGATATAATTACAAATAAGATATTAAAGTCTCACCTTTAGGGTGAGATTTAGAGGGGCAAATGGATATACTTAAATTTATAACAGCAGGCAGTGTCGATGATGGCAAAAGTACCTTAATAGGTAGATTACTGTATGATAGCGATTCTATCCTGGCAGATCAACTGGAAGCATTGCATTCATCAAACCGTAAGAATGACGACGGCAGTATCGACCTTGCCATATTAACCGACGGACTTAAAGCCGAACGTGAACAAGGTATTACAATTGATGTCGCTTACAAATACTTTCAGACAGAGAAACGCAAGTTCATTATAGCCGATACCCCGGGGCATATCCAGTATACCCGTAACATGGTAACCGGCGCCTCAAACGCTAAGCTGGCTATTATATTGATAGATGCGCGTAAAGGTGTTATCGAGCAAACTATCCGCCACTCCTACCTGGTTTCGTTATTGGGTATAGAGCAGGTGGTTGTTTGTATCAATAAGATGGATATGGTAGATTATAGTGAAGAAGTTTATAACAACATACTAAAAGACTATAACGCTTTAGCTGCTAAAGTTGGCCTAAATAATGTGCACCCCATACCCGTAAGTGCGCTTAAAGGCGATAATGTAGTTAACAATACCACCAATATGGATTGGTACAAAGGCGAAAGCCTGTTACACTTCCTGGAAACCGTCGATTTAGCGATTGATAACAGTACCGAGCATGCACGTTTCCCGGTGCAATGGGTTATACGCCCGCAGACCGAAGAATTGCATGATTACCGTGGCTATGCCGGCCGGGTATCGTCAGGATCATTTAAAGTTAATGACAAGGTTACTGTATTGCCATCAGGTTTTACTTCAACCATCACCAAGATAGAGGTATTAGACCAGGAGCCGGAAGTAGCGGTATCGGGTATGTCAGTAACCATGCATTTAAAGGATGAGATCGATATCAGCCGTGGCGACCTGTTGGTTAACAGCAGTTATCAGCCCCAGGTATCGCAATTAATCGAGGCCGATCTTTGCTGGATGGATACCCGTGCTTTGGATATCAGCCATACTTACTTTATACAACACAACAGTAAAGTAACCCGTTGTAAGATCCAGGAGACTTTATATAAAGTAAATATCAACACGTTGGAGAAAGAGCAGGGCGAAGATTTTAAACTGAATGACATCGGCCGGATAATCATTAAAACTGCCGACCCGTTAGCGTTTGACCGCTATCAGGACAACAAAGCTAACGGTGGCGCTATTATTATTGATAGCCGTACCAATGTTACCGTAGGTGCGGTAATGCTGCGTTCGGTAGCTGATTGATAGATTATAAATATTAATAAGCGAAGGCGGCCTGAGATAACTCAAGCCGTCTTTCTTTTTAACAGGTGATCCATTTTAAAATGTGAATCACCCGGATCACCTTTTTTACTTAACTAATTGAAAATAAAATACTTAAAGTTTAACGTGGATCACTTTGGATCGCTCTTATTCGTCAGTATTTATAGGTGCAAGTTTTACTTAAGATACTGATAATAAAGCGATTATAAAACAGTCCTTTTTTACTCTTTTTTGAAGAGTGGATCACTCAAGTGGATCACCCATTTTTTTAAAAATAAGCAATTCACAAATTTAGTGAGTAGCTTTTTCTACCGTATAATCACCATTCTTTACTTCCAGTCCACAATCAACAACGTGGCTATTTGTAGTTTTGCGGCATCTATCACAACACAATGCTTAAAGAAAAAAATCAACGCATCTCTACCTTGCTTGCATTCGCCTTGCTGCCCCTATCCGGGTTCGCAACTGATATTTATATCCCATCATTACCCAGTATGGGTGCCGACATGCACATCAGCGCCATACAAGTGCAACTAACGCTTACGGTTTTTTTGATAACTTACGGTACTTCACAACTATTCATCGGTATTATATTAGATAGTTTCGGGCGGTACCGGATGAGCCTTATCGCTTTATTTATATTTACTATCTCCTGTATGCTTATCGCGGTAACGCATAACATCTACTTAATTTATTTTATGCGGGTTATCCATGGCATTACCGTAGCTTTTATAATTGTAGCTAAGCGTGCGCTGTTTGTTGATATCTATAAGGGTAAACAGCTGCAACATTACCTGAGTATGTTTACCATTATCTGGTCGGCCGGGCCAATTGTGGCGCCGTTTATAGGTGGCTATTTCCAGGATACTTTTGGCTGGCAATCAAATTTTTATTTTTTAGGCGGATTAGGTGCAATACTGTTTGTTTTAGAACTGATTTACAGCGGCGAAACCTTAACCAGGCCTGTGGAATTTAACATAAAACGGATTGCCGGAGTTTATGCCAATATGATAAAAACCACCAGCTTTAGTTTGGGTATTTTGATTTTGAGTTTTGGCTATTCTATGGTGATCATGTATAACATGACCGGGCCTTATATTATCGAACATCATTTTAAGCTTACGCCTGTTGTTGCCGGCTATTGTTCATTAATTTTAGGCTTAGCCTGGATGGTGGGTGGTTTTATTAGTAAGGCGGTTATCAATAAGCCGTTTTACAGTAAGCTATCGGTAAATATTGCTTTGCAGGTTGTGTTTGTGGGTATCATGATCGGTAGCTTAAATTTTGTTTCCAACTTGTATTCGATGGTATTTTTTGCTTTTCTGATCCATGTTTGCGCCGGGTTTACTTATAACAACTACTTTGCTTATTGCCTGGGTAAGTTCCCGGATAACGCGGCAACCGCAGGCGGCCTAACCGGTGGGGCGGCTTATGTTATACTTTCAATCCTTACGTATGGTGTTATAACCTTATTTCCGGCTAAAGATGAACGCAACCTGAGCTATAGTTACCTGGTGTTTATCTTGTTGTCGGCAGTGGTGATGTATATTTTGTTCAGGTTGAACAGGCGGGCGGTAAAACAAATAGCTGTTTAATTATCACCCGTTCCCTACCCGCTGCATTTCATCGCTAACCCCGCTTTGGTGTTTAACGGTTTTGTAAGCCTTGCCAAACCGGTAAGTAAAAGCAAGGGTATAAACCCGGCTGTCTCTTTTCAGGATAAAATACTCAGTAGAGTTTGGGAACTGCGTTAAGCCTTCCATAGCGTTGGTATATAAAATATCGCGCGCGGTAAATTTAAGCGTGCCTTTTTTATTGAAGATTGGCCGTGAAATACCTGCTGATAGTTGCCCCGTTGGATACAACAATTCCTGCACATCATTACGTGCACGGGTAGTGTAAAAGCCGGATAACTCGGCAGTATAATTTTTGCCTATGGTAAATTGATTGTTCAGGTTAACATTTAACTGATCTATGGACGTTGTATAGGTATTACCGTTAAATCCTTTTAACTGTTTATGGTTATACACAGCCTGGAAAGTAAACGACCACCAATGCACCGGCGCCAACGCCACAACTGACGACACACCAAAATTACTGGTATGCCCCACATTGCCCTGGGTATATAATATGATATCTGTTGTAGCGCCGTTAAGGAAGATCTGCGAGAAATAGTTTTTGATATCACTGTAAGAAACCGTAGTAGTTAACCAGCTTTTATATTGATGGCTCAGCTCGAAGTTCCAGGTGTATTGCGGTAATATGAACGGGTTACCCGTCATATACGTGTACTTATTAATGATAGACAAAAACGGGTTCAGTGTTTGAAATATTGGGCGGTCAATACGCCGTCCAACGGTTAAAGTAAACCCGTTAGCTGTATCAACCTGGAAAGTAAGATACCCGCTCGGGAAAAAGCCGCCATAGTTTTTGGTGAACGCGGTATCTTTCTGAACGGCATTACCATATTGGCGTGCGTTATAACCGGTATGCTCATACCTTACACCCAGCTGGTAGCTTATTTTCTTATACTTACTTTCTATTGTACTATATAAAGCGTGGATATCCTCAGCATAAACAAAATGATTGTTCCTGTTATTATCATCCACCCAGGTCGATCCTATTAAATTTTGATAGGATGCCAGGTTATCCGTTTTACTCATTGATGATTTCCAGCCCGATTGAAAAGTCGTCTCCTTCCCTATCTTCTGGTTATAATCAATTTTACCGGAGGTAATGTTAATAGTTGTAGGGATATGGCCACGCGATTGCTCATCATAACCCCCTGCTTTTAATAACCGGTTATCGTAATCGGAAGTACTGGTGGTGGTATAATGCAGGTAATCAAAATCGGCAGACAGGTCCTGCGTTTTGGATATGGTATGCCTGGCATTTAAATTAACCGAGCCATTTCTTAGCTGATTATTTGTATTGTTGGTGGTATAAATTGATGAGTCGGCCACTCCTGCCGGGTTTAACCAGGTTGCCGTACCCACGTTGCCGCCAACGCGGCTAACGGTTATGCCGCCAATTGCAAAGCCTATCGTGGTTTTTTCCGAAACAGTATAGTCCAATCCTGTTTTCAGGATATTATTAAACAGGTTACCTGTAAAACCGCCGGGCTGGTCAAGCTGCGCAGTGATGTCATTATTAGCGTCGTAATACTTCCGGAAAGCATACAGGTCGGTTAGGTATTTAAGTATGTTAGCGTTATAATTAAAGAACATATTAACCTTGCCAACCCGGTAATTTAAAATTAAACTATTGCTGTTTTTAGGGTAAACACCTATACCAGCCGATGTAGTGAACGACCCGTTAAACCCCTGTTGCTTATTCTTTTTTGTTTTAATGTTAATAATACCCGCGTTGCCGCTGGCATCGTATTTAGCTGTCGGGCTGGTTATCAGCTCTATTTGTGATACGTTGGTCGAGCTCATGCTGCTTAGCAGGTTATTCAGGTCGGAACCTGATAGATAAGTCGGCTTATCATCAATCATTACCAATACGCCTGCTTTACCCTGCATGGCAATACCGCCATTCCTGTCAACGGTTACACCCGGCGATTTCTCCAACACTTCTAACACCGTTGAGCCCACATTGGTAACTGATGCTTCTACATTAACTATGGTTTTGCCCTGCTTGTGTTCTATAGCCGGCGCTCGGGCAACAATATTTACCTGTTGCAGGTTGGTGTTATCAGGTTGCAATTTGATGGTATCGATATAGATATTTGAAGGGAAGGTGTAATTGCGCGTGATTTCTTTATAGCCGGTATAACTGATGGTGAGTGTATAAGAGCCAGCGGGTAGCCCTTCAAAACCGGCCATACCCTTGGCATTTACAATAACGCTATTGATTAGTTTATTAGCTAATAATTGCTTTACACCGGCGCCTTCGGCAGGCTGCGACTTTTCGTTTAAAACAACAAGCGTGAGTGTACCACCGCTTTGCGCCTTGGTTTGGGTATAGAAACCAGTGGATAATAAGATCAGCGCGATAAAATAGATCGCTTTTTTAGTGTCTATCATAAACTCTTACAGTAGACTAAATTAAGGGCATATTGTTACAGCGTATAATGTGCGAAAATCACCCAAATATCATAACAGTTCTTTAAGTTTTGCCGCTAATTGAGTGCTCACATCACCGGCCACGGCGTTCCCTATCGCTTTGCCGTCAATGGCTATAACCGGTAAAATATTTTTTGTTGAGCTGGTGATAAACGCTTCTTTACACAAGCGCAGATCCTCAAGGGTGATATCGCGTTCGGTTAGGTTAAATCCGCTGTCTTTAATAGCTAATAATTGCTTGCGTACAACTCCTTTTAAAATGTTGGTAGCGGTTGTTATAACCTCGTTGTTTTGGGTTACGATAAAGAAATTGGCGCGCGGGCATTCCCTAATAATTCCGTGGCTAAAGTATAATACATCATCGGCGCCTTTTTCCTTAATTAAGGGTTGCAGCCATATCGCCATCAGGTAGTCCAAAGTTTTAACATGGGCAAGCTGCCGTTGGTGCGAATGGGTAATGAGTTTAATGCCGGGTGCTATATCGCCCTTATTAAGCGTTAAGGCTTGCTGTGTGATGATCATATTGGGTTTTGCTATCGAGTACCCATCCGGAGTATAACCACCCGTTAAAGTGATCTTAATGCCCGATTCGGGCAGATCATTCTTTTTCATCAATTCGAAAAGCATTGCTTTTAACTCGTCGCGGGTTTGATCAACCGGCAAATGCATCTGTTCGGCCGAATTATAGAAACGATCCAAATGATCTTCTAAAAACTTAATCTCACCGTTTAAGATCTTAAAGAAATCAAAAATGCCGTAGCCACGTTGCAGCGCCAGGTCGGTTATTTTTACCGAGGCTTCAGTTGCAGGTAAAAAATCTTCGTTTACAATGGAGTATTTAGTCGGCTGTAATTGCATGGTGTTTTATCGTATCCTTTTCAACAAATTTACTAATTATCATGGCCGCGGCGGTATCGCCGGTTGCATTAAGTAAAGTAGCTACAGGGTCTATAAGCGTACCTATAATTATGGCCGGTGGTAAAGCCTCGGGCGGGAAACCATAGGCAGATATAAATAATAACTCGCCTATATAACCACCATTAGGTATTCCACCTTCAACAATACTTACTAAAACAGTCATACCAAGTGCTAATAATATAATATCCGGGCTATTAAAGCTTTTACCAAACATGGCAAATACCACAGCCATTTTTAAAATGGACGAAATACTGGAACCATCCTTATGCAACGCTCCGAATAATGGTAATACAATGCCCGCAACTGTATCAGAAATGCCCATACCCTTGGCTGCTTCCAAATTTGCAGGGATAGTGGCTATACTGCTGCACGTACCTACCGCCGTGGCCGATGGTATGATATTGTTTTTCCAATACCTTTTTATCCCCTTTATACCACCCGCAATAAATGCAAATAAGCTGTAAAAAACCAGGTAATAAAATATACTAACCCCATAACCTATACCCATTGCATGCGCATAAGTGCCAAATAACGATGGCCCAAACACGGCTACCTGGTAAGCAAAGTAAGCACCCAATCCTAATGGCCCTAACTTCATTATCAGGGTAAATACATTTTTAAACACCTCGGCACCGGCATCTAAAAGCTTGCGGAAAGGTTCGCCCTTATCGCCCGACCTGAGTGTAGCAAATCCTATTAAAATGCTAAAGATGATCATGGCCAGCATATTTTTGCGCGAGAGCAGCTGGTAAAACTCGCCGGTGGTGAATAGTTGGGTTATCTGTTCGCCGGTTAGTTTACCACCCTCGCCCTGCTTCATCATTTCGGCAGTAACCGTTACGTGCTGGTGGACAGGGAAGATCCATACCGCTATCATGGTAACTATTGCGGCAAGCAATATCGTCATTAAAAAAACAGCGGTCATGGTAACCATAATGCGGGTAAGCTTTTGCCCACCGTTTAAATTGGCAATTGCCGAGGCTATACAAAAGAAAACTACGGGTATAACAGCCACAAACAACAGGTTTAAAAACATGTCGCCGATAGGTTTCAACACTTCGGCCTGCTTACCGAAAACAATGCCGATAATACTGCCGGCAATTATACCGGCTATCAGCCAAATCATACTGCTATAATTTTTAATCCAACTCATGCAATAACCTTTAAATATCGAAGGTAAGATAATGATATTCGCCGTTTTTTAAGTATTGGTTTCAGTATCTGTAAAACATTTTTTACTAAAAGGCTGTTAAGTATACAGTTACAAAAACTACATTTTATGGAAACTATAACATTAACACCGGTAACCACGACTACCACATATAAACAAGCTGCAGACATCAACCTTAACTGGCCAGAGCGTTATATCTCAATCGCCGCAGGTGTTAAACTGGCATTAAATGGCTTGGGCAACATATTTTCAAGTCCGTTTACCAGCGCTTTAAAGATGGGTGCAGGCGCATATCTTTTAAATCGCGGGGTTAGCGGCCACTGCGCTATTTATTCAAAAATTGGTAAGAACACGCAGCAGCCTATTGATATCAGTATCCGCACGGCTTTTACCATCAATAAACCGCGTAAAGAGGTTTATAAGTTCTGGCGCAAGCTGGATAACCTGCCTTTATTTATGAACCACCTGGAAAGTATTGAGGTGATAGATGATACCCGGTCGCGCTGGGTACTAAAATTACCAACCGGCGTAGGTACTATAAGTTGGGATGCCGAAATTGTTAAGGATAAACCTAACGAAATGATTGGCTGGAGCTCATTGCCCGATTCAATAATTGATAATGCCGGTAAAGTGTTTTTCCGCGATACAGAAGATGGTAAAGGCACTTTGGTTGATGTGGTAATAACTTATCAGCCACCGGCAGGCGGCGTTGGCGCCAGTATAGCACATGTATTAAACCCATTGTTTAAAAACATGGTGGATACCGACGTACGCAATTTTAAACAATATATGGACCTGGAGAATTCTTTAAAAGCGGTTACTCAGGGTAATGCCGTTAGTCATAAACTGGCCACCCACAAATCAATTACCCATAATTAAGCTACAAGGTAGTAGTATTACAAAGCCTCGCCCCTGTTAACCAGGACGAGGCTTTGTTGTTTAATACCTGACCCCGATAACTAGCATTTCCGAGCTAAGAAATATTTTTTTACAAAAACGCTTTGAAATACAAAGTGTTTTTATTTAACTTTGTATCGCAAAGTACTTTTATAATTTAAATACATAAAATCAAGACAATGAATCTTAAAATATCATTTGTAACATTATTGGCACTGGCGATGTTTAGTACGGGCTATGCACAGACATTTGACCAGGCAAAGTTAGACCAGTATTTTGACCGGCTCGCTGAAAAAAACAAGGCGATGGGTACACTGGTTATTGCTAAAGATGGTAAAGTAATTTATAATCGATCCATAGGTTATGCACAGGTAGATGAAACAGTAAAGAAACCATTAACAGCCGAAAGCAGATACCGTATAGGCTCGATCACCAAGATGTACACAGCTGTGATGATCTATCAGCTTGTAGAAGAAGGCAAGTTAAAACTTACAGATACCCTTGGCAAATTCTACCCGCAGGTAGCTAATGCCGGAAAGATCACTATCGCTAACATCCTGTCACATCGCAGTGGTATCCATGACGCGCTTATTGATCCTAACATGCGCACCCGGTCAAAAACAAGCCCCATGACCAGGGACGAGATCCTTGATCTCATCTATAAAGGCAAACCCGACTTTGAGCCGGGCACAAAACATCAATATAGTAATTCAGGCTTTACCCTATTAGGGATGATCATTGAAAAAGTAACCGGCAAAACCTATGCTGAAAATCTTAAACAACGTATTACTTCAAAGATCGGGATTAAAGACACTTATATCGCTACAGGCAGCATCGATGTAAATAACAATGAAAGTCTTACTTACCGGTATTCGGGTAGCTGGAAACAGGAACCCGAAACACATCCAAGTATCCTTTTTGGGGCGGGTTCTATTATTTCAACACCCGCCGATATGGCTAAATTCATCCATGCGTTGTTTGAGTTAAAATTAATATCTAAACAACATCTCGCTATCATGACAACCATTCGGGATGATGAAGGTTCAGGAATGGAACCTTTTGAGTTTGGTGGCAGAACGTTTTACGGCCATACAGGCGGCGGTGATAATTATGGTGCCTGGCTGGCTTATATGCCCGCAGAAAAACTGGCGCTGGCTTACACAACAAATGCCAAGGTTTACCCTGTGGGAGATATTATGAAAGGGATTACAGATATCTACTACAATAAACCCTTTAACATCCCCTCTTTTGAAGCGATGGCTATTAGTACAGAATTGCTTGACAAATATGTTGGCGTTTACGCTACTGCAGATGCCCCGGTTAAATTTACCATCACCAGGACCGGTAGTACGTTATATATTAAACCACCAAGAGAGGGTGCTGCCCCACTTGAAGCTACGGCACAAAACATCTTCAAAATTGAAGGTGTAAACGGAATAACTTTTGAATTTGATATCGATAAAAAACAAATGATCATGAAGCGTCCGGGGGGCGAAAGAATGTTCACCAAAGAAAATTAAACCTTAAAAATTATTAAAACGATCATTAAACATTAAAAGAACATGAAAACCTCTAAACTTAAATTTACCATCATCTTTGTTGTATGTGCATTTGCCTTTGTCTTAGGCACTTCCGTATTATTAGGTCAACAGCCTGAAACGTTATTCGCATCAGGTACACAAATAGCCTGGAAATCTTTCCTGTCAACCGTACTATCCCCTATTAAAATTATCCTGATGGGGCCTTTATTGCCATTTATTAAATTTTTGCACCAGGATCCGGATACCCCGCCACCGTTTTTCCTTGTAGGATTTGCTATCTACTGGACTATACTTGGTTTAGCTGTTCACTATCTCCTTAGTAAGTTAAAACGCGCTTAACTAAAAAGCCCCGCTTCTGATATACAGGCGGGGCTTTTTCGCTTTACTGTCTGATTATTATCAATCAGTTTTCAGGCTGTATTTATCAGCGTACTTTTTATACAGTTGTTTATGTAAATTATCAAGGTTGATGTTTCTTCCCTGTATAAACGCGTTGTCTACTCTAAGGGTAATCATATCCAAAGCATCACCTTCTGATATAAACAGATTAGCATCCTTACCTGTTTCCAACGTTCCGGTGGTTTTATCAATACCTAATATCTTAGCGTTGTTTATAGTGATCATGCTTAAGGCCTGCTCTTTGGTTAAGCCATAACCAACAGCCTGACCGGCTTCAAAAGGCAAGTTACGCTGGCGCCAGAAACCAATGCCGGTTAACCCATAAAGCACTCCTGCGTCCTGTAGTATCTTTGGTAATTTATAAGGCAGGTAAACATCATCTTCATCCCGGGCCGGCAGGGTTTGCGTTTCGCGAATGATAACCGGGACGTTGTGTGCCTTTAAAACCGATGTTACCAGGTATGATTCTTTACCACCTACTATTACCGCCTGTACACCCCATTTGCTTGAAAATGTTACCGCCTCAATTATCTCTTTAGCGCCATCGGCAATTATAAATAGTTTTTTGGTGCCGTTAAACAGGCCCTTCATCGCATCTAACTTCAAGTTTACTATAGATGGTGCCGCTTCTGAATAAGCTTTTACCTGTGCAAACAGGTTGTTTATCGCGTCTAAGGATTTTATCCTTGCTTCGTCCGGCGACTCGGCGCCAGGAACTGCAACAACAGGGCCTCTTCTTCGACCACCACCGCCAGCTGCCGGCCAGGTTAAATGAACAGCAATATCAGTTTTATAAGCAGCATCTTCCCAATTCCAGGCATCCAGTTGTACTACTGATGACTGGCCCGAAATAGTACCACCATTCGGTGTAGGTTGCGCCAGTAAGATCCCATTTGAACGTACGGTAGGGATAACTTTCGAATCGGTGTTATAAGCAACAATCGCTCGCAGGTTAGGATTAAGGTCGCCGGTGTCTTCATCATCCACCGTGCCCTTTGCGCCGCCCTCTACTTCTATTAAGCCTAAAGTAGTTACAGGGCATATAAAACCCGGATATACTTGTTTACCGGCAGCGTTTATGATCTCAGCACCGGCCGCATTAGGTGCTGCTCCTTCGCCTACGGCGGTTATTTTGCCTTTATCAAAAGCTATGTAGCCGTTGTTTATAACCTGGCCATTACCAATATGTATGGTAGCACCCGTTATAATTATTTGTTTACTTTGTGGTTTAGCAGGCGATATGTTGGCCTGCGCATAGGTAAGGACCGCGCTTAGCAATAATCCTCCAAAAATTAATGTCTTTTTCATCTTGTCGATCTTATTTCCTGTTAAGCATTCCGTTATATTCATCAGCTACTACATAGGCGCTTTCTTCAACATCGTCACAAGTATAGCCCGGGCGTCTTCCGCCACCACCTGTCGGCCTTTGTGTTGCAGCACCTTTGTTTTTAGCATCCAGCATTTTTTGGATAATGCGGCCCTCTTCGGCTTTTAACGCTTTTTGTTTAGCTGCGTCTTTTTCATAATCCCAATAAGGTACTCCGTCTATATAAGTCTTTTCGGCGACAGCATAGATAGATAACGGGTTAGTTGACCAAAGCACCAGATCAGCATCTTTACCTGCTTTAATACTGCCAACTTTATTATCAATATGCAGCATTTTTGCAGGGTTAAGCGTAACCAGCTTCAAAGCATCCTCTTCATTCATGTGGCCATAAGTAACCGCTTTACCGGCCTCCTGGTTAAGGCGGCGGGCCATTTCTTCATCGTCCGAGTTAAACGCGGTAACAACACCTACATCGGTCATTATCTTTCCGTTATACGGGATGGCGTCGCTTACTTCCATTTTATAAGCCCACCAGTCGGAGAACGTAGAAGCGGCAATACCACGCGCTTTCATTTTATCAGCCACTTTATAGCCTTCTAATATGTGGGTAAAGGTATTAACCCGGAAACCCATAGAATCGGCCACATGCATCAGCATGTTTATTTCTGATTGCACATAAGAGTGACACGTAATGAAACGCTTGTTATCCAATATCTCAACCAAGGTTTCCAGCTCCAAATCACGGCGGACGTTGTTACCTTTTACCGCAAGCGCCGCTTTATATGCTTTAGCACGGGTAAAGGCATCAACATAAACCTGCTCAACACCCATGCGGGTTTGCGGGAAACGGGTGTTTGGCCCCGGTTGCGCACTCGAACTGCTTTGCTTTACGTTTTCGCCCAGTGCAAATTTTATAAAGCCATCTGCACCTTCAAACTTTAATTGCTCGGGTAATACACCCCAGCGGTGTTTAATCAATGCACTTTGACCACCAATCGGGTTGGCCGAACCATGCAATATTTGCGACATGGTAACGCCGCCGGCTGCCTGACGGTAAATATTAATATCTTCGGGATCTAATACGTCGCCCATCCGTACTTCGGCGGTAACAGCTTGCGTACCTTCATTTATCCCATTGGTAATGGCTATGTGCGAGTGCTCATCAACAATACCTGCAGAAATGTGCTTGCCGGTAGCATCAATAACTTTAGCGGCACCTGCCGCCAGGTTTTTACCAACTGCTTTTATCTTTCCGTTTTCTATCAGTACATCAGCATTTTTAAGGATACCTTCTTTTTCGTTTGTCCAAACGGTAGCATTTTTAAATAATACCGTTTCGGCAGTTGGCAATACGGCATTACCAAAAGCGGCAAACGGGTAAACCACCGGCCCTGTTGTTAGGTTAGGTTTAGGCGTATCTTTACGTTCGGTTACCGGCGGCACAACACCGTTTGATGTTGCTGTCCAGCTGGTAGCCGTACCATCAGGCAATATAGCGCTGCCGGTTAAGGTTATTGGCGATACTGATGATATATAACCGCTAAGGCGGATAGTACCTGTTGGATTAGTTTTCAGGTCGAAATATAAACTCACCATGTCACCGGTACGGGTAATAGTACCACGTGCACGTACGCTGTCTGCACCTGTACGCTGAACGTTTAATTCGTATGATCCCGGGGTACCGGCAACTCTTAATGTAACACCAGCCAAACCATCGCCTGATACTTTATAAGTACCGGCAAGGTTTATGGGGCTAACGCGGCTAACCACGTATTGCTTACCCTCTACCCAGTTTTCGTAAATTACATTCTCCTTTTTAAATAAACTATCAGACGTAATGATAAAATTAGCCAGTTTGCCTTTTGCTAACGTACCTATCTTATCAGACACGCCTAACATCTCTGCCGGAATTTCTGTCAGCGATTTTAAGGCCTGGGCCTGGCTCAGTCCGCGATCAATTGCTATGCGCAGGTTTGTCCAGAAATCACGCGGATTGGTTAAGCCGTAAGATGTAAGGGCAAAACGGATCCCTGCTTTTTCCATAACAGCTGGGTTGCCTGGTGCCAGTTCCCAGTCTTTTAACTGCTGATAAGTAACCCTGCGTGCCTGCAATGGGTCCTCTACATCAAAAGCATCGGGAAAAGTAAGCGGGATAATAAAACTGCTGCTGGTAGCCTTCATCGCATCTATACGGCGATACTCATCACCATCTGTTTTATAAATATATTTTACACCAAACTCTTTGGCTATTTTATCAGCACGTAATACAGCAAGTGGGTCCGTTACCTCAAATATTTGTGGTAATGATTGCGTGCGGTTAAACTCTAATAATGATATGTTATACTCATCTTTTTGCGATTTGTACCATTGCGCATCTAAATAAGTTTGGCGCAATAAGGCTATACTTCCCGCTAATGATGACGGGTAATTTGTGGGCGCCGTACCTTTGCTGAAAGAGTAGTTTGCAGCAGCTTCGCCATTTAAAATAACCAGGTTATCACGTTCGTCCCCTAATGTAGCTACTACCGATGTACCCCGGGCTATACCATCATGTATCAATGATTGTACCGCGCCAAAACCATTTTTTTTCATTGCTTCGGCTTTGGCGGCATCAGCATGAAAAATAGATTTTACGTTCACTTCCGGGCGAATAGCTTCGTTCCAGCCGTAAGCGCCGGCTTTTGTTGAAACCGGTGTTGGCGCAGGGCGTGTAAAGGTAAACGCGCCGGCTTGCCTTGGCGCATCAGGTAAACCATACGTAGTATAAGCGTCGATCAATCCGGGATATACAAATTTCCCTTTCAGATCAACCACAACATAACCTTTTGGAATAGCACCTGCAGGGCCAACAGACTCAATCATCCTGTCTTTAACCAATAAAGTACCATTGGTAATAGTTTGAGCGGCACTAACAACAATGGTTGCGTTAGTAAATGCATACAATCCGGGGCGGATATCCTGCACGCCGTTTACGGGGTAAGTTTGCTGCGCCCGGGCAAAATTGCACAATAGCACCGCAAAACCATAAAGTAAGAGTTTCTTCATGTTTTTTTAATTATGATATCAGTTAGTTTGTCTAATATAATGGGAAAAACTTGGGTTTTTATCCCCTGTGGAAAATAACAGGCAAAAAACAGGCTCATATAATGAGAATATTACAATTAAAGATAGATTAAGATCAGTTTAAGTACTTTTAAAACTATATTCACTAATATTAAAGCAAAAAAAAGACCCTTACCAAATTGGAAAGGGTCTTTTTATATAATGTGTAATACGCTTATTTTACTGCGTCGATTACTGCTTTGAAAGCATCAGGGTGATTCATCGCTAAATCAGCTAATACTTTACGGTTTAAACCAATTTCACTTTTGATTAATTTACCCATCAATTGTGAGTAAGAAATTCCGTGCTGACGTGCACCAGCGTTGATACGTTGGATCCATAAAGCTCTGAATTCTCTTTTCTTGGTTTTTCTATCGCGGTAAGCGTATTGTAAACCTTTTTCTACTGTGTTTTTAGCAACGGTATAAACCTTGCTTCTTGATCCCCAATAACCTTTGGCGAGGATCATGATCCTTTTTCTGCGTCTTCTCGACGCTACGGCGTTAACTGAACGTGGCATGTTGTTTGTTTTTGGTAGTGAGTGCCTTAATGGACTTTAAAACTCGAATACCTGGTTAAAAATTAATTAATTACTTTCCGATACAAAGCATACGTTTTACGTTACCCATATCAGCATCAGAAACTAAACTGGTGTGAGTTAGGTTACGCTTACGTTTTGTTGACATCTTGGTTAAGATGTGGCTTTTGTATGCGTTTTTTCTTGCAATTTTACCGGTTCCAGTAAGCTTAAAACGCTTTTTTGCACTGGAATTGGTTTTCATTTTTGGCATAGCTATTATTTATTTGTGTTAGTTACAGGCGTTATCTCAACGCTTTATCTTTACTGTGCACAAAGCACACTTTAATTATTTCTTAGCTCCTTTTGAGGCTACGGTTAAAAACATACGTTTACCTTCTAATTTTGGTAGTTGCTCTACTTTACCCACTTCTTCTAAAGCTTGTGCAAAACGCAGCAATAATATCTCGCCTTGTTCTTTGTATACAATTGCACGGCCTTTAAAGTGTACGTAAGCCCTTACCTTCTCGCCTGCTTCCAAAAACTTGGTGGCATGCTTTAATTTAAAATCAAAGTCATGATCATCAGTATTCGGTCCGAAACGAATTTCTTTAATAACCGTTTGCTTGGCATTGCTTTTAATCTCTTTAAGCTTTTTCTTCTGCTCGTAAATAAACTTGTTATAGTCCGTTACCTTACAAACCGGCGGAACCGCGTTTGGAGAGATCTCTACCAGGTCAAGTTCCTGCTCTTCGGCGATAGCCAAAGCATCTTTTAATGAAAAGACACCCTGCTCTACATTGTCGCCTACTAAACGAACTTCTGCAGCCCTGATAAATTGATTAATGTTGTGTTCAGCTTCTTTTTTCTTGAAAGGAAGCCTTGGTCCTCTGTTGAAGGGTTTGTTTAATGCCAAGTTATACCGTTATTTCTTTAATTATTTGTTGTTTAAATTCTTCTATGCTCATACTTCCCAAATCGCCCTGACCATGTTTACGAACCGAAACTACTTCTTCATTAGCTTCTTTTTCGCCCACAATCAGCATATATGGGATCTTTTTAACTTCAGCATCACGGATTTTTCGTCCGATCTTTTCATCCCTAAAGTCAATCAGCCCGCAAATATCGGAATTCTTTAACTCATCTGAAAGTTTTTTTGCATATTCTTCATACTTTTCCGAGATAGGCAAAATAATAAACTGCTCGGGTGACAACCAAAGCGGGAAATTACCGGCGCAATGTTCTATCAATACTGCCACAAAACGTTCTAACGAACCAAACGGCGCACGGTGGATCATTACCGGGCGGTGCTTCATATTGTCGCTGCCTGTATACTCCAGTTCAAAGCGCTCAGGCAGGTTATAATCAACCTGGATGGTACCCAATTGCCATTTACGGCCCAGCGCGTCTTTAACCATAAAGTCAAGCTTAGGGCCATAAAATGCTGCTTCACCCAATTCAACTACGGTTTTTAAACCTTTTTCCTCAGCAGCCTCAATAATAGCAGACTCGGCTAATGCCCAATTCTCATCAGTACCGATATATTTAGCCTTGTTTTCAGGATCGCGAAGCGATACCTGTGCAGTATAATCATCAAAACCTAAGGCTTTAAATACGTATAGTACCAGGTCAATTACTTTCTTAAACTCTTCCTTTACCTGGTCAGGGCGGCAAAACAAGTGTGCGTCATCCTGTGTAAAGCCGCGCACACGGGTTAAGCCGTGCAGCTCGCCGCTTTGCTCGTAACGGTAAACGGTACCAAACTCAGCCAAACGAACCGGAAGATCCTTGTATGAGCGTGGTTTTGTTTTATATATCTCGCAATGGTGCGGGCAGTTCATCGGTTTAAGGAAGAACTCCTCTCCCTCCTGTGGTGTTTTTATCGGCTGGAACGAATCGGCACCATATTTTTCATAGTGACCGGACGTAACGTACAAGTTTTTGTGGCCGATATGCGGTGTGATAACCTGCTCATAACCTGCTTTTTGCTGTGCCTTTTGCAGGAAATTAACCAAACGCTCGCGCAAGGCAGTTCCTTTAGGCAACCATAATGGCAAGCCCATACCAACTTTTTCAGAGAAAGCAAACAGCTCCAGCTCTTTACCCAGTTTACGGTGATCGCGTTTTTTAGCTTCTTCCAGTAAATGAAGGTAATCTGTTAATTCGCTTGCTTTAGGGAACGTTACACCGTAAATACGGGTTAACTGTTTGCGGCTCTCATCACCGCGCCAGTAGGCACCGGCAAGGCTCATTACCTTAACGGCTTTAATAAAGCCGGTGTTTGGGATATGTGGGCCGCGGCACAAATCTGTAAAGTTGCCCTGTGTATAAAAAGTAATGGCACCGTCAGGCAGGTCCTTTAAAAGGTCAAGCTTGTATTCATCATCCTTTTCAGTGAAATAAGCAATAGCATCAGCTTTAGATACAGGTTTGCGGACAAACTCTTCCTTGGTTCTTGCCAGCTCAATTATTTTATCTTCAATTTGTTTAAATTCATCTGACGATAGAACCTTGTCGCCAAAGTCAACATCATAGTAAAAGCCGGTCTCGATAGCCGGGCCGATACCGAATTTTGTTCCCGGGTACAAAGCTTCCAGAGCCTCGGCCATTAAGTGGGCCGATGAATGCCAGAAGGTTGATTTCCCCTTGGTATCATTCCAGGTTAACAGTTTTACGATTGAATCTTTTTCAATGGCGCGGCTTGCGTCCCAAACTTCGCCGTTAACTTCGGCGGCTAATACGTTACGAGCCAGGCCTTCAGAGATAGACAAGGCTATCTGCATGGCAGTGATCCCCGCGTCATACTGACGAACGGACCCATCGGGTAGTGTAATATTAATCATCTACAACTATGATTTAAAGTTTATAAAATTACGTTTCGCGGTCACCTACGTGTGTGACCATTTATTTTGAGTGGCGAATTTAGAGAAATTATTGGAATTATTGGCGGTCGCGATAGCAATATTATCTCAATTTTACCTTGTAATGATCCCTGACGTGCTGATTGATATAGGTGGTTAATCCCGCGCCTTTTTTAGCAAGCGACTTCATTTCGGCGACAGCAGCCGGTCCGGCGCTTTTATTGGTATAAACATATACCGACCCATCCCTGAATTGTATGCTGATGCTGTCTTTGCCTGTTTCATAGGCAACTACGCCCGTGTCAGCGTTGGCTGTTTTGTAAGGTTGCATAGTGTATTGTAGCAAAATAGTTGCCAAACTGCAACCATAATGCGTAGGCATTATTAAAAACTTTCATTAGTTTAGCTATCTAAACCAAATCGATATACAACCTATCTTCTTTTCCTATGAATTTTAAAAAACTGTTTGTACTCTTAGTATGTACGGGCCTTGGGTATACATCATTTGCGCAAAGCTGGGCGCTTAAAACGGCTCCGTTAATGAGTAAGTTTGCCAAAGATGTAAACCCTGCCAATGTATTGCCCGAGTATCCGCGCCCACAACTGGTACGTAAAGAATGGCTTAACCTTAACGGCTTATGGCAATATCAGCCCGGCGCTACAGGCGACGCATTACCAACAGCCAAGCTGGATAAAACCATATTGGTACCGTTTCCGGTTGAGTCTGCCCTGTCGGGGGTTATGGAACACCACGACCGTTTATGGTACCGCCGTACGTTTACTGTGCCGTCAGGCTGGAAAGGCAAGCAGGTGTTAATACATTTTGGCGCGGTTGATTATGAATCGGAAGTGTTTGTAAATGGCAAACATATAGGTTTGCACAAAGGCGGCTACGACCCTTTTACCTATAATATTACCAAGGCACTGATAGAAACCGGCAAGCAGGAGCTTACCGTGCGTGTTTATGACCCCACAGACAACGGCGGCCAGCCACGCGGTAAACAAACCTTAAAGCCACAGGGCATTATGTATACTTCGGTTACCGGTATTTGGCAAACCGTTTGGCTGGAGCCTGTTGCTGTGGTTAGTATAAGAGATATTAAAATAGTGCCTGATGTTGATAATTCGGCGGTTAAGCTTACTGTGAGCACTTCCGGAACAGCAAGGGGCGCAATGGTTTCGGTAAAAGTTAAAGATGGCAATAATACTGTTACAACCGTTTTGGTAGCACCTAATAAAGAGACGAGTATTAAAGTTGATAATCCTAAATTATGGTCGCCGGATAGCCCGTTTTTGTATAACCTGGATATTGCCCTAAATAAAGATGGCGCTACTACTGATGCGATAACCAGTTATTTTGGAATGCGTAAAATTTCTGTCGAGGAGGATGGCGGTTACAAAAAATTGTACTTAAACAATAAATTCCTGTTCCAATTGGGGCCGTTGGATCAGGGCTTTTGGCCCGATGGCGGTTACACTGCCCCCACCGACGAAGCCTTAAAGTACGACCTGGAAATGATAAAGAAGTTTGGATTTAACATGGTGCGTAAGCATATTAAGTACGAGCCCTACCGCTGGTATTATTGGGCCGATAAGCTGGGCGTAATGGTTTGGCAGGATATGCCATCGCCAAACTCTTATACCGAACATGTGCCACCGGTTGATACAGTAGAGTTCAGGTCGGAGTTGACAAGGTTGATCCGCACCCACTGGAACTCGCCAAGCATTGTTACCTGGGTTATTTTTAACGAAGCACAGGCGTAGCATAATACCGCAGGCTTAGTTAAAATGGTGCATAAGCTTGATCCATCGCGCTTAATTAACCAGGCCAGCGGTGGCAACCACTTTGGTGTGGGCGATTTTTTGGATATCCATAGCTACCCACCCCCGGCGGTACCGTTTAGCAACAAGCAGGTTTTGGCCTGCGGCGAATATGGTGGCATCGGCTTTATTATTCCGGGCCATACCTGGAAAGTTGGCGATACCTATATCATGATCAACAATAAAAAAGAGTATACCGACCTGTACGATAAATTTACCAACGACTTAACTCTTTACAAAACCAATATGGGCCTTAGTGCCGCGGTTTATACCGAGATAACTGATGTTGAGGTTGAACTGAATGGGTTGCTTACTTATGATCGCGATGTAATAAAAGGCGGGGTTGATAAGATCTATGCGTCAAACTATAAGGCTATTCATGATAATTTATACATTAAAGAAGTATTAGCATCATCACAAAAAGAGGCAAAAACGTGGAAGTATACCACAGATATACCACAGGACGATTGGTTTAAAACTGATTTTAATACTAATACCTGGAAAAGCGGCCCTGCCGGATTTGGTACCCGAGGGACACCGGGCGGCAATATCAAAACCGTTTGGAACACTAAAGATATTTGGATGCGCCAGGAGTTTGATTTAGGCGATCTGTCAGCAAATGATAAAGATAAATTGGCCTTATACATTCACCATGATGAAGATTGTGAGGTTTATATCAACGGTATAAAAGCAGCAATTATAAGCGGTTATTCATCAGCTTATACTGTAGTACCTATAAACGCCGAAGGTAAGGCGGCGATAATTTCTAACGGTAAAAATATAATTGCCATACACTGTAAACAAACTGCCGGCGGGCAGTATATTGATGCAGGGCTTTCTTTGTTGAGTAATACTAAAGTAGAATAGACGAGATCGCCTTGACATAAAAGTGCCCCGATTTATCAGGGCGTTTTTATACGTTAAGATCAAAATCAATACTATTTTATGGTCTCGTTAATAGATACTATCAATTAATCCATTTAAACTTTGAAGCACTTACACTCTAATACGCAATGAATTAAGTAACATCTTATAAATTACTACAGATGATATTTTGAAGCTGGCGAAATTATCTTTTATTCCAATCTTTTACGACCTCGTTATAGTTTAGGAAAAACCTCTGTTTATGTGGCTTATAAACTTCTATAATCAAAGAACCTTTTCTTTTTAAGATCGAATCACCTCTTGAAATAATACTTACCCATTCTGGAAATAATTCAAACTTAGATTTATCCGACAGTAAAGCAGTTCTCTCGTTATGATTTCGAGTGTCATTATAAAGTGAATCAACTTTCCCCGCAAAACTCTCTCCTGATCTCTCCTTTAAAAAAGTTTCCGTTCCTGTGGGTCCAAAAAAATTAGACCATAAGGCGAGCCCAAAAAGCGATACGGGAACAGCTCCGAAACAGAAGTACAAAATAATCTTTTCTGTTTTTGTTATACTTGGGTTACGTCTTATCCAACCAAAAATATTTTCCATATCTTATACGTTACCCCAACCCAATGTCAAAACATCGGCCAGGTGCAGGGTTTTAATAGGCAGGTTGTTCTTATCGATATAGCCCTGCAAGTGAAGCAGGCAGGATGCGTCTGTAGAAATTATATACTCAGCGCCAACAGAAAGGGCTATATCAACCTTTTGCTGCGCCATAGCGCTTGATATAGCGTCGAACTTAACAGCAAAGGTACCACCGAAACCACAGCAGGTGTCGCCCTGCGGCAGATCTACCAGTTCCAGTCCCAATACTTTTGATAATAGCTGGCGGGGTTCTTGTTTGATATGGCACTCGCGCAAAGCGGCGCAGCTATCGTGGTAAACGGCACGGCCTTCCAGCTCGGCCCCGAAATAATCAAACTGCAAGATATTCACCAGGAAATCCGACAGCTCATAAATATTACCTTGTATGGCCCTGCACTTGTTGTGTACAATGGTATTGGTAAACAGATCGTTATAATAGTTCTTGACCATACCGGTGCACGATGCAGACGGGGTTACAATAATGCTGTCTTCCGAAAAGCCATTTAAAAATTTGCTTCCCACATCTTTTGCCTCGTCCCAAAAACCGGCGTTAAAGGCGGGCTGGCCGCAACAGGTTTGCTCGGGGTTGTATTCCACCGTACAGCCGGCTTTTTCTAAAACTTTAATGGTATTAAAAGCTGTTTCAGGGAAAAGTTGGTCTATAAAACAGGGAATAAATAGTTCGGTTTTCATGCGCCGCTAATTTCAGAAAAAGTAATGGGTTTTGGGCGATGAGTTTTGAGTTTACTTAACCATGCTTAAATTTTGTTCATGCTTATATAAAGCGATCAGCAATATCAAACCTGCGATAAAGAAAACGCCCAGCGCAAGTATGGAGTTGCGCATGCTGCCGGTCAGATCTTCTATCAATGCGAAACTGAACATACCGCCAACTATGGCCAGTTTTTCGGTAACATCATAAAAGCTGAAGAATGAGGCTGTATCGGTAGCATCCTGCGGCAGGTATTTAGAATAGGTTGACCGGGACAGGGACTGGATCCCTCCCATTACCAAACCAACCACAGCAGCCAGCAGGTAAAACTGTATAGCATTATTGATAAAATAAGCTATTAAACAAACAATGATCCAGATAATTACCACACCGGTTAGCACAAAAACGTTACCGTACTTTGCTGATAACCTTGACATTAAATTAGCACCAAATATGGCCACTAATTGAATGATAAGGATGATAGTGATTAAACTGGTGGTGGGCAGATGTAATACCTTTGCGCCAAAGCCGGCCGCCGCCAGCATAATGGTTTGCACGCCCATACTGTAGAAAAAGAAAGCCGGTAAATAGCGCTTTAATAAAGGCATGTGTTTAACCTGCTGCCATACTTTACCTAACTCAATAAAGCCGCCACGTAACACACTAACTTTTTTATTAATAACTTTTGCGTTGCCCGCAGGTAAACCTTTAAACGGAATTTGAGCAAAGCCTATCCACCATAAACCAACCAGCAAAAACGATAAACGCGCCGGGAAACTGGTATCTGTTATCCCAAATATACCCGGCGCTAATACAAATACAAAACAAATTACCTGGAGGATCATACTGCCGATGTAGCCATAACTAAAGCCTTTTGCGCTAACCGAGTCCTGGTTATCAACGGTGGCTATCTCTGGTAAATAGGAGTTGTAAAACACAAAGCCGCCACTATATCCTATGGCGGCCAATGCAAAGCAAATAATTCCAAACTCTAAGGTAGCCAGCTTGAAAAAGTAAAGACAGCAACAGGCTACGGCGCCAAGCCAGGTAAAAAACTGCATAAAGGCTTTCTTATTGCCACGATAATCGGCAATGGATGTTAGGATGGGCAGCATTAGCACAATAACGAAGTAAGCAGCCGCCAAAGCATAATTTGACAAAGCTGTATTCACAAAGCTATGGCCAAAGAACATTACCTTATCACCGTTGGCTTTATTTTCAGTAATAGCCACGTAATAAGCCGGGAAGATGGTTGAGGTTATCACCAGGTTATACGCCGAGTTAGCCCAATCAAACATGGCCCAGGCGCGGATGGTTTTTTTATTGTTTTTTTCGAACATTAAAGCTAAATTAAAATATACGTTATCAGTTGTTGAAGGTTATCGCTTATTTAGATTAACGATTAACACTGAGAATTTTAATGGCCAGATCTACTGCCGGATCTTTACCTTTAACCCTGTCATTTATGGTTGGGTAAACCTGGTAATCCGGGACAAAGTAAGAGGCACTGTTTTTTTCATATCCGGGCAGATAAAAATTTTTAGTTGGGAAATAAACGCTGCATTTGGTATTTGAAGTTATTGCTTCCCGGACCTCGCCTGAAATAAATAATGGCTCAGCACTTATTTGTCCTATTACAGTTCCCATTTTATAATATTTAAAAGCGTTTGCCATCATGTGCGCACTTGAATAGGAAGTGACATTATTTAAGAGAATTGTTCGTCCTATAAATTTATCCGCCATCCGCTTAGGAGCGTCAAGCGTTGTATCACTTTCAAAAACGTTTTTTGAATTTTGCAGGTATTCTTCGCCAGTATCCATGCTGTATTTTTTATCGGTAATGTAGTCGAAAACATCCCTGGATAATTTTGTGCTCCCGCCTAAATTACCACGGATGTCAACAATCAATTTATTGATGCGCTGCTGTTTAAGCGTCTTGAAAAAAACAATTAAACCCGAATCAAGTTTTTGCCGCTTATCTGCTACCAACGTGTTTATGCGCAGGTATCCAATTTTTTCGTTAAGTATGACATACGTAAAATCATCAATTGAATCCCAAAGTGCAGTTATTACCTTTTTTTGAACGCCTTTTATTTTTACCGTTTTATTGGCAAATTTTAAGCTAAAATTATTCCGGAAACCCATTTCCGAAAATAAACTTCTATAAAAATGATCTTCATTCCGTCTTTCAAAATAATTCTCTTCATTACTTTTTAGTAGCATGCCATGCCGGAACCTATTTAATATCTCTTTTGAAGGAACGTTATTAATAGAAAGGACTTCATCTCCTTTCTTTACCGCTGTACCTTCCCTTAAACATTTATCAATAAAAATTTTATCCTTATCTATAAAAACCGTGAAAGGGAAATAGAGGTCGGGGTTTTGTAGTTCTAACTTTTTAACAAGCCCTTCGTCCAAACGAAGACTAAAGTGTTCGTCATTCAACAGGGTAAACATTGGCGATACTTTCTGATAAAATTCGATAGTAGTCATCGGCTTGTTTATTGAAGCTGTGATCTTTTGTTTTATTGAATCGTAAGAGCTTTTGGCACATAAATAATATGGATTGGGCGCCTTGCTTTCAATATTAAAAGTTATTTCTTTAAAGTCTGCCTTAAGTAAATCCAGCGATACCTTATCATCAATACTTTGCATGGTATCAGGTATGCAGAAACTTAAAGTAAGCAGCAAAAATATGGCTGCGATGATATGAGTAGTTTTCATTTAATATTTAGGTTATAGGAGAAGTACGCTTTTACTCTGCTAATGGTACAATTTGTATGTCCTTAGCTTTCTTTTCAGCTACAAATAAAGCTATCAATAATACCAATCCCACCAAAAAGAAACAATCCAGGGCTAATGCCGAGTTACGCATGGTGCTGGTATGGTCTTCTACATAGGCGAAAACTGCAAGGCCCACGACAATAGAAAGTTTTTCAGTGGCATCATAAAAGCTAAAATAAGATGCGGTGTCCGGGATGTCTTGTGGTAACAGTTTGGCGTATGTTGAACGCGATAATGATTGTACGCCACCCATTACTATCCCAACTGCAAATGCAGCTACATAAAACTGGTTTTGGTTTGCTATATAGTAAACACTCAAACAGGTTAAAGTCCAAAAAACTACCAGCACAATCAGGGTTTTTGTATTGCCATATTTGTTAGATGCCAGCGAAGTAAGCCATGCGCCTATTATAGCTACCACTTGGATGATAAGGATGATGGCAATTAAATCGTCATCCTTCATGTGCAGTTCCTTGGCCGCAAATTCGGCAGCAACCAACATGATGGTCTGTACACCTACCGAGTAAAAGAAGAATGCAGGTAAAAACCTTTTAACCAGCGGCATAGTTTTGATTTTACCGAAAACCTTTGCCAACTCTTTAAATCCTCCGGTAATTACATTGAATTTATGAGACCCGGCATTAGGTTCGCCTTTGGGCAGTATTTTGAAAGGGATTATAGCAAATCCTATCCACCATATAAAAACAATGATGAATGAAATACGCGCCCCCATATCTTCGGTGATCCCAAACGAATTGTGAAATAATATCCCAACCAAACAAACCAATTGTACTACGATGCTGCCGGCAAACCCATATATAAACCCTTTCGCGCTCACGTCGTTCTGCTTGTCTAATGTGGCTATTTGCGGGAGGTACGAGTTATAGAACACAAACCCGCCGCAGTAACCTATGGTGGCTAAACCAAAGCATATCATACCAAGCTCTATTGGCCCGCCTTCTTTCAAAAAGAACAAACCGGCACATGCCAAAGCGCCCACCCAGGTAAACAATTGCAGATATAGCTTTTTAGCGCCGCGGTAATCGGCTATGGAAGTCAATATCGGCAATAAAAGCACGATAAGCAGGTACGATACAGCTAAAACGTAATTTTGCAATACGGTATTAACAAACTTATGGCCAAAAAAGCTAACCGTATTTTTACCATAAATTGTATGGGCTGTGATTCCTACATAATAAGCGGGGAAAATAGTTGAGGTTATAACCATGTTATACGATTGGTTAGCCCAATCAAACATGCACCACGCCCAAATGGTTTTTTTGTTGTTTTTTTGTTCCATGTGATTGCTAAAAGTATATAATTTTTAGCAGGTACAAAAGCCTTTAAGAACTCAAAAAAAAATGATCCGGGTGATCCACTTTTACTGATCCACATCAAAAAAATCGGCAAAAAATACCCGATTTTCAATTATTTGATTATCAACAAACTAATTAATGCGTATGCTTAAAAATCCTGACTAATAAGAGTGATCCAAAGTGATCCGCTTGAAAAGTTAAAATATTAATTTTCAATACGTTAATCAAAAACAGTGATCCAGGTGATCCATATTTTAAAGTGGATCACCTGCGTCAAAAGCCTGCTCTTTTCGAGTCGATATTCTTTAATTTATTTGAGATATAATAACTTGGCACCATCAATACTATGAAAAAGATCTTAGCCATTTCCGGCAGTTTACGCCAGGGTTCGTCCAACCATGCCATACTAACTTATTTGGGTTCAATAGCTCCTGCGGATATCGAATATACTATCTATACCGATCTGGCCCTAATCCCGCCGTTTGATCCCGGATTGGATACCGATACTCCGCCGCCCGCTGTAGCAGCTTTACGTCGACAATTAACAGAGGCCGACGGCCTCATTATATGCACGCCCGAATATGCTTTTGGCGTTCCCGGTTCATTGAAGAACATGCTGGATTGGCTGGTGTCAAGCAGTACGCTGGTTGATAAGCCAGTGGCCTTGATAACTGCTTCGTTGGGTGGTGAGTATGCGCATAGTTCCCTCCTGCTCACTTTGGGCGCTTTGTCAGCAAAGGTTGTTAATAGCGCTACTTTTTTGATACGGTTTATCCGATCTAAGATGGATGCTGATGGAAATGTGAAGGATAACGAGACTATGAAAAAATTACAGGATGTGTTTGCCGCTTTTTTAAAAGAAGTATGCCAATTTGACAAATAACCACCTTTGGAACGCTCATTGATATGCAGGGTTGTTACTAAACATTAACCCTGAAATTAGATTATAAAATTATGCAAGAAAAAGGAACCATTTCGATCCACACCGAAAACATTTTTCCGATAATTAAAAAATTCCTGTACTCTGATACCGAGATATTTTTGCGCGAGCTGGTATCAAACGCGGTTGACGCTACCCAAAAAATTAAACGACTGGCTTCATTGGGCCAATATAACGGCGAGCTTGGCGACCTGCGGGTTGAGGTTGCTTTTGATGAGGCAGCAAAAACCATCACTATATCCGACAATGGGTTGGGTATGACCGCCGAAGAAATAAAAAAATACATTAACCAGATCGCATTCTCGGGAGCCACCGAGTTTATGGAGAAGTTTAAGGAAGCTAAAGATGCCAACGAGATTATAGGTCGCTTTGGTTTGGGCTTTTACTCTGCATTTATGGTGGCAGATAAGGTAGAGATCCAAACACTATCTTACCAGGATGGTGCCGAGCCCGCACACTGGATCTGCGATGGCAGTACGGAATTTGAAATAAGCGAAGGTACGCTTGAAGAACGTGGCACCGAGATCACCCTGCATATCAATGCCGAATCTGAAGAGTTTTTAAGCAAACATCGCTTACAGGAAATATTAGATAAATATTGCCGCTTCCTGCCGGTGCCTATCATCTTCGGTAAAAAAACCGAATCTGTGGAGGATGGTGTTGACGAAGAAGGCAAACCTAAATACAGCGATGTTGAGGTTGATAATGTGATTAACAACACCAGCCCCATCTGGACAAAAGCGCCTGCTGAATTAAAAGATGAAGATTATCTGTCATTCTATAAAGAATTATATCCGTTTAGCGAGGACCCATTATTCTGGATCCATTTAAATGTTGATTATCCGTTTAACTTAACTGGGGTATTATATTTCCCTAAGCTTAAAAAGGATTTCGAGATCCAGCGTAATAAGATCAAATTATTCTCTCGCCAGGTATTTATTACTGATGAGGTTAAGGATATCGTGCCCGAGTTTTTGATGCTGTTGCATGGTGTAATTGATTCACCGGATATCCCACTTAACGTATCGCGCAGCTTTTTACAAGCCGATAGCAATGTTAAAAAGATAAACAGCTACATCACCAAAAAAGTAGCTGATAAGTTGGCAGAGCTGTTTAAAAACGACCGCAAGGGTTACGAAGAAAAATGGACCGACATTGGCCTGTTTGTAAAATATGGTATGGTGAGCGAAGACAAGTTTTATGATAAGGCTAAAGACTTTGTTTTATTAACCAATACTGCTAAAGAGAACTTTACTTTAACCGAATACAAAGACAAGGTTGAGCCGGTACAAACTGATAAAGATGGCCAGTTGGTTTATATCTACACTAACGACCCATCAAAACAGGACGCGTTTATCCAGTCGGCTAATCGTAAAGGTTATGATGTATTGTTGATGGATTCGCCTATCGATACGCACTTTGTAAGTCATTTAGAGCAAAAGCTTGAGAAAACCTCGCTAAAACGTGTTGATGCTGATGTAGCTGATAAACTGATCAAAAAAGATGATGCGCCTGAACATGTTTTAACCGAAGAGCAAGCTACTAAAGTAAAAGCGATATTTGATAAAGCTATCAATCGCGCTGCTTATAAAGTGGAACTGGAAAGCCTTAGTCCGGACGAATTACCGGTAACTGTAACCATGGATGAGTTTATGCGCCGTATGAAAGATATGGCAGCCATGGGTGGCGGTATGGGTTTTTATGGCAGCATGCCTGATAACTACAAAGTAGTAGTAAACGGAAACCATAAACTGGTAAGCCGCATCTTGCAGGACGCAAACGAAGAAGTACAATCGCAATTAGCTAAACAAGCTTTTGATCTGGCTTTACTTTCGCAAGGTTTATTAACCGGTGCCGAGCTGACAGAGTTTGTTAACCGCAGCGTTAATTTGATATAATTAAATGGCGACGGTAACAGTTAATGTACCAACTGATATACAAAAAAAACTGGCCGATGGTGATCTCACCATCGGCCGTTTTTTTATTGACGTATTTGACAGTGACAAGGCAATTAAAACGGAGATCTGTGCAAGCCTGTTGGCTTTTCACGATGATGTAGGCGGATCGCCTGAGATTGAAAGTTTAGAAATAGATCAGCAGCAAATAACTTTTGATGCTGTAACAAACAGCGGTAAAATACTTTTCAGGTACCGCGTACGTTTTTATTATGGATGTGCCGATATTAATAAAGATGAACCTGCAAATGAGCGATCGGACTTTGAAATAGACAATATCAACAATAAATTATTGGTGCATATTCATGATCCAATAAGGCGAGATACTATCGATGAATTTTGATTACCACCTACTTTAAAAAAAGCAAAAACTCACATCCTTACTTTTAAGTATGTGGGTTTTTTTCTTTTAACTAAACTTATTGCTTAAATTTATGTCATATAGTAAAAGCACACACTTAACTAACCTTAAAAACCTATTGCTATGAAAAAACTTAGTAAACCTTTATCATCGTTGTTATTCAGCTTATTTGTCGTCACGGTAAGCTTTGCACAAACAACTACTGCTGAAAAAAAAACAGCGAAAGCCGCCGAGATCAAGCGCCTCATTACATCGCAAAATTTCGTATTTAAACCAGAGTATGCAGAAACTGTAACCCCGGCCAAAAAGCTGTATGGCAGTTATGACCTTGAAGTTTCTAAGGAAGAATTTAGTGTATACCTTCCCGCTATTTATCGTTTTGATCAATACATGAACCCTAATGAGGGCGGATATAATAATACTACTTCTAAATTTGGATATGTTGCTACGGTTAATAAAAAAGGTACCTGGCGCGTGCTGATTACTCCGAAAGATGACCCTACGGAACATTTAAAAAATCGTTTTAGTCCTTACGTGAAGGTGATATTAACTATAACACCCGACGGCTACGCCACTTTGGCTTTTAATGATGGTATATACTTTAGCGGCCATATTGAAGAACAAACATCTGATTCGTTGGCATCAAATTAAACCACTGGCTATGAAAAGCATATTAAAACTCATTACCTTCATGATAATTTGGCTGGGCACCTTATCATACAGCTATGCACAAACACCCATAGCTGATAAAAAAGCATTAGAGGCTGCTGAAGTTAAACGCCTCATTACATCGCAAAATTTTTTATTTAAACCGGAATATGCTGTAAACGTAACACCCGAGACAAGATTATTTTATGATTTCGGTTTAGCTGTTTCAAAAGATAACCTGGAGATATATTTGCCTACGTATACCACTACTACATCACATAATCCCGGTGGTTGGAATGAGGATGTTGTTAAATTTGATTACAAGAGCAAGGTTGACAAAAAAGGCATTTGGCATGTGTTTATTACTACAAAAGATCTTCAATAGGAGAATGTAAAATTCACTTTAACGCTGAAGCCTGACGGCTCGGGCACATTAGCTTATGCTGGTCGCATATACTTTACCGGCCATATTGAAGAACCAATATCTGATAAATTAACATCAAATTAAACTTAGAGATATGAAAAATTTATTAAAATCAATCACATTAATGATAGTTTGCCTAAGCACATTATCATACAGCAGTGCACAACCAACCAAAGCCGATAAAAAAGCTGCGAAAGCCGCTGATATCAAACGTATTATAACGTCTGACAACTATGCTTTTAAGGCAAACTATGTTATCCCAATGTCCATGTCTCCGCGTGCTTTAACCAGCGATTATGATGTACGTGTAAGCACAGGCAAGCTAGAGGTATACCTGCCTTATTTTGGGCGCGCATACTCCGCACCGCGCGATTTAAACGATGGTGGCATTAAACTAAAAACCGTAGATTATGATTACAAAGTCGTAGAAAAGAAAAAAGGCGGATGGGACATCACCATCAAGCCTAAAAAAACTACTATAAATACGGTTGGGGATGTACAGACCTTGCGATTAGATGTATCAAACGATGGGTACGCTTCATTACAAGTTACATTAGGTAGCAGGCAGTCAATTTCGTTTAATGGTTATATCGAAGAGATTAAGAAAAGTTAAGCAATACAACTAATGCGGCAATGCCGGTTTATTCATGCAATAAGCCGGCATTGTCTTTTAATTCAACACCCGATAGTTTTCTTCTAAACGCTTCCTGCACCAGGTAAAAGATCTTTTTAGATGCCTGCTCGCAGGTAAGACCTGCCGGCCTGATGTTTGAAATACAGTTACGCAGTTCATCAGTTAAACCCGGTTTGGGGTTGTAAGTAAGATACACCCCCATACTATCCGCCGAACTTAAACCCGGCCGTTCACCTATAATTATCAAGGATAATTTAGCCTGTAAAGCCTGGGCTATTTCATCGGCTATAGCTACCCTTCCCTGTTCAACAATCACTATATCAGCCAGTTGTAAATTAGCCAAATGCAGCATCGGGATCAGTATTTTTAGCAGGTTCACGGCATTGGTATTAATTGCAGTTGCAGATAACCCATCAGCTATAATTATGGCGATATCCGTCGGTTGAGTATGACCCTGTAGTTCGGTTTTAGAAGCCTCGCTTAGCTTCCTGCCCAGGTCCGGGCGTTGCAGGTATTGCTCGCGGTAACCGGCCTGGCTATGCAAGTGCAGGATGGGCAGCCGGAACTGTTTCAGGTCATCCGTTAATGCGTTGATATCCAGATCTGAATAAACTGCATCGCGGGCATGGGCATGGGCCAGTTTAAACTCCAGCGACTGTTTTAAAGGGATGCTGGTACCTGCCCTGCCAATTGCAATCCGCGCGGCAGTAAACGCCCGCATACCTACTAATAAGTCAGTGGATTTTATGACTTTTTTCACTTTTTATTACCATTTAATAACCCGTTGTTACCATTTATTACCAATATATTACCGTTTTTATCTATTATTTCCTGCTTTATCAGCCATCTTTCAAATTCTGGCGAAGGCCTCAATCCTAACACCTTTCGTAAATACAAAGCATCATGAAAAGAGGTGGATTGATAGTTTAACATAATATCATCCGACCCCGGGATCCCCATCACAAAATTACAACCGGCAACGCCCAGCAGCGTCAACAGGTTATCCATATCGTCCTGGTCGGCTTCGGCGTGGTTGGTGTAGCAAACGTCGACACCCATTGGCAGGCCAAGCAGCTTTCCGCAGAAATGATCTTCCAGCGCCGCCCTTATAATTTGCTTGCCATCATATAAATATTCAGGGCCGATAAAGCCCACCACCGTATTTACCAATAGCGGGTTATACTTCCGGGCAACGGCATAGGCCCTTGCCTCGCAGGTTTGCTGATCCACACCAAAATTAGCGTTGGCTGATAGTGAGCTGCCCTGCCCGGTTTCAAAGTACATCACGTTATTCCCCACCGTCCCCCGGTTTAAGGACAGCGTGGCGGCGTAAGCCTCGTCCAGCAAAGCCAGGTCGACGCCAAAACTTGAGTTGGTACGCTGGGTACCGGCTATGGATTGAAAACAAAGATCAACCGGCGCGCCTTCGTTGATCAGTTGGATAGTGGTAGTGATATGGCTCAATACACAGGACTGTGTGGGGATCTCAAACTGCTCCCGCAGGTTATCTATCAGCCTTAATAAATTTGCTACCGCCGCCGGGCTGTCCGTGGCCGGGTTTATGCCGATAACAGCGTCGCCGCTGCCGTATAGCAAGCCATCAATAATGCTCGCGGCAACACCCTTAGGGTCGTCTGTAGGGTGGTTAGGCTGCAGCCGGGTAGAGAAATGCCCCTTCAACCCTATCGTATTCCTGAACCGGGTTACTACCTCGCATTTTTTTGCTACCGCGATCAGGTCCTGGTTACGCATCAACTTGGATACCGCGGCGGCCATTTCGGGGGTGATTCCCGGGGATATACTTCGTAAGCTATCACAGTCCGTATCATCGCTTAACAGCCAGTCGCAAAAATCGCCGACGGTTAGGTGGCTTACAGGTTCAAACGCTATGGCATCATGGCTGTCGATTATCAGGCGGGTAACCTCATCCTTTTCATAAGGGATAACCACTTCGTTCAGGAACGTTTTCAACGGTACATCGGCCAGAGTTATCTGGGCAGCAACCCGTTCCTCATAAGTAGCTGCGCATACCCCAGCCAACTCATCACCCGACCGGCATGGCGAAGCTTTGGCCAGCAGATCTTTAAGATCATCAAATTGGTAAACCTTTCCTTTTATGGTATGCCGGTACATTATTGGGTCATTTGTTCAATGGTTCATTAGTTTATTGGTGAATGGCTGATTAACGCTCAAGTAACGCATCGTCAGTTATCTTAATTTTATGTTTTCCCATCAGCATAAAAATAACAATAGCTGCGGCTAATAATGCAAAGAAAATAAGGCTCACCAGCGCGTTGAACCAAATAATGGCGAACAGGCAAATTGCTGATATAACCAAAGCTATTGCAGGAAAGACGGGGTAAAAGGGCGAAATAAACGGCCGCTCCAAACCCGGTTCTTTCTTCCTTAAAATAAACAGGCTTACCATGCTCATTAAATACATCACCACAGCGCCCAATACCGATAACACCAGGATCTGATCCATGGTACCTATAAATATCGCTATAAAGCTTACAACACCACTACCGATCAGCGCCCAATGCGGGGTTTTAAATTTAGTGTTTACGTTGGCTAAAGTCCGCGGTAAATAGCCGCTGCGTGCCATAGCGAACACCTGCCGGGATGAAGCCAGTATAATACCATGCAGGGAAGCGATTAGCCCGAACAAACCTATCCCCGCAAATAATTTGGTGATGCCGTTATCATTGCCTAAAACAATGCCTATTGAAGCCGGCAGCGGATAAGCTAAACTATCCAGTTGATGCCAGTTGGTGATGCCGCCGGTTAATATCATTACAGCAAGCGCCAGAAACACAAGGGTCAATATAGCCGAGATATAGCCTTTGGGAATATTCTTCTTTGGCTCTTTCACTTCCTCTACCACCATCGCGACCCCTTCTATCGCCAGGTACAACCATACCGCATAAGGCAGCGCAGCAAACACGCCCGACCAGCCAAAAGGCATGGGGTCGGTTAAAAAATTGCTCATTTTAAAATGCGGGGTAACTATACCCATGTATAATAAAAGCTCGCCAACAGCTAATACAGTAATTAATATGGAGAAGGTGGCCGACTCTTTAACCCCCGAAATATTTAAAATGATAAATGCCGTATTAAATAACAATGCCGATTGCATAACCGGTATAGCGGGATATAAGAAGTGTAAATAACTGCCTAAAGAAATGGCGATAGCAGGCGTAGCAAGCAGGAAATCAATAAGCGTAGCGTAACCGGCAATCAGCCCGCCAAACGGCCCCATTGCCCTGTAAGCGTAAGCAAACGCGCCGCCGGCATGGGGTATGGCTGCGGTAAGCTCGGTATAGCTAAATATGAATGTGACGTACATCAGGGTAACTACCAGCGTGGCTATTAACAGCCCCATAGTACCCGCTACGTGCCAGCCCAGGTTCCAGCCGAAGTACTCGCCGGATATAACCAAGCCCACCCCTATTGCCCATAAATGCACAGGCTTTAATACCCGTTTTAATTGTCCTGTAGCGGTATCTGCCATAAGCCTGATTGGTGTTTGTTAATGCAGGCTTAAGATAGGGATTGAACCGGGTATTTCAAAATAGCAGACTGCAACACTAAATACTTAAATACCTAAAACAGGTTTAGCTTATTCCTGTTGATATAGTATTAAACAAATCATATTTAAAACGCAAATTATGCTACGTATCGCCATTCCGTCAACCGGAGAATCACAACTTACTTTTAACAGTTTTGAAAGATATTCCGTTCCGCCGCCGCCAAATGGCGTAGATGCCGAGGTAAATAATGATGTGGTGTTATTGTTTGATGACGAAGAACAGGCCGTTGCCTATGCCGACAGCCTGTACGAGGTGGGTACCGAACTGGAAGATGATGAACCCAACAAAAAGGCGATCGTAAACGATATTGTAGGGGCCATCTACAACAATGATTTTATAAAAAGCTATCGCGAGGAAGATTAATCCCAAAAAAACGGGTTAAAATGCATTGTACCTACGCATAGCGGCTGCTATGCAACAGTCTTTTCTCTCAACAGGACATTTAATATTTTTACTAAATTTGAATAATGGATTTAATAGACAACCATATTGATAGCCTGACAGAGCTTTGTAGTAAATACAATGTAGAGAAGATGTATCTTTTTGGGTCTGCCCTGAATCCCAATTTAAATACCAAAAGTGATATAGATTTTTTGGTGAAATTTAAATCTATAGAGTTGTCAAAATATTTTGAGAACTATATAAATTTAAAAGAAAATTTACAAAATCTATTTGGCAGAGACGTTGATTTGCTTGAAGAGCAAACTTTAAGAAACCCAATACTGATAAAATCCATAAATAGAACTAAAGAGCTCATTTATGGATGAGCGGATTACAACAATCGAAGATTTACTTATCGTCAGTTATTGATTTAAGTAAGTATGTCAGCTCTGTATCGCTAATATTTTCCTGATCACCCTTATCGTATATCTTAAGCAGAAATAAGGTTTCGTTTTCAAAAGCAACCAAAAAATGCGTTATAATCCTTGCGCCACCACTCTTACCTTTCCCCTTACTGGTAATTTGAAGTCGTATTTTATAACAGTTTTTTCCAATAGCCACGCCTGATCTTGGATTTAAAGCCAAGTCTTCGCCGAGTTTTCGTAGATCATCTTTTATGGATGGGTACTTTTTAGAAAGATGTTTAAGCTCTTTTAAAAAAGGTTTTAGTGGTAATATCCTAAAGCTCATCTAACACTTCAGATAACGTCTTTAACTGGATCTTTCCTTCCTGGTGACGTTTTATTTCTTTAAATGCCGCCTCCAAATCTTTTTTCATCTTTTTGGCAGCCGGCGATAATTTGGGGGTATCAGTAGTTATCAACTTTACTTTTCCGCCTAATTTTGAAATTACCTTCATAATCATTTCGGCATCTTTTTCGGGTAGTGTAATTTCGGCAGTGATCATAAAATTAATTTTTAATAAAAATAAAGCAAATTGCTTAAAATAAAAAATGCTTTTAAAACTAATCGAAAGCATGTAGCTTTAAATAATAGCCTCTAATAAACACCACCTTGTCATCGAAACATAGTGAAATATCTATACATATGCTATTAGCGTGTGTATAGATTTCTCCTCGTTCCTCGTCGAAATGACGAGATGGCGAAAGCGCTCAATCCTTCAAAAACGGATTAAAATTCCTTGTACCTATTGCCATACCGGCGGCCCGGCACACTGTCTTTTCTCCAAATTTAAAGTTGATCTTATCCATGGCCTGGTAAAGTTTTATGCGCTCGTCGTTATCTTCAAACAAATTGATCTGGTAACTTCCATGGCATAGGTTACTTAGTTTTACGCCTATAAGGCGGATGGGCCTGTGCCCGTTCCAGGCTTTTTTCAGTAGGTTCTTTATACCGGGGATCAGGATATGCTCGGCCGCGGTCAGCGAGATCTTTTCCTGTACGGTATGCGTCTCAAAATTGGCAAAGCGGATCTTTATGGCAAGGCACGATGCTACTTTGTTGTCCTTGCGCAGCTTGTACGCCAGTTCTTCGGTCATTGATACCAGCACGGTTTCTATGGTTCGTTTATCGTTCACATCGGCTTCAAAAGTATTTTCGGTCGATATGGATTTGCGGTCGCCGTGCGGTACTATCTCGCTCTCGTCAATACCGTTGGCCCGCTCCCATATATAACGGCCATGTTTGCCAAACACAGTTTCTAAAAACTTAAGCTCCACCCGCTGCAGGTCGCCGATTTTTTCAATACCGAACTGATAGAGCCGCTGGCAGGTCTTTTCGCCCAGCATCGGTATTTTGCGGATGGACAGCGGCGCCATAAACTGCTTCTCCTTACCATGCTCGATCAATAATTGCCCATTGGGTTTGGCAGCATTGGTAGCCATTTTGGCAACAGTTTTGCCCGATGCCATCCCGAAGGATATAGGTAATCCTGTTTCCCTAATAATTCGCGCCCGCAGATCAGAAGCAAACTGGTAGCAATCATGAAAACGATCCATACCTGACAAATCGATATAAAACTCGTCTATCGATGTTTTTTGGTAAAGCGGTACACTATCATGAATGATCTGGGTAACCTGCCTTGAAGCCTCGCTATAACGCCCGTGGCTGCCGCGGATAATGGTAGCATGCGGGCATAATTTCATAGCCTGTTTCATGGGCATGGCCGAGTGGATGCCAAACTTACGCGCCTCATAACTGCATGAAGCTACCACACCCCTGTCGGCCGAACCGCCGATTAGAACAGGTTTGCCAATGAGGTCGGGATTAAACTTACGCTCGACGGATACGAAAAAAGAATCCAGGTCGATATGTACAATGCAGCGCTTAGCTTCCATAGCACAAATATAAATTTAATTTGCACAATTACTAAAAATATTAGTATTATTGTTTCCCGTTAAATTTTAAGGCGATGAAAGGATATACAGATTTTTTAATGTTGCTCTCTCCTTCAGACAAGGTGAAAGCCGTGGTGCATAACCATAAATTTTATGCTGCAGATGTTATTGGCAATTACGAGAGTATGCATTCCACGGCTCATATCTCCATCAAAATGTTGCATCAGCAAAAAACCTTTTTAACCGAGCCCGGCATATTAGCTTTCAGAAAAAGATTGTGCCTGATACCGCCGGTAACATTGACTATTAACGGGTTTGATTATTTTAATCATGGCGACGAATTTAAAACCATATACGCACGCATTAGCAGCAGCCCCGAAACCAGCCATTGGTTTAAAATGCTGAAACATCACCTGCATGTTAAAGAATTTATGGTGCCGCATATCACCATTTGCCGCAACATACCCGTAGCCGACTTTGATAAATTATGGCCGCATTTTAAAGCGCTTGAATGGAAAGAAACTTTTACCGTAAACGCGCTAACTGTACTGCAACGCGAAAGTTTTGCCAGCTTTGCCAAATGGGAACCGTTTATTGAGCTACCCTTTGAAAGTAAAACCCAATACAGCCTTGCCCCGCCCAAACAATCGTTGTTAAAGCCGTTGAATAGCCAGCAGATCAGTTTGTTTTAAAGTCAACTTAATAAAAGCTTTAACCTTAAAAACAGCTTGGTTACCAATGACATATCAGGCATTTTATACCCTAATTTATTTGCAGCATTACTGATGCTGGCGGTTATCAACCGTAATTCATTTGCTGTAAATACTTCCTTTTGCCGGTGCTGACCGGGTTTTAAGATGGCCCCCGAAACGGTATCACCATTAAAAGAACTATTTGCTGTAGCAGCTATACCTGCTACAGTAGCGTTGGTAAGCGAGGCCGAATTTTCGATCTCTAAAAAATCTGTAAGTTCATTGATAATAACTCCGGGATCATCGCAAAGTTGCTCGTATTTTAACAGTAAAAACTTTCCATTATTAAACGCCGACTCTTCTATAGCAATTTGATAGGAGCCACGTAAAAATTTTAATGCCAAACGTAAGCTAATAGCAGGTTCCATAATCCTGCGTGATGTTAGTGTAGCTACCGGTTCCCTGACAACATGAATAACAAGCGCCGATGGAAACTCTTCCCGGATCCGCTCTACGAAGCGCTCGTTAGTGGGTGTTTTATCAACCCATAATTTAGCATCCAGATTATTTGTAGCTGAAGCGTAAGCAAGCATAACAGCCTGGTGCGGCCATGTTGTTAGGGCTGTATGTGGCAAAGCTTGCCACCAGGCCAAAAGGTACCGCGCAAAATCAACATATGGGGATGTATCAGTACTTGTACGCCCCAGCAACCAGTATGGCTGTTGGTTTATTGGGTTAGCTAACCTGCGCAGCCACTCGGTACCTAAATAAGCCGCCCATTTATTTTGCGGCAGCTGTTGCAGCTTATGCTCTAAATTGGTGTAATAAGTTCCTTCAGATGGCAGTACCACCAATTGTGGGTGGCCGTCTAAAAGATTGCGCACCAGTGTTGTGCCGCTGCGGTGTACACCACAAACAAAAACAGGGTGCTCCACAAGGTTGATTCCCCGGCTTATTTGTTCGGCGCTAAGGGGTATCGGGCCCAGTTGTTCGGCCATTTCCCAAACCAACTGCGACCAGTTTTTAGCAGCAATGAATAAAGGGGCCGGTTGGCCCTTTTGCAGCCTAGTGGCAGGCAATAAGTTATTAAGTACGTTTTCAGCGTCAATTATTTCATTAAACATACCGCGGGTAAAAGTTGATATTATGTATACATGAAAAACAGCGCGAAGGTTGTCTGTACTGATTAATCGATAGATTATCATCCTTCGTCGACACATCGCGACCGGGCGGTAAAATTAGGTCACCTTTACCAACCTCGACCCCAAACTGCTGCAAATGGTGCGGGCCAAAACCTGCGGTTAAGTGCTGCACAAAAAGATGCGATTATTGCTTTCTTAGCCACGCTAAGCGGCAATGATGTTTATATCAATAAAAAATGGGCGAGTCCGTTTGTAAATATGTAATTCTGGAACTATGATTCTTAGGATTTAAAGATTGCCCCGATATTTTTATTTTATAATCCTTTAATTCTAAGAATCTTAGTCGTTTTTTAACAATTTATTAACCCAAAAACAAACCATTTGCTATATTTGCAGCGGGGTAAGTCTTTTACGGCCAGCTCCTCTTGAACTCCCCCAGGGTGGGAACGCAGCAAGGGTAGAGAGTTGAGCGGCGCGATAAGAGTAGCTTACCCTTTTTTTTGTCTTTTTTTTTCGAAAATAGTACTTGCAAATCCCGCAGCTTCTCCTTAAATTTAATCAAGCAAATTTCTTTTAACGTTAAACTCAGGAGGATTAGTTATGAAGAAAAAATACTCATCGGTTTTACGGTCTGATAAAGCCGAACCCGATAATTCCGAATTCCAAAATGCCCGAATCAACAACCAAAAAACGTATCGCGATCACAAGCCGGGTGATTACTATACGCACAGCAGGGCTAATAAATACCCGTTTGGCAGCAATAACGGGCCGTCGTATTTCTAACTTTTAGTTTATAAAAGAGTATTTTTAATACCGTTATAGCTATATGGCGAGTGTATTATATTGCCTTAACCACATGCCGCATAAGTCATCATAAATTCATTATTCAGTGCTTAAGCCTGCCAATATTTAATATTCAGGTTTTAATCACCTAAAACTAATTATACTTGCATAAAGTTGACTTAGAATGCTTGATATACTTATTATAGGTGGTGGCCCTATCGGGATAGCCTGCGGTTTAAAAGCGCAAAAGGCAGGGCTTAGCTTCGTTATTATTGAAAAAGGGTGCCTGGTAAACTCGCTTTACAACTACCCTGCTACCATGACTTTCTTCTCTACCTCAGAGAAACTGGAGATCGGCGGCATTCCGTTTGTAACCATCAGCAACAAACCAACCCGCGCCGAAGCTTTGGAGTATTATCGGCGTGTGGCTACATCTCACAATCTACCCATAAATTTATTTGAGGAGGTTACTGCGGTTGAACATATAAACGATAGTTACACTGTTAAAACATCCAAAGCAACTTACCAGGCAAAACATATTATCATATCAACAGGTTTTTATGATGTGGCGGTTAACCTGGATATCCCCGGCGAGGATCTGCCTAAGGTGAAGCACTATTATAAAGATCCGCATTTCTTCGCGATGCAGCAGGTAGTAGTAGTCGGATCAAGCAACTCGGCTATTGATGTGGCATTGGAGACCTATCGTAAAGGTGCCGATGTTACTTTAGTTGTTCGTGGTGATGAAATAAGCCACCGGGTTAAATATTGGGTTAGGCCTGATATTATTAACCGGATAAAAGAAGGCAGTATAAAAGCTTACTTTAACTCAAACCTGCAAGCTATCAGAGAAACTGAAGTTGATATTCAAACTCCCGAAGGCTTGATAACTATCCCCAACGATTTTGTAATGGCGATGACAGGTTATAAACCCAATTTCGATCAGCTTAAAAAATGGGGATTGATCCTATCCGACCATAAGTTTATCCCCCAATATAACCCTGATACTATGGAAACCAACCTGCCCGGCTTATACCTTGCCGGCGTAGTTTGCGGCGGATTAGATACCCACCTTTGGTTCATAGAAAACTCGCGGATACATGCGGATATGATTGTGGATGATATAGTTGCGAAACGCGGGTGATTAGTAATTAGTTAACTGGTGATTAGTTGCGTTTTTTATCAAAGTATTGCAATCTTAAGTCTAATTAACCCAATCAACCAAAAACTAATTCACTTTTTCCTTGCATAAGTTAAAATTAATGCAAACTTTTGCGTCAAATTTTAAATAAAGCAACATTCTATAAAAATGATACTGCAAACCTTAAATAAGCCAACTGTCAGAGCAATTTTTGCTCCGGTTGCCGCTGCTTTGGTTTCATCTGTTTTATTTACTCCGTCACGACGAAGGCTGTATATGCCACGGGTTTAATCACCGCATCCTCATTGCCCGTCAATCAGAAGTTTTTTAAACTTCTTCAACAAAAATCATTAATTACTTAAAGCCTAACGGCAAATTGTAACAGTAATTTTTTCTATTTCCAATGACTATACAAGATTTCGATATTCAGGTTGCTACCGCCCAGCATGTAGACTTTGCCCCCATCATTTGCGATGAGATGGCCGAGTCGGCAAAGGCACGTGGTACAGGTATTGCGCAGCGTTCGCCTGAATATGTTGCCTCCAAAATGTTGGAGGGCAAAGCGGTAATAGCTTTGCATAAAGACGGCACCTGGGCCGGCTTTTGCTATATTGAGACCTGGAGCCACGGCGATTTTGTGGCTAACTCGGGTTTAATTGTTGCCCCACAGTTTCGTAAGGCGGGTTTGGCTAAGGCCATTAAGCATAAAATATTCGAGCTTTCAAGAACGAAGTATCCTGAAGCCAAGCTATTTGGATTAACCACAGGCTTAGCTGTAATGAAGATAAACTCTGAATTAGGCTACGAACCTGTTACCTACTCTGAACTTACGCAGGACGAAGAGTTTTGGAAAGGCTGCAAAAGCTGTGTCAACTACGATATCCTAACTATGAAGGAGCGCAAGAACTGCATGTGCACTGCCATGCTGTTTGATCCGGTTGAGAAAGCTAAAGACGCGGAAAAAGTAAAAGATGAAAATCTTGAAAAAATGACCAAGAAGGCAACGCTATTTCAACGCATAGAGAATGCGATAAAAAGCTTTGGCCAGGAAATGAAAATATTTTAAATTTAGCTAAAAGCAGAAAGACTAAAGCTAAAAGCTTTTTAAAATGAGAGACTTTAAGAAATTGGATGTATGGAAAAAATCACACGAACTGACCTTGTTTGTGTATAAAAACATACTGCCTAAATTTCCTAAAAGCGAACAATTTGATTTACATAGCCAAACCAAACGTGCCGCATATTCAATCCCATTAAATATAGTTGAAGGAAGTGGTAGATTTACCGAAAAGGATTTTGCACATTTCCTTGACATGGCTTTAGGCTCAGCACACGAATTAGAATATACTTGTTTATTAAGTAGAGATTTGTCTTACATTGATAACGAACTATATACCGTAATAAATCAATTTATTAATGAAGTAAAAGCCATGTTACTTGGCCTTATCAAAGTATTAAGAAAATAAAATTAAGTATGGTAGTAAAAAGCTTTGGTCTTTTTGCTTTCAGCTTTAAGCTTATAAAAAATGGAAAAGAAAAAGGTAGTATTAGCGTATAGCGGAGGTTTAGACACCTCGTTTTGCTGTATATATTTAACCCGTGACCTGGGTTATGAAGTTCACTCGGTAATTGTAAATACCGGTGGTTTTAGTGCAGAGGAGCTAAATAACGTCGAAAAACGCGCTTACGAAATGGGCGTTACATCACACCATGTTGTTGACGAGACTGAAAACTTTTATAACACCTGCGTACGCTATTTGATATACGGTAACGTGTTAAAAAATAATACTTACCCACTTTCTGTAAGTGCCGAGCGTGTTAGCCAGGCAACCGCTATTGCCAACTATGCCAAAGAAATTGGTGCCCAATTTGTTGCCCATGGCAGTACCGGTGCCGGTAACGACCAGGTTAGGTTTGATATGATCTTCAATATCCTGATTCCTGAAGTTGGTATCATCACCCCTATCCGTGATTTAAAACTGAGCCGCGAAGCCGAAATCGAATACCTGAAGAAACACGGTGTTGAAATGAACTTCGAAAAAGCCCAATACTCTATCAACAAAGGTATCTGGGGAACTTCAGTAGGTGGTAAGGAAACTTTAACCTCAAACTTAGGCATGCCTGAAGAAGCCTGGCCTACCCAGGTTACAGAAACCGAAGCGAGAAATATTGAATTGACTTTTGAGAAAGGCGAATTGGTTGCCCTTGACGGTAAAAAATACAATCATCCTACCGAAATTATACAGGCTTTGCAAGCAATTGCCCAACCTTATGGCATTGGCCGTGATATACACGTTGGTGATACCATTATTGGTATTAAAGGCCGCGTAGGCTTTGAAGCAGCTGCGCCCATGGTGATCATTAAAGCGCACCATACTTTAGAGAAACACACGCTGACTAAGTGGCAATTAACCTGGAAAGATCAGCTTTCTATGTTCTACGGCAACTGGTTGCATGAAGGACAATTCCACGACCCTATTATGCGTAACATGGAAGCCTTCCTTACTGATACGCAGAAGCAAGTTAGCGGTAAAGTGTTTGTACAGTTATTGCCTTACAGGTTCCAGATTATAGGTATCGAGTCTGATCATGACCTGATGTCGAACAAATTTGGCAGCTATGGCGAAATGAACAACGCATGGAGCGGTGAGGACGTTAAAGGTTTCTCAAAAATATTTGGTAACCAGGTAATGATCTACCATAAAGTTAACGCAGAAGACTAATGAACACGATATTTTCAAAGGGCGAATGTTTAGACCATTATACCTGGGGTGATGATTGCCACGGGTGGACCTTTGTTGATACCGAAGTATTATCTATCAAGCAAGAATTAATGCCGCCTGATACGGCTGAAAAACTGCATTATCATGAACATGCTACCCAGTTCTTTTTTATTTTAAAAGGGCGGGCAAAGTTTACTATTGATGGCGAAGTAACCGAGTTAAGAGAACAGCAGGCGATCCAGATCAATCCCAACCAAAAGCATTTTATAGCTAATCTGCAAAGTGCCGACCTGGAGTTTATTTTATATTCTTATCCATCTACACAAAATGACAGAATTGAAATCAAATAAAATAAAAGCCGGAATTATTGGCGGTGCGGGTTATACCGGCGGCGAAATGCTGCGGATATTGGTTAATCACCCCAATGTTGATCTAACCTTTGTACATAGTAACAGCAATGCAGGTAACTTTATTTATGAAGTACATACCGACCTGTTTGGCGATACGGAGCTGAAATTTACCGATGTTCTGTCAACAGATGTCGACGTGTTATTTTTATGTGTGGGCCATGGCGATGCTAAGAAGTTTTTAGAAGCTAATGCGATACCCGATTCTGTTAAGATCATTGATCTAAGCCAGGACTTCCGTTTAAGTCAAAATTCAAAATTAAAAAGTAAAAACTTTATATACGGTTTACCTGAATTAAACAGGGACGCTATTAAGTCGGCACAAAACATAGCTAACCCGGGTTGTTTTGCAACATGCTTACAATTGGGCGTATTGCCATTGGCAGCCAAGGGTTTGTTAAATAGCGAAATACATATATCTGCTACAACCGGCTCAACAGGTGCAGGGCAAAAGCCGACTGCTACCACACATTTTACCTGGCGAAATGATAACCTGTCTGTATATAAAGTATTTGATCACCAGCATTTAAACGAGATCGGTGAATCATTAAAACAGTTGCAGCCATCATTTGATAAAGCTATAAACTTCATCCCTTACCGGGGCGATTTTACCAGGGGTATTTTTGCAGCCATTTATATGGATAGTGACTTGGCCGGCGATGAAGCGTTAAAGCTTTATGAGGACTATTATGCCGGTCATCCGTTTACACACGTAACCGACAGGGATATCGATCTGAAACAGGTAGTAAACACCAATAAGGTATTTATACAAGTTAAAAAATATGGTAATAAATTATTTATTACCAGCATGTTAGATAATTTACTTAAAGGCGCCTCGGGACAAGCAGTTCAGAATATGAACTTAGTGTTTGGCTTTGATGAGCGCGCAGGTCTACGATTAAAGGCGACCGGTTTTTAACCGACAGCCACCGCCGTAGCACTGCACTAATTAAGTATCTAAATTTTAATATCTAAACAACAATGAAACTATTCGACGTATACCCTATCAATCATATAAACATCGTAAAAGGCGTAGGTAGCCTTGTGTATGATGATAAAGGACAGGAATACCTGGACCTTTACGGCGGTCACGCTGTTATTTCTATCGGCCATACCCACCCGCATTATGTAAAACGGTTAGAAGACCAACTGCATCAACTGGGTTTTTATTCTAATTCAATCGAGATTCCCATCCAAAAGCAATTGGCCGAGAAATTAGGCCATGTTTCGGGTAAGGAAGATTACCAGCTATTCTTAGTTAATTCGGGCGCTGAAGCTAACGAGAACGCTTTAAAACTGGCATCGTTTTATAACGGGCGTAAAAAAGTAATTGCTTTTTCGGGGGCATTTCACGGACGTACATCATTGGCGGTTGCGGTCACTGATAATCCTAAAATAGTTGCGCCAATAAATGAGACTGATAATGTGATCCACTTGCCATGGATTGATGAAGCGGCTTTAGAACAAGCTTTTGCTGATCATGGCAATGAAATATCATCCGTAATTATCGAAGGCATACAAGGTGTTGGCGGTATACAGGTAGCGCCTGAAAGTTTCCTGCAAAAGATCAGATCGCTTTGCGATACCCATAATGCAGTTTTTATTGCTGACGGCATCCAATGCGGTTATGGCCGTACGGGTAAATTTTACTCGCATGATTTTGCCGGCGTTGATGCTGACATTTATACCATGGCCAAAGGAATAGGAAACGGCTTCCCTATCGGCGCTATCAGCATATCGCCCAAAATACAGCCTGCTTATGGCATGTTAGGTACTACCTTCGGTGGTAACCATTTGGCTTGCGCTGCGGCTTTAGCGGTACTTGAAGTTATGGAGCAGGATAACCTGATGCAAAATGCTGCCGAAGTTGGTGGTTATTTAATTGAAGAGTTGAAGAAATTTAAACAGGTTACAGAAGTACGTGGCCGGGGATTAATGATTGGTATTGACCTGCCTGCCGAATACCCGAACGCTAAGAAGGACCTGTTATTTAAACATCATATCTTTACCGGCGAGGCTAAGCCAAACGTTATCAGGTTGTTACCTGCATTAAACTTAACCAAAGCACATGCCGATAGATTTTTAGAGGCATTTACCAAAGTATTAAATCAATAAAAACTGTCATTTCGAGCATAGCGAGAAATCTATACACAGACCGGTCGACTACCTGTCTTGTATAGATCTCTCCCGTTGGTCGAGACGACAAAAGGCGCAATTACTATGAAACTATTCTCTTCCGTTAACGACGTAACCGACATAAACGCACTTGTTGCTGATGCTTTGGCTTTAAAGAAAGATCCTTATGCGCACCAGCATTTAGGTAAGAACAAAACCCTTGGGCTTGTTTTCCTGAACCCGAGCTTACGTACCCGCATGAGCACCCAAAAGGCAGCGCTTAACCTGGGTATGAATGTAATGGTGCTTAACGTGGATAAAGAAGGCTGGGCTTTAGAGCTGCGTGATAATGTAGTGATGAATGGTACCACCGTTGAGCATATCCGCGAAGCAGCAGCCGTTATGGGACAGTATGTTGATATTATTGGTGTTCGCTCATTCCCGGGGTTGAAGGACCGTGAGGAAGATTATACCGAGGTGGTATTTAACAAGTTTGTTGAATATTGCGGTGTGCCGTTGGTGAGCTTAGAATCAGCCACGCGCCACCCATTGCAAAGTTTAGCCGACCTGGTAACCATAACCGAATTAAAAACTAAAGCGCGCCCAAAGGTGGTATTAACCTGGGCGCCGCATATCAAACCATTGCCGCAAGCTGTACCAAACTCGTTTGCGGAATGGATGTGTAAAGCTGATGTTGATTTCATCATCACCCACCCTGCCGGTTACGAACTTAGTACTGATTTCACCCGGGGCGCAACCATCACCCATAACCAGAACGAAGCTTTGGCTGACGCTGATTTTATTTATGTAAAAAACTGGTCGGCTTATGAACCTTATGGCCAGATGCCACAGGTTAGCGGCGAATGGATGTTAACCAACGATAGATTAAAAACAACTAACGATGCTAAGGTTATGCATTGCCTGCCTGTACGCCGCGATTTAGAGCTCTCTGCCGAAGTTTTGGACGGGCCAAGCTCAATTGTTGTGCACGAGGCAAGTAATCGTGTATGGGCCGCGCAGGCGGTGTTAAAGCGGATATTGGAAGCTTTGCAATAAGGTTATGTATACTCCAAAGTTAAACCTGATAACCGATCAGCAGGAGGCCGTTAGCTTTATGCAGCAGTTTAGTTTTGCTACCATAGTTACAGTAAAGGATGGCATACCTTGTGCAACGCATTTGCCTTTTGTTGTATCGCAACGCGATGAGCAGATCATTTTAACATCGCATTTTGCAAAAGTAAATCCACAGGCTGCCGAGATCTTAAACTGCAGGCCATTGGTAATATTTACCGAGCCGCATGCTTATATCTCGCCAAGGCATTATGAAAGCGAGCAAAGTGTACCTACCTGGAATTACATTGCCGTACATGCCTATGGCACAGCTGTTATAATTGATAATTCTGAAGCTAAGTCCCAATTATTAGAGCAAACCATCCATTTTTATGAAGCAGATTACCTAAAACAATGGAACGCTTTACCGCAGGACTATAAGCTGAATATGATGAAAGGAATAACCGGTTTTGAAATTGTTGTTGATGAGTTACAGGGCAAGAAAAAACTAAGCCAGAACAGAACTGAAAAAGAGCGGGAAAACATCATTACCGATTTAAGAAAAAGCAATATATCGGCCGAAAGGGATATTGCTGCTTATATGGTAAAACAAAAGTAGACTAATCTTTCTCGGGCGGAGGTATCGAGGCATCAATAACCTTGTTCAATGTCAACCCCTGCACAATTACCGAAAAGATCACGATAAAATAAGCCCCTGCCAATATAATATGGCGATACGGGCTATAAGGCAATGACAATGCTAACGCGATAGATATAGCTCCGCGCAAGCCGGCCCAGGTTACTATGTTTACGTTTTTAATGGTATTGCTTGCTATCTTCCTGAAAAACGAAAGCGGTATCACAATACTGATCCAACGCGCTATGAGTATTACAACTATACTCAGGCCGCCTATCAGCCAATAATTATTCAGGTATGGCAGGTTGATCATTTGCAGGCCAATCATTACAAACAAAATAGTATTGAGCATTTCGTCCATCAGTTGCCAGAATTTTTCGAGCGCCTGGTGCGAACGTTCGGTACTGTCAATATTGATAGTTTGATTGCCGGCAAATAAGCCTGCACTAACTACTGCCAGCGGGATAGAAAAATGCAGAAAACTTGCCACAACCGAAATACTCATCACTAACGCTACTGATATCAATACAATGGTCTGAAAATCGGTGATGGTCTTCATCAGCCTAAAAGCTATAAAACCAAACAGTAAACCCAAAATTATCCCGCCAAAAACCTCGCGAACAAAGAGTACACCAGCCTGCGCAAAATCCAGTTTATTGCCGCCCGATTCGGTAAACTCTAATATAGTGATGAAAAGTACCAGCCCTATCCCATCGTTAAATAATGATTCGCCCGAGATAATTGTTTCCAGGTTAGTTGGCAACCTGGAATTTTTGATAATTGCGCCCACAGCTACCGGGTCCGTAGGTGATATTAACGCACCAAACAAAAAACAATAAACTAACGGGATATGGATATTAAATAATAAGGTAACACCATAAAACAAACCGCCAAACGCAGCCGTTGATATGATTACCCCAATAGTACTTAAAATAAATACCGGCCGCATTTCTTTTTTAAGCCGTTTCGTATTTAACGAAAACGACCCCGAAAAAAGCAGGAAGCCGAGCATAATATTCAGTACCGTGCGTGAGAAGTTTATATTTTGCGCCAATACTGTGAGGTAATGCGAAATTTTAGGGTTTAGGGTATCAATAGCTATGGTGAGCACTGATACCGATATGGCGAGCGTAACAATGCCAATAGTGCCGGGCAACTTAATAAAGCGCGCGTTGATGTACGAATAAACAGCACTCAATACTACTAATAAAGCAATTATTACAAACAGATCCATTGGGTATCAATATACGTTTAAATAATTTACTTTTCGGGTTCAACAGTTCGGGTTTTCCTGTTAAAACTACGGATGATCAACCTGTTATCGCTATTTTTATTAAAATAGTTGATTATCCAGGTCAATATAACCGATGTTTTATTGGAGAAACCAGCCAACGAAATAATGTGTACTAATCCCCATAATAGCCAGGCAAAAAATCCCTGGAAATGCAGCTTACCTAAATCAGCGACGGCTTTATTACGGCCAATGGTGGCAAGGGTTCCTTTATCGTGATATTTAAAAGGTTCGGTAGGTTGTTTATTGATGATATGCATTAAGTTTTTTGCCAGCCATGCCCCCTGCTGTATAGCTGCAGGCGCGACACCCGGGTGGCCGTTAGGGAACTCCTCGCTTATTATTGCGGATACGTCCCCTATCGCGAATATATTTTCATACCCTTTTACCCGATTGATCTCGTCCGTTTGTATGCGCGAACCGCGTGTCAGGGTGGCGTTAACCATACCCTCCGGCACTTCGCCCATTACACCTGCTGCCCAAAATACGTTGCGGGTTTTTATTACGGTGCCGTCATCTATGGTTAGTGTTAGTCCGTCATAACTATCCACGTGCACACTGTTAAAAATGGTAACGTCCGCATCCTGTAAAAACTGTTTGGCTTTGGCCGATGCTTCGGGTGACATGGCGGCCAGCAAGCGGTCTTTACCTTCAACTAAAAAAACGTCCATGTCGTGCTTGCTCAAACCATGGTAATCTTTCTGCAATATTAAATGCCGCATTTCGGCCAGCGCCCCGGCAAGTTCCACTCCGGTAGGCCCGCCGCCTACTACTACAAATGTCATTAACGCATCCTTTTCATCTTTGTCCTTTGTAACCAGGGCTTTCTCCAAATGCTGTAAAGTAAGTCCCCTAAGATTGAGCGCTTCAGGTACATTCTTCATTGGCATTACGCATTTTTCCAGTGCTTCATTTCCAAAAAAGTTTGTATCTGATCCAGTTGCCAACACCAGGTAGTCATAAAATATCTCGCCGATATTGGTATTAACAGAATTTTTTTCGGCGTTGATAGTTTCAACATAAGCCAGGTTAAATCTAAAGTTATTGTGTTTGGTAAAGATCCGTCGGATGGGAAAAGCTATTGAATCGGCCGGGATAGCACCCATTGCAACCTGGTACAGTAACGGCTGGAAAGTATGATAATTATGCTTATCCAGCATCAGTATATCAACCGGAGCGTCTTTTAATTTCTTTGCTAATTGCAGTCCTGCAAAACCACCGCCAACAATTACTACGCGGGGCCTGCTGCTTTTTTGTTGATCCATGTATTAATAGGTGTGATAATTTTTAGCGTTTTAATGCTTTCTAAGCATTTTGTCCTCGTAAATATATCAACATTAATAATGCCAAGTTGTGTGGCTGTAAATCAGCTAAATAATAAACCCATAACTGCTTTAACAATTATGGGTTTGAGTGATGGGATTTAGGTAGATGTAACCGCGTGGCTAATTAATCTTGCTTTGGTGCGGGCTCCACAATTCTTATCTCTCGCGTTGCAAAGCTAAACGGTACAGCATATGGGCCATCTGGGATTTTCTTAGCGTCAAAGCCACTGTGCGAAATAACTAATGCCGAAGTTTTTGCAGGTGGCAGCTTTTTAATGGCCTCTTCGTCATAAAACTCACCATCAATAAAAGCACCGGCCTTATCCTGTTCACCTAAATTTGCCGAAGCCGATCCGTCAGACAATTTAAAAGTAATCTTATCATGATTTTTACCGTCACTATCCTCATAATGCATACGGGTAAAAAATGGTTGCTCATCTATGCGTATAGCAGGTTCACCAACAGCGGGTTTTGCAAGTAAAAAAGCTTTTTGTGATATAACAGCAGGTTTGGCTGTCGCATTAGGTTTTGGTTTTTCGGCTTCAATTTGTTTAAGTGAAGTCGACTTCGGTTTTTCAGCTTTATTTTTAAGTAAAACCGGTTTGGTTTTTTGCTTGATAGTATCAGCTACCTCAGTTTGCTTTATTGTTGTGAAATGAAAAGCCGTAGTAACTCCAAGGCCATATTTTCCCGATGTAACACCGTCGACACCGTATTCGGATGATAACTCTTTAACTTTTTCAGCAGAAAGAGTATTTATTTCATCTTCAGCATATAGCTTGTTATCGATAAGAAAAATCGCTTTATCTGCCACACCTAAATTTGAAGATACTGAGCCGTCGCGCATCACTTTAATAATAATTTTATCATAACTTTTTCCGTTGTTTTCTTTCAAATGCAACCTAGTATAAAACTGTGATTTAGGTACGCTACGTTCCTTGATCATGTTATCCTTTTCTATTTCAGTTAAATAAATTATTTCTTTTAGAACACTCATATCAACTACACCATCTTTCACTTTGCTGCCATATTTAGCAAAACGAGGGTTAGTAACTGGTGCTAAAAATAACCCGAGGCTCGATATACAAGATGGACTAATATTGTAAAGAATATCATCGCTATACACTTTGCCATTAATTAATACTAAGGGATGTGGCCCTAATTTATCAACGCCATTAATGGCGCTAAATTTGTCTTGTTCATTTTTAATCCTGGCAAAGGCCAGGCAGCTTATCATTACCACAGGTAATATGAGCAGGTAGATTACTTTTTTCATATGATTTGTTGGTTTAGTGAACAACATGGTGATGCGCTTTTTCAAGGGCACCATACTAAAGCTATTATAAAGCATCCCCTGCCTTGCTACCGAGAGATGCAGCAACATATCCGCGTATTTACTTTTGTCGTTTAAGAGGCCTATCTCGCGATCAACCTCAAACTCATGGTTCTCTTCAATAGCTCGTGCATATAGGTAAACAAACGGGTTGAACCATAAAAATATCTGGGCAATTTTAACCAGGATCCTGTCAACCGAATGCAGCAGTTTAACGTGCAGCATTTCATGTTCAATGATCTGTTGGATCTCGTCAATACTTAACTCATCATCATTTAAGAAAATGTAATTTAAAAACGATCCGTTGTTTAGTTTTTTATCGCCATATAAAATATGGACGTTGCCGATCTTGGTACTTTTTTTGCTTTTTATAGTACTAAAAAATGCAGCCAGCATTACTATCAACCTGATAAATAAGACCGCTACCGCCGATAAATAACCTACTTTTAAAACACCAGGCAAGTTAATTACAGGTTCAATAACCTGCTGGCGTGAATAAGTTAATGTCCCCTGCGCCTGGAAAGTTTGCAATTGATTTACATATACAGCCTGCTTTATTATAGGCGCAGAATCGGGGCGTACTGTTATAGTAAGTAACGGAATAGCAAAGCTTAAAATCAATGTAGCAACCAAATACCATCTGTTAATGGTAAAGAAAGTAAACCGGCTTATCATCAGGTAATAAAACCCGTAAAATAAGCCCATACATGCACTAACCTGCAATAAATAAACTATTGCGCCCATAGCTATTTATTTTTATTGATGATGTCCTTGATCTTGTTAATATCCGCCTCGCTTAACTGCTCTTCTTTTACCATGAATGATACCAGGCTCTCTACCGAGTTATCAAAGTAGCCCGATATCATTTTCTTGAAGAACGTTTTACGATATTCAAGTTTAGATATCAGCGGAAAGTATTCGTAGGTTTTACCATACGCTTTATAGCCAACATATCCTTTTTTCTCCAGCAACCTTACAACCGATGATATGGTATTGTAGGGCGGTTTAGGATCATCTGGTAAAGCATCAATGATATCTTTCACAAAGCATTGTTGAAGATCCCATAAAACCTGCATTACCCTTTCTTCTGTTTTTGTTAGCTCTTCCATAAATCAAACATATAACTTATTTTTAAGTTATACAACTGTAAAATACGTTATAAAACTTTTTTATCAGTTATATTGACTTTTAGGCAAAATGTTATCAAAAACGTAGCGTTTTGATCAATAATTAGTTAATTTTGTAACTAATTATCAAATAACTGGCATGAAAACCTTACACATTATTAAAATTGGCGGAAATGTTATTGATAATTCAGAAAACCTGTATCATTTTTTAAAAGATTTTACCGCGCTTGACGGTTATAAGATACTGGTGCATGGCGGCGGTAAGGTAGCAACCCAACTTTCTGAAACATTGGGTATTGAGGCAACGCTTGTTGACGGCCGCCGTATAACAGACATTGAAACACTGCGTGTTGTAACAATGGTGTACGGCGGGTTAATCAATAAAAACATAGTGGCTCAGTTACAGCGTTTCGGTACCAATGCCATAGGCTTAACCGGCGCCGACGGCAATTTTATCCGGACAAAAAAACGCCCGGTAAAAACTATTGACTATGGTTTTGTGGGGGATATTGATGAAAAATCTGTAGACAGTGCGGGTATTACCAAATTAATGCAAGCTGGCTTCGCCCCCGTTTTTTGCGCGTTAACACATGATGGCGATGGCCAGATGCTAAATACAAATGCCGATACTATTGCTTCTGCCCTGGCGGTAGCGCTATCAACGAAATTTGAAACTACATTGATATACTGCTTTGAAAAGAAAGGCGTATTAATGGATGTAAATGATGACGACTCGATAATAAGGGATATTGACCCGGTTAGATATGAAGAGTTAAAGAAGAAACAAATAATACACAGCGGAATGCTGCCTAAACTTGATAATGCCTTTACAGCAATAGCGTGTGGTGTTAAAGCAGTAGTAATAGGCCACTCTGATGATTTAGGCGAGCTGAAAAACAGCAAACCATTTGGAACACGACTAAGCAAAACGACATGAATTCGCAACAACATATAGCCATTTTAGGCAGCGGTAATATTGGTTTATCATTAGCTAAGGGGCTTGTAAAATCCGGGATTTGCAAACCCCAGCAAATTACTTTAACGCGCCGTAATTTAGACGCACTGGAAGAGTATGCCGCGTTAGGCTATCAAACCACCAACAACAATACTAAAGCGGCAAAAAAAGCTGATATAGTTATCCTGGCAGTATTACCCCAACAGTTAAATAAGTTGCTGGCAGAAATTAAGCCTGCTATTAAATCAGAAAAGCAGTTCCTGGTGTCTGTAATATCAGGCGTAAGCTGCGAAGATATCCGCCAGCAATTAGAGATGAATGTACAGGTTATCCGTGCTATGCCTAATACGGCTATTGCCATCGGCGATTCGATGACCTGTATAGCCACAGATAATGGATCAGCCAAAAATGTTAACCTGGTAAAATCATTATTTGATACCGTTGGTGTTACCATACAGATCAACGAGGAATTAATGACTGCCGCTACCGCCCTTTGCGCTTGTGGTATCGCATTTTTCCTGCGCTCTGTGCGCGCGGCATCACAAGGTGGTACTGAGATAGGCTTTCATGCACATGATGCGCTTAAAATGGCTGCACAAACGGCTAAAGGGGCGGCAAACTTACTATTACAATTAGCATCGCACCCTGAGCAGGAAATTGATAAGGTAACTTCGCCAAAAGGTTGTACAATAGCCGGTTTAAATGAAATGGAGCATAACGGTTTCAGCTCGGCCATGATAAAGGGTATCAAGCTATCTGCCGAAAAAGCAGGCGAGCTCTATAAAAGCGAAGGCTAATATTTATTTGGGCTGATTAGGTAGTTTATAGCCCTGCCTTGCATAAAGTTGCCATTTGTTGTTTATCTTTTTCCAAACCTGCAAAACACCTAAGGCAACATTATTTATTTTACCTTTATCGTTGGTGTCGGCAAAAAACTTATGCCGTACTATAGCAGTATTGCCATCAACAGCAATTTTTTGATCTTTAATATCAATCTTGGTAAATGCGGCTTTTCCGGTTACCAACGCATCAATAAACTGGGCCTTGTTTTGGATATAGTCAAACGACTGACCATAGCTTAATTGATCGGCCATAACATCATTAAGGCTTGCCCTATCCCCTGCAATCATTGCTTTACGCAATACCTCTACCTGGGCAGCTATAGCTTTTTCATCGGCACTTTGTGCAAATACCCTAACTGTAAATATTGAAAGAATAAGTAATAATCCTAAAAGCCTTCTCATTTGGTTTGTAGCGGTTATAATATGTAGCTAAAGTAGTTTCCAAACGTCAGATTACAAACCTTGCGTATATTTTAGTGCGTAACAAATAAGTTACTTTTATTGCAAATAGTAATGTCTTAACCTGTTTAAGTCATCATCCAACTCATATACCAAAGGGGATGCTGTGGGTATCTCTAATTTTGTAACATCCTCATCATTAAGGTTGTCTATATATTTAATTAAGGCTCTTAAGCTGTTGCCATGTGCGCAAATAATTACCTTTTCGCCCCTTTTTATCGCCGGGATTATATGACCGTTCCATAAAGGTAATACCCTGTCCATTGTCTGGCTTAAATTTTCTGTCAGGGGTAATTCCTGTTCGGTAAGGCTTTTATACCTGATGTCGTTTCCGGGATATCGTTCATCAGCTTTAGTAACCGGCGGCGGATCTTCGTTTGGGTCACGTCGCCATTTCTGCACCTGCTCAATGCCATATTTGGCAATGGTTTCCTGTTTATTTAATCCTTGCAATGCGCCATAGAAACGCTCGTTTAACCGCCAGGACTTTTCAACCGGGATCCACAAATGATCGAGTTCTTCCAATACAATATGCAATGTTTTAATTGATCTTTTCAATACCGATGTGAACCCGATATCAAAATTATAGCCATGCTTTTTAAGCAACTGCCCGGCCCGTTTAGCCTGATTATATCCTTCTGCCGACAGGTCAACATCGGTCCAGCCTGTAAAACGGTTTTCATGGTTCCATACGCTTTCGCCATGGCGCATTAATACTAACTTTTGCATTATGAAAGGTTAACGTTAAAATCTTAAATCGGTTTTTAATGTTTGCAAATGATTATAAATCATTTAAATTGCATTTATAAACCAACTAAAACTAACACTTTATGACAACTATTGCACCTGTTAAGGATGGCACTGCCAATCCTGCACCTTTAGGGCTATGCGCCTTTGGCATGACCACTGTTTTACTAAACATTCACAACGCCGGCTTTTTTCCTATGAATTCTATGATATTTGCCATGGGTATTTTTTATGGAGGATTGGCTCAAGTAATTGCCGGCATTATTGAAGCCAAAAAAAACAACACCTTTGGCTTAACTGCATTTACTTCATATGGCTTCTTTTGGTTATCGTTAGTTGGCCTACTGGTTATGCCTAAATTGGGCTGGGTCGATAAAACGCCGGCCAACGCATTCGCTGCCTATTTAGGCATGTGGGGCATATTTACCTTCCTGTTATTTTTTGGCACTTTGAAACTTAACCGCGCGTTGCAGTTTGTGTTTGGATCGTTAACCCTGCTTTTTGCCCTGCTTGTAGTTAAAACCGTTACCGGCAGCGAAGAATGGGAACACACTGCAGGTTATGTTGGCATTATTTGTGGTGCATCTGCCATTTACACCGGCATCGCCCAGGTACTTAATGAAGTTTACGGAAAAACTGTATTACCAATTGGCCCTGTAAATAGCTAAATTGCGCAGGTGAAAGATTTTAAAAAATATTATATAATTCCGGCTACGCCCGATGAAGTTTATTTAGCATTAACCAACCCGCTTACCATTGAGTTGTGGACCGGCGAAGCGGCAGTGATGCCCACCGAACCAGGATCAGAATTTTCTATGTGGGACGGCAGTATTGTAGGTAAGAACTTAGAATTTGAGCCGGGCAAGAAAATAGTACAGCAATGGTATTTTGATGGCCATGCAGAAGAATCAATAGTTACCATTAAACTACATGCTGATAAGGCCGGGACATCGGCCGAGTTAAGGCATACTAATATCCCTGATGCAGATTATAACGATATGGTTGACGGATGGGACGATAGTTATTTTGGTGCGCTGATAGATTTTTATCACGGATAATAAACTAATCAACGTTTTAAAACGAAGAAAGCCGCTCTAAATTGAGCGGCTTTCTTGTTGATAGGTTTCTCCGTACTATTTCGGTGCCTGAAAAACAGTACCATCGTATGTAAACGTTTTAGTTACTACAATATTTGCACCATTATATGCTGCATAACTAATATTGAATTTTTGATTTACAACCGCAGTTGTGAATTTAGTTTTTAATATAGTTGCTATACCGTTATTAATTTGAGCATCAGTCCATGTAGTTGCACCACCCTGAATGTTGAAGTTACCAAATGAGCCAAGGTTGGTCATTGCTGCATCACTTCCTACTCCAGGTATAACAGATATAGCTGTATAATCAGCTTTTACTAATGTATAATTAACTGAATTGTCCGCTACCCAAGCACCGCTTGTTTTTGCGAATGTAAGCGTTAATGGAGTTGATGTTGTAACCCAGTTAGTGCCATCAAATGTCATTGGCAGCACGCGCTGGTACGTTGTAAGGTATCTATAACTTATGTACTTAACATCGCCAAATTTAGCAGTTAACATCACTGCAGGATCCGCCTTTAAAATGGTATTAAAGTACGATGGAAGGTTTGGTGCGTCAGCAGCCACATACCAATTGTTTAACCCATTGTTGGTTAAAGCATACTGGGCGTTTGATATACGGTATATCTTTGTCCAAAGGCCACCCATAAATAAAAATGCGTCGGTTGTTAATGTACCTGCGCTAGCGGTTTTACCACTTTCAAAATACAAATACGTCATCACGCGTATTGACGGCTCGGGAAGCGGTACTTGATATTTGTAATTTAAATAGTTTATTGCTGCAGCTGCGTTAAAATCAGAGAAAGTGTTAGCTGCAGCACCATTATACGCCGGGAAAACATAATCATTTGTAGGCGTAGTTTGCAAAGTAAGCGTTGTATTAGCGTTTAACGAATCGGCCAGTTTAATAGTAACCGGTGTTATAGCATACGTTACGTTGATTGATGATTTATCGCCATAAGTCGGATATTTAGCTGCCAATATCAACGGAATATCCACCTTTGCTGTATCAACAGCTTTAAAATATAATGATGTCTTGGCTGCGTGTCCCTTAGGCAGTAAACCATAATCAGCAGTAGACAGTGTAAGTGCTACTCCGGTAGGTGTAGGTACAGGTGCCTGTGGCGTCGGCAGATCTCCCAGTTGCTTGTACGTTTTGTCGAGCGGGTTACAGGCAGTAAAAGCTGTTGAAACAGCTACAAATGCCAATAAATAATAAATTCTTTTCATATCGATATTTTTTTAATTACTAAAAATTAATTTTAAGTGTGGTAGAATAAATTCTGCCTGCGCCATAATTTACACCCAATTTGCTTAATTGTGTTGCATAGTTATCTACGCTTGAAGGAGTTGAGTCAAGCGCTTCTGAAAGATACATAGCGTCAAGCAAATTATGAACGTTGCCTATAAACGATGCGTTCAAGCCGGCAAATTTAAACCTGTAAACTACGTTAAGGTCAATAGTTGAATAATTTGGCAGTTGTATAGGGTGATAAGGGTTAGTAAAAGTAACGGTGTTAGTACCATTATTAAACTTACTCATATCATATGAAGCAAAAAAACGTGTATAATAATTCCAGTTACCGCCAATTCTTACTGAAGGTAATACATCAACATCTAATCCTAAAGCAGCGCTGGTTTGTGCATTTGAAGCGGCTGAACCACCAAAATCGCCTATTACTAATCCTTTTAATGGCAGTGGTTTGATAACGGTTACGGCTGCACCTGGTTTATCACTGCTGATTAAGCCGTCTCCAGAATTTGAAGTATATTTATAATCGCCTAATGACAGCATGCCACTAAGGGTTAAGCCTTTTACCGGGCGAAGTTTAGCATCAATTTCAATACCCTGATGTAACTCGTTAATACCGTTTATATTACCATAAGGTATTGAACCGTCTTGATTTGGCAGACCTACTAAGACTTTAGACCTGTCATTATATTGCGAATGATATAAGTTAACATTTGCACTAAAAATAGCACTTGTATAACCATAACCTAACTCATAGCTAAATAACTTCTCAAGTGTTGTGGTTGGATTAACACCTGTTGTTTTTGCAGTAGGGAAAACTGTGGCAACAAGTGGTGGTTTTTGCACAGTACCTATGTTAACAAAAACGTTGTTATGGGCATCAATATTATAGTTAGCGCCACCTTTAACCTGGAAACCAAGGAAATTAACCCAAACTGATTTACGTGCTGGGTTTGAAGTTAAATAATCAAAGAAATCAGTTTTTCTGTTGCTGGTATTATTACCACCTACAGTAACAAAAGCCGACCATGCATTTTTAATATATTCTGCCTGTGCAAAAACACCTTCAGAGAATATATCGATGTCGTAATTTTGACCTATTTTATCACCAACCACCGTATTTCTGGTACCGCTATTAAGATCAATTTTATCTTGCCAGTATTGGCCACCTAACAAGTTATTTAATACATAAAAATTATGTCTTTTATAGCCTCTTAAATCAACACCTGCTAATAAGTTAATATCCTTTATTGTTTTTTTAAAGGTACTTAACAAACCATATTGATAGTGATCATTCTCCGCCTGGTTGATATAAGTTGTCGAACTTGCGTCAGCGTTAGCTTTATTGGTTTTAACAATAGCGTCAAAATCAATAGGCGAATAAAAATCACCAACCCTTGGGGCAGTACCACCTGGAGCAAGTCCAGCTTGAGAGCCCGCTAAATAAACAGCAGCACCTGTACCGTATGAAGCATACAATATAGTAGATAATGATGCAGTTTCATCAATTTTCCAATCGTGGTTAAGAGAAAGCAAAGGCTTGTTATAACGGTTAACTTCACCACTGAAAGTTTTGCCATATAAGACACCCCAATCAGAGTTAAATCTTGATTCACCCTGCGGTGCAGCACGGTAGGTGGCGATTGATTGATAAGTAAAACGTTGACCATGGCTTTGCGAAGCGCCCATGAAATTAAGGGATAGCGTTTGATTTTTACTTAAGATTTTAGATATGTTGGCAAAATAGCTGTAACCGGTGTAGTATAAACCTTCCGCAGTACCGTCACCAGTGCTTTTTGACAACAAGAATGAAGCGGCCCAACCACTTGGCGTTAAACCAGTAGCATAAGAGAAAGCCGTTTTTAAAGAATTATAGCTACCAATAGCCTGTGATATAGTGCCACCTTGTTGTGTTTCAAGCGATTTTGTGGTAATGTTAATAGTACCACCTAATGATGGAACAGCTACGCGCGACGCGCTTAGGCCACGTTGTACCTGCATTGAAGTAGTAACGTCAGCTAAGCCAGCCCAATCATTCCAGAATATTTTACCGGCTTCAGGATCCTGAACAGGTAAGCCATTAATTAATAAAGCTAAGTTGTTGCTGTTAAAACCACGGATAGCTATCCTTGAGTCGCCATAACCACCGCCACCGCGGCTTGTTGTAACACCCGGCGTTGATTTAAGCAATTCGGGAAATTCAGCATCAGCACCTTTTTCTTCAATGTATTTGGCACCTACGGTTGACACAGCAATTGGTGTTTGTCTATCAATCGCAAGTGATCTGTTAGCAGAAACTACTACCTCACCCAATGAGCCGGATACCGGATCGATCAAAATAGTTCCCAATTTTGTACCTGATGCAGATACTTCTTTTGTTACATATCCAATATATGTAATAACTAATGTACTGTTGCTAGGAGCAGTAATTTTAAAAGTCCCGTCAAGAGACGCTGATGTAGCATTTGTTGTACCTTTTATGGTAATGGTAGCGCCAATAAGCGGCTCCTTTGTTTGCGCGTCAAGCAACTTACCTGTTATTGCAACACCTTGCGCAAAAGCAAGTCCTGTTGTTAAAAGGCCAATAAATAAACTAAGTAAATACTTCCTCATACGTGATTTTGTTTTTAATGTATGTTAACTAAAAAATTGCAGTGGCAAAGATAATTCATAACTCCCTCTTTATTGTTAAGTTAGTGTTAACAATTTTAAATATTTATTATGTTTTTATCAACATCTTAAAACATATTCAAATAAATACAAAATAATATAACCTATATAATGTAAAAATGACACCATATTATAATTATTTTACTGTGAGTTAATCTATGGTATTAGTAGATTTTAAATGATAATCAGATTATTTAATGTGACGAATGTCGTTTTTTGGTTTCAGCCCTTTTACTTAGATTTGGCTTTCTAAAAATAAAACAGAACAGATACGAACATGGATTACGATGTAATTGTTATAGGGTCTGGCCCGGGTGGCTATGTAGCTGCAATACGTGCCTCACAATTAGGGTTAAAAACAGCTATTGTTGAAAAAGAATCGTTAGGTGGAATTTGCCTTAACTGGGGTTGCATTCCTACTAAAGCGTTACTTAAAAGTGCACAGGTATTTGAATATATTAACCACGCTGCCGATTATGGTATAAAAATAAACGGAACCGGCGACGTTGATTTTGAAAGCGTTATTAAAAGAAGCCGCGGTGTTGCCGATGGCATGAGTAAAGGCGTGCAGTTTTTAATGAAGAAGAACAAGATAGACGTTTTAATGGGCTTAGGCAAATTAAAAAGCAAAGGTGTTGTTGAAGTTAAAAACAATGATGGTGTTAAAGAATTCACTGCTAAACATATTATTTTAGCTACCGGTGGCCGATCACGCGAATTGCCAAATATCAAACAGGATTTTAAAAAGGTTATAGGCTATCGCCAGGCAATGATATTACCTAAAAAACCAGCATCAATGATCGTAGTAGGTTCGGGTGCAATAGGGATTGAGTTTGCTTATTTTTATAACTCGATAGGTACTAAAGTTACCGTGGTGGAGTATCTGGATAATATCGTTCCGTTAGAGGATGAAGAGATCTCAAAACAATTGGCCCGTATATTAAAGAAACAAGGTATCAATATCATGACCGGCTCTAACGTTGAATCGGTTGATACCAGCGGCGAAGGCTGTAAAGTAACTGTAAAAACAGCTACAGGTACCGAAGTATTGGAAGCCGAAATAGTTTTATCAGCAGTTGGTATATCAACAAACATTGAAGGCATTGGCCTTGAAGAAAATGGTATAAAAACCGATAAAGGCAAAGTATTGGTTGATGATTTTTACCGCACCAATATTGAAGGTGTTTACGCCATAGGCGACATTGTTAAAGGCCAGGCCCTTGCACACGTGGCATCTGCCGAAGGTATTATATGCGTTGAAAAAATTGCAGGTTTAAAACCAGAGCCTTTAGATTATAACAACATCCCGGGATGTACTTATTGCAGCCCCGAAATAGCATCAGTAGGTTATACTGAGAAAGCAGCTAAAGAAGCAGGTTACGAGCTGAAAGTGGGTAAATTTCCATTCTCAGCATCGGGTAAAGCAAGTGCCGCCGGTGCAAAAGATGGTTTTGTTAAAGTAATATTTGATGCTAAATACGGCGAGTTTTTGGGCGCGCACATGATAGGCTTTAACGTTACCGAAATGATAGCCGAAGTAGTTACAGCCCGCAAGCTGGAGGCTACCGGCCATGAGATCATCAAATCGGTACACCCTCACCCTACCATGAGCGAAGCTTTAATGGAGGCTGCAGCCGAAGCTTACGGTGAGTGTATACACTTGTAGTAAGTAAAAAATTAAAAGTAAAAATTCAAAAGGCTGATAACTAATAACTATCAGCCTTTTATATTTACACCGTCTCGCTATTTTTAATTTTGAATTTTTACTTTTGGATTAATCATGAAACTTCACTCCATCGATACCGGCTTTTTTAAATTGGATGGCGGTGCTATGTTTGGCGTTGTACCAAAAACTATCTGGAACAAAACCAATCCCGCGGATGCCAATAACCTGTGCACCTGGGCAATGCGTTGTTTATTAATAGAGGATGGTAACAGGCTGATATTAATTGACACCGGGATTGGAGACAAACAGGACGAAAAGTTTTTTAGCCATTATTATTTACATGGCGATGCTACTATCGATAGCTCATTAGCTAAACTTGGTTTCCATCGCGATGATATAACCGATGTTTTTTTAACGCATTTGCATTTTGATCATGTTGGTGGTGCGATAAAACGCGACGGCGATAAACTGGTGCCTGCATTTAAAAACGCGGTATATTGGAGCAACAATAAACACTGGGACTGGGCAGTAAATCCAAACGATCGCGAAAAAGCATCATTTTTAAAAGAAAACATCCTGCCAATACAGGAAAGCGGCCAGCTAAAGTTTGTTGAAGCCCATGACAATGTAACATTTACAGACCAGATAAGTATAAGGTTTGTATATGGCCATACTGAATCAATGATGTTACCGTTAATAAGCTATAAAGAAAGACAGATATTATATATGGCTGATCTGTTACCGTCGGTTGGGCATCTGCCACTACCCTATGTAATGGCTTACGACATGTTTCCGTTGCAAACCTTAACAGAGAAAAAGATTTTTTTAAACGAAGCTGTAGCTAACAAATACGTTTTGTTTTTGGAGCATGACCCTGTAAATGAATGCTGCACTTTGCAACAAACAGAAAAAGGTATACGTTTGGATGAAACTTTTAACCTTAGTGCGTTATAAGTACACACCACAAAAACCATGCAATTAATTGCTGATAATGAATAATATATAATCTTTTTTTTATACTAAAATATAGGCAAAACTTTTTGTACCTTTGCCCGTTCAATTCTAAAACTAAGAATCGAGGTTTATAAAATAAATGAGACAACTCAAAATAACACAATCCATTACCAATCGTGAGTCGCAATCACTTGATAAATATCTTCACGAAATTGGTAAAGTTGACCTAATTACAGCCGAAGAAGAAGTAATTTTAGCCCAAAAAATTAGAGAAGGTGACCAGGCGGCCTTAGAGCGCTTAACCAAAACCAATCTTCGTTTTGTTGTATCCGTAGCTAAACAATACCAAAATCAGGGTTTAACACTTGGCGACTTAATAAATGAAGGAAACTTAGGTTTAATTAAAGCTGCAAAACGTTTTGACGAAACCAAAGGATTTAAATTTATATCGTACGCGGTATGGTGGATCCGGCAATCAATATTACAGGCTATTGCAGAGCAATCACGTATTGTGCGTTTACCTTTAAACCAGGTAGGTTCATTAAGCAAAATAAGCAAGGCATTTTCTAAACTGGAGCAAGAGTACGAGCGCGAACCTTCCCCGGAAGAGTTAGCCGACATGCTTGAAACTACCGTTGACAAGATCTCTGATACCTTAAGTAACTCGGGCCGTCACGTATCTATGGATGCGCCATTTGTGCAGGGCGAAGAAAATACATTGTTAGATGTATTGGAAAACTCTGAACCAAACACCGATTCGATCCTGATCAATGAGTCATTATCAGAAGAGATCAAACGTTCACTTTCAACATTAACAGAGCGCGAGCGCGAGATCATTGTATTGTTCTTTGGTTTAGGCACTAACCATCCCCTATCTTTAGAGGAAATTGGCGAGAAATTTAACCTTACCCGCGAACGTGTAAGACAGATCAAGGACAAAGCGTTACAACGATTACGCCATACCAGCAGGAGCAAAATTCTGAAATCATATTTAGGTTAATCATATAAAAGCCTTCGGTAAACCACCGGAGGCTTTTTTTTGCCCTTCTCAATACCATAATAGTTATCGTCGCAACAATAATTTACAGTTTAATCTGTTTGATTAACTGTCACAATTATTACTTGAAACGCTTAATTACCATTTCACTTCATTACTATAAGCTACTGTGGGTTTATAACCTCGCGTTTACGCTGCTCGCCACAATTATAGTATGGGGCTATATCGGAGTTTTAAACGCCGCTACTTTCTTCATCGCGAAGGTAATTGGCTTTACATCCGCTATGGGCTTGTATTATTATTCATCATCAAAAAGCTATTTTTATTTTATGAATGCCGGTTATCGCATGCGCACTATCTTTATCAATGCGGCAATAATTGATGCCTGTATTTATCTATTGATTGTATTGTCTGCAGTAATATTAAAAACATGCATACGCTAAAAGTTGACAGTGTACAATTAGCATTTAACGACCGCAAGATCTTGCAGGATGTTTACCTGCATTGCAACCAGGGCGAGGTAATTGGCTTACTTGGGCGCAACGGCAGCGGTAAGTCTTCGCTATTAAAAATCATTTTTGGCACGCTTACCCCCTCTTATAAATACGTAGGTATTGATGATGAATTTATCCATTACGGATATCTTAACAACCGCATTGCTTACTTATCGCAGGATAGTTATCTGCCCCGGGGAATTAAAATAAGTGATTTAGCAGCTATGCTTATTGATCAACTGTATTGGGACGATTTTGCAAACCTTGATATTTATAAAAATCACCATCACAAAAAACCAGAACAACTATCGGGCGGCGAGTTAAGGCAGCTGGAAATGTTGATGATACTTTGCAGCAAAGCTGATTTTATTTTGCTGGATGAACCATTTACCCATGTGACACCAGTAGAGACGCAATATTTTAAGACTATCATTAAATCTATCTCAAAAACTAAAGGGATAATTATAACCGATCATCAATACTACAACGTACTGGATATAAGCGACAGGGTCATTCTTTTAACTGATGGTTGTACAAAACACCTAAAAAACGTTGATGATTTAGTTACTTACAACTACCTTAGTGGTATAAAATAGATTTGATATGACTATTCCTATTTATCAAGCCGATGCATTTACCGACCAGCTTTTTGGTGGTAACCCTGCTGCCATTTGCCCGCTTAACGAATGGCTGCCCGACGGGGTAATGCAAAAAATAGCAGTTGAAAACAACCTTGCCGAAACTGCATTTTTTGTAAAAACAGCCAAAGGTTATTTACTGCGCTGGTTTACACCCGAATATGAAATAGACCTTTGCGGCCATGCTACGCTTGCATCTGCCCACATATTGTTTACACAACTGGGATATACCAGTGATACCATACATTTTGAAACCATGAAAGCCGGCGTACTTACCGTAAAACGCAATGGCGATAAATATACCATGGATTTCCCTTCGCGCCCGCCTATACCAATAGAAGAGCCAAACGGATTGGTTGATGCATTAGGAGGTATACAGCCTACCGCCATATTACGGTCGCGTGATTTTTTTGTGGTGTATGACTCTGAGCATGAGGTAAGAGACCTTGCACCCGATTTTTTCGCTTTATCAAAAATGGACACGGTTGGCGTAATAGTTACTGCGCCCGGGGATAAAGTAGATTTTGTATCCCGATTTTTTGCACCGGGTGCCGGTATTAATGAGGACCCGGTTACAGGCTCGGCGCATTGTAACCTGATCCCTTATTGGGCCAAAATATTTGAAAAAAATCAGCTACATGCTTACCAGGTCTCTGAGCGTAAAGGCGAGCTATGGTGTGAGTTACAAGGCGACCGTGTGTTAATGACAGGTAAAGCAGTTACTTATTTAAAAGGTCAGATCTACGTATAGCGCCAACATCATAAATCTTTATGATTTACTATGGTAAAATCATTTTTTTATGATTAATTTGAACCTTGGAATTTATACAGGGCTATCACTATTAAATGCAGCTTACACAGTTAGAAATCAAGGGGTTTAAAAGCTTTGGCGATAAGATCACCATTAATTTTAATGAGGGTGTTACTGCTATTGTGGGCCCTAATGGCTGCGGCAAATCAAACGTAGTTGACGCTATCCGCTGGGTATTGGGCGAGCAAAGCACCCGTATGCTGCGGTCAGAGAAGATGGATAACGTTATCTTCAACGGTACCAAAAGCCGTAAGCCTGCTAACCTTGCTGAAGTTTCATTAACGTTCGATAACACCAAAAATATCCTCCCTACTGATTATTCGCAGGTAACTTTAACACGCAAGCTTTACCGTAGCGGCGATAGTGAATACCGGTTAAATGATGTACAATGCCGTTTAAAAGACATTACAGACCTTTTCCTGGATACGGGCATCGGTTCTGACTCGTACGCCATAATCGAGCTTAGAATGATCGAGGAGATCATTTCAAACAAAGAAGGTTCGCGCCGTAATTTATTTGAAGAAGCATCGGGCATATCAAAATATAAGATCCGCAAAAAACAAACTTTTAATAAGTTAAAAGATACCGAGGCCGACCTGGAACGTGTAGAAGATTTGTTGTTCGAGATCCAGAAAAACCTGAAAATGCTTGAAAATCAAGCTAAAAAAACCGAACGTTATTACCGGATCAAAGAAGAGTATAAAGCGCTTAGTATAAAACTGGCATCGTTTAAAATTGCCGCCTTTGGTAATTCATTAAACACTATTGAACAACAGGAGCTTAAGCAGCGTGAAGAGAAAGCCGGCGTTATAACCCAAATGGACACTTTGGAGGCCAGCCTGCAACAAGAGAAATTAGACAGCCTGACTAAAGAGAAAAATCTATCTATCCAGCAAAAAGCGACTAATGACTTTGTTGGCAAGATTCGCGCTTATGAAAGCGAGAAAAAAATAAAGAACGAGCAATTAAAATTTCAGCAGGATAAAGAAACAAGATTAAGCGAAGAGCTGGAACGCCACCGTAACCAGCTTAACCACGTGCTCTATAACATCAAGCGCCTTAATGAGGAGAAAGCACAAGAAGACGAAAACCTGCAAACCATAGCAGCAAAAGTTGCTGATTTAAAATTGATGGTTGATGAATTGCGTTTACAGCAATCAAGCGCGCGGAATGAGTTGAACGAACTGGTAACAGCCAACAATAACTTACAAAATCAGGCTTACAAAGCCGAAAAAGATATCGATATCCTGCAGATTCAGGAACAAGCGCTTGAGCAGGAAAGCCAGCGCAATATGGAAGACGCGACAAACAAAAAGGTTGAACTCTCTCACTTTAACGATGTTGTTGCAGAACTGCAGGGCCGCACTGTAGCTTTAGAAAACGAATACCAACTTGAACTTACAAAGGAAACCGAATTACAGGAACAAATAGCCACAATGGATGCCGAGGCTGAAAATGTAAAAGAAACCATTATAACTGAAAGCCGTAAGCTTGACGCTAAGCAAAACGAATACAACCTAACAAAGAGTTTGGTTGATAACCTGGAGGGTTTCCCGGAGTCTATCCGGTTCCTGAAAAACAATAACGAGTGGGCCAAAAACGCTCCCCTGTTTAGTGATGTACTTTTCTGTCGTGAGCAATACCGGGTGGCTATTGAAAACTACCTGGAGCCGTTAATGAACCATTACGTAGTTGATACTTATGACGAAGCGGTAAAGGCGATCAATCTGTTAAGCAATTCATCACGTGGCAGGGCGCAGTTTTTTATCCTAAGCAATTATGCCGAAGAAACAGGCCTGCAGTTTAAAGAAGAAGCTACCGGTGGCCGAATCCCGGCATTAAATGTAGTTGAGGTTGATAAGAAATATCATCCGTTGGTTAGCCACCTGCTTAAAAATGTTTACCTGGTTAATGATGAAGCTGAACTTAATAACTCAGGTATAACCGAAGGCCTGGTATTGTTGGCCCAAAGCGGCAAGTTCAACAAATCTAAATATACCATGGCCGGTGGTTCGGTAGGTTTGTTTGAAGGTAAAAGAATAGGCCGTGCAAAAAACCTGGAGAACCTGGCTAAAGAGATAAAGAAACTGGAGGTGGAGCTATTTGAGTTTAAAACCCGTTCTAACGAATTACAAACCCGGTCGGTAGCTTTAAAGGCATCCACTAAAACTGCCGAACTCAGTCAGAAACAGGCTGAGCTTAACCGTTTAAATACAGAACTGATAACTGTTAAAACCCGCCAGGAACAGTACGAAACTTTTATAGAGAACAGTTTAAACCGCAAAGACGATATCGCAAAAAAAATAAGCGGTATAAAAGAAGAAATTGCTACCCTGCAACCTTTATTGGTTGAGCTAAAAGCCAGCAAACAAGTTCAAAGCGATTTGCTGGTTGATAAGCAGCGTGCTTTTAATGAGTTGAATGAAATGGTGTCGGTACAATCAAATACCTATAACCAGGAGAATATCCGCTTTCATCAACAACAAAACAAGGTATCGGGATTAACTAAAGATCTGGATTACCGGTTTACCCAGCAGGACAGCCTGGAAAGCCGCATTAAACAAAATAGTGAAGATCTGGAAAAAGTAAAGCTGGCTATACAGGAAAACCTGCATCAGTCCGACTCGTCAGACGATAGCCTGTTAGAAATGTACAGCCAGAAAGAGGAGCTTGAAAAAGCCACCCAGGAAGCGGAGCAGGAATACTATAAATTGCGTGGCAAGATTACCGAAACAGAAGATGCCGTAACCGCACTGCGCCGTAAAAAAGACCAGGCCGAAGTAATAGAGAACGAGTTAAAAGATCAGCGCAATAACCTTCGGATTGAATTGAACGCTTTGAAAGAGCGGTTATCCGTAGAGTTTAATATTGATATAAATGAGCTGCCTGACAATGAAACCGCAGGCGATGAGAATGAAGATGTGTTACGCGAACGAACCGATAAGCTAAAAAATCAACTGGATGATTTTGGCGCAATCAATCCTATGGCTGTTGAAGCCTACCAGGAAATGAATGAGCGTTATGAGTTTATCCAGAATCAGAAAAAAGACCTGGCTGAGGCAAAGGCTTCGTTAATGGCTACCATACAGGAGATAGACGATACCGCAAAAGAAAAATTCATGCTGGCATTTACCCAGGTGCGCGAAAACTTCATTAAGGTGTTCCGGTCGTTATTTAATGAGGAGGATTCTTGTGACCTGATCTTAAGCGATCCGCAAAATCCGTTGGAGTCTGATATCGATATTATTGCAAAACCAAAAGGTAAACGTCCTTTATCTATCAACCAGCTTTCTGGTGGCGAGAAAACATTGACGGCGACTGCTATCCTGTTCTCTCTTTACCTGCTAAAACCTGCCCCATTTTGTATTTTTGATGAGGTTGACGCGCCGCTTGATGATACCAATATCGATAAGTTTAACAACATCATTCGCAAGTTTTCTTCCGAATCACAGTTTATCATCGTATCACACAATAAAAGAACCATTGCAAGCACCGATGTAATTTACGGTGTAACAATGGTTGAACAGGGAATATCGCGTGTAGTGCCGGTAGATCTCAGAGAGCTGGCCGACTAAGCTGGATGTCACTTCTTTTTCAGGTTCCCATTAAATATCATCCCGTTAAAACGGTTAGCATTAACTATTATACCTGCTTCATTAGATTGCTCTACTGAAAATGTTTTCAGCTTACCTGCCAACCCCTGTATACGGGTTGCCGGCACACTATAAACGCCCCTTTTTACAAAGTTTATTGCATGATGCAATAGTATTTCGGTAGTATCTCCAAAATCCTTAGTTGCATCATCATAATCTTTAATACCAGGATAAGTTGCCGCCCCCGGGGTCATGCCGGTATAATATCCACCCTGCCCTGATGAATTTTTAGTTTCAAACTCAGGTATATACAGCTCGTATTTATTTATATTAATATTAAAAAAGCCCACAGGTTTGCCATAAGTTGTACCACCAATAAGCTGTACATCTAAATGAGGGCGCAGATTATTAATTGTTAACTCGCTTGCCGAGGCTGTTGCCCCGGTAACAATAAAAAACACACGACTAAGGTTTAGCGATCCTTTTTTAGAAAATTTTACTGCATTACCCGCAACAGTATAGTCAAACTGAGCATAGTTATAAAGCTGATTTTTATCATCACGCCTAAACTGGTGAGAAAGTAATGGATCGTCTATACCTTTAAAATTATTAACCAATATGTCATTAAAATAATAATTATACATAATAGATCCGCTTTTTGAAGCAGGTACAATGTAGTTATCAAGGTATTCGGCAGTTGAGGTATAACCACCACCGTTATACCGAAGATCGACCACAAGGTCGGTTATACCTTGCGACTGGAAATAATTAAAAGCGGCATCCAACTTAGCATCGGCATTAGCATCCGACGTAAATGAATTAAAAACCAGGTAGCCAACAATTTTGCCGTTACCTGCATTAATGGTTTTATAAGTTAAAACCGGGTTTGTGGTATAATTAGCAGCATTTAATGTTACATCTATAGTGCTTTGATCTGCTTTTTGCAGCTTCATTGTTATTGTACTACTATTTGCGTAGGCGTTTATAACAAACTGCGTATGTGTGCCCGATCCACCATCGTAAGCTAAATTAGAATTCCCATTTATACTTATTATCTGGTAACCGCGCTTAATCCCGGCCAGGTCAGCCGGCGATCCGGGATAAACATATTTTATGCGCAGATCGTTAGCATCATTATAAAATGGCGCGAAACCAAAGTTACTGTTGGTGCCATTTAACTCGGTAGATACCTGCCCTTCATCAATAAACGAATACTTGGCTTCGCCGGGTATTGATGCATAATATTCGAAAGGAAAACCGGTTGCGGGATTAATTTTATATTGCGATATAGCGTTAAGCTCATTATTAAGCGCTGCTATATCGCTGCCGCCGGAAAATGACCTTGGATTAAAAATAGCATAGCTGGGCAATCCATCATACCAATAATAGGCCTCTTTGGCGTATAGAAATACTGAATCTTTAACCAAATCAAGCGTCGATCCATTTTTCGAGGGTACTAACCCATCTTTTTTATCTTTTTTGCAGGATGCTAAAAAAGCAGTTGCAAGTAATAAAAAGTAAAATACTTTTCTCATCATTTCTTTCAAACTTTGGTATAACGAATTTAACCTCAAAGATGTTATGTTATAGAGTTAAAAATTTACTAATATCATGATAATCAATCCCACAAGCCTCGGCAGATAGCTTCGCCGCTTCAGAATGTCCTATCATTACCAGGTCTTTTCTTTTTAAATTGTGTTCCTTCATTAGCAGGTGCAGTACATCCGGTTCTGGCATAGGCAACGTTTCTTCGGCAAAATAACAAGTTAAATAGGCCTCAAGCCCATGCCATTCTGTTTGTTTGATCTTGTTTAACTGCAGTGCAGGGTTGCCATTAGTTACAATAAACATTTTTTTACGGTCAACTACTATATCCTGCAACAACTCAAGTATGTCTTGATACACCAATAGTTTAAGCGGTAGCTTAGCAGTAAGCAACAAATGCTGAAAGTTTATACGGTATTTTTCATCTAAAGCAAACCTCTCTTTCACCCTGTCAAAAACCATGTCTTTACTTTCGGTATTATAAGTAGTAACCATTAAATCAGTTAATACCTTGGCATCATAAAGTTCAATATATTCTATAAGGGCGGCAAATAAGTAATACACCTGGAACAGATAATCTTTTTCGGGATAGATAACATTATCCAGTTCAAACACAAAAGCGCTATGTTTATCTATATCACTATATTTCATTACCCGGTAACTGTATATCTATATTATATTCTGTAAATAATTGTTTCGATTCCATCAAAAGCTCAGCCTCTTTACTATCCAATACGTAAACTGTGTCAATAGCGTTGTCTAAACATAGCGCCAGCATCTCATGTGTATAGGAAAATGATTGTGGGTTGGGTAGTTTTATAAACTTACCCGGAGTAAGCATGAAGGCAGGCACATCATTATAATCACCTAAAATAACATCGGCTGCGTCTACTTTACTTCTAAGGCGATATGCTTCTGCCGACAGGGCCGATGTAATCAAAGCAATCATGTTATTGAACAATTAAGCCATCAACCATTAAAACCTTACGGTCTGATATATTTGCGAGGTCCTCATTATGGGTAACAATTACAAACGTTTGGTTAAACTCGTTACGCAGCTTAATAAACAACTCGTGCAGCTCGCGGGCGTTGGCCGAATCGAGGTTGCCGGATGGTTCATCAGCAAATATCAATGCCGGGTTATTTATTAGCGCCCTTGCTACCGCTACACGCTGCTGCTCGCCACCCGATAAGGTATTTGGTTTATGATTAAGCCTGTGGCCCAACCCCAACAATTCTAAAAGGTCTTTGGCACGCCTCTCCGCCGCGGGGCGTGATGTGCCGGCAATGTAGGCGGGGATACACACATTTTCTAACGCGTCAAACTCGGCTAACAAATGGTGGAACTGGAATATAAAGCCGATCTCACGGTTACGGAAGTTACTCAGGTTTTTGTTGCTTAGCTTATTAAGCTCAACATTGTTAATAAACAGCTGGCCGCTATCGGCTTTGTCTAAAGTACCCAGGATATTCAGCAAGGTGCTTTTACCGGCGCCTGATGCACCAACTATAGTTACAATCTCCCCTTTTTCAACTTCAATATCAACACCCTTTAGTATCCGGAGTTGCCCGTAAGATTTATTAATAGCGGTGGCTTTTAGCATGGGGTCAAAAATAGCGATTAGTGACAAGAGATTAGTGATTAGTTGCCAAATTTTATAAAACGACGCCTCTGTCTTGTAACATTCTTATTAAACACCTTACCCTAATCATACCAAAGTAAAAACTAATCTTTAATCTCCAACCGCTAATAACCGATTTCAAAACAAAATCATTAGATTTACCGCAAATTCTTCGAAAACGTATATGAACATTCACGAATACCAGGGAAAACAAATATTAAAAAGTTTTGGTGTTAGGGTACAGGAAGGCATTGTTGCCGATACGCCTGAACAAGCTGTTGAAGCCGCTAAAAAATTGAAAGAAGATTACGACTCGAGCTGGGTAGTAATTAAAGCACAGATCCACGCGGGTGGCCGTGGTAAAGGTGGTGGTGTTAAGTTAGCTAAGAATTTAGACGAGGTTAAGCAACGCGCTACCGATATCTTAGGTATGCAGTTAATAACGCCGCAAACCGGACCGGAAGGCAAGCTGGTACGCAAGATCTTGGTTGCGCAGGACGTTTACTACCCAGGCGAAAGCGAAACCAAAGAGTTCTATATCAGCGTTTTGCTGGACCGTGCTGCGGGGCGCAATATCATCATGTACTCTACCGAGGGTGGTATGGATATAGAAGAAGTTGCAGAGCATACGCCGCATTTAATATTTAAAGAAGAGGTTGACCCCAAAGTTGGTTTACAGGGCTTCCAAACCCGTAAGATCGCTTTTAATTTAGGCTTATCGGGCGAGGCGTTTAAGGACATGACCAAGTTCATAGCCGCGTTATATAAAGCTTATGATGCTACCGACTCGTCAATGTTCGAGATTAACCCGGTATTAAAAACATCTGATAACAAGATACTGGCTGTTGACGCTAAAGTAAATTTAGACGACAACGCCCTGTACCGTCATGCTGATTATGCAGCCATGCGCGATACCAACGAAGAAGACCCTACCGAGGTTGAAGCAGGCAAATCAAACCTTAACTATGTAAAGCTTGACGGTAACGTCGGCTGTATGGTTAACGGCGCAGGTTTGGCTATGGCAACTATGGATATTATTAAACTTGCCGGTGGCGAGCCCGCTAACTTCCTCGATGTTGGCGGTACCGCTAACGCGCAAACTGTTAAAGCCGGTTTCAACATCATATTAAGCGACCCGAATGTTAAAGCTATCCTGATCAACATATTTGGCGGTATTGTACGTTGCGACCGTGTGGCTCAAGGTGTTATTGATGCTTATAAAGAGATCGGTAATATCCCTGTGCCTATCATTGTTCGCCTGCAAGGTACCAATGCTAAAGAGGCCAAAGAGCTGATCGATAATTCAGGGTTGAAGGTTTACTCAGCCATCTTGTTAAAAGAAGCTGCTGAAATAGTTAAGCAGGTATTAGCCTAACTATATAACTATAACACGATATTATACAATTATTAAAGGGGCGTTTAGCCCCTTTTTTGTTTCAAAGTGTTTCATTTAAATAATGAAACACTTTGAAACACCTGAAACACTTTTTAGTTCTAACTACCTATAAATAAGCCTATTGCTAAAAGCCGGGTGAAACACTTTGAAACAGTACAAATACTTCATATAAAATACGTAATCTATTATTAATAAGTAACTTATGCATATTTTAACCTAAATTAGCAACCTGAGTGAAACACTTCGAGTGAAACACACCTAAGTATCTTAGGTATTCGACAGCATTATAGCATTGGTTATTGCAGAACAATTGCCTCTCCCATCGATTATAAAAGGATAAATATAAAATGACAATTAAATTGCATGTTTAAACATCTATTGTGTTTATATTTGTATCACTAAAACAAAAACAATCATGGCAACACAAAAATGGGTATTAGACCCAATGCACTCAGAAGTACAATTTAAAGTTAAACACTTAGTAATTTCAACTGTAACCGGCTTTTTTAAAAGCTTTGAAGGTTCGTTAGAAACCGAAGGTGATGATTTCGCAAACGCTAACATTACGTTCTCATTAGATGTTAACAGCATCGATACTAACCAGGAGCAACGTGATGGTCACTTAAAATCAGCAGAGTTTTTTGACGCTGAGCAATATCCAAGCATCACTTTCAAATCAACATCATTTAATGGCGAAGAATTAAAAGGCGACCTGACCATTAAAGGTATAACCAAACCAGTTACTTTAGAAGTTGAACACGGCGGTACCGCGACTGATTTTTATGGCAACACCAAAGCAGGCTTTGAAGTTGTTGGTAAAATCAACCGTAAAGATTTCGGCTTAACCTGGGACGGCGTAACCGAAGCAGGTTCGATAGTAGTAGGTGAAGATATTAAATTGATAATCAACGTTCAATTCGCTAAACAAGCGTAAGTAGAGATTAGTGATTGGAGATTGGTTAATTAGTCTCTGATTTATAAAATTAAAGCAGCCTCAGCAGCGGGGCTGCTTTTGAATTTTATAAAGATTGTTTGAAAACGAAATCAAAAAAACGTAAATTTGGGTATAACACATATTTGAAATGAAAACATTAAACATATCCATATCAGATATTGAGTATAACAAGTTTGGCTTACAGAACGATCAATTTTCTTTTACCGATTTTGTTGATCTGATCAGCAATGAGTTATCACGCCAAAATCTTAATAAAAGCATTGAACTTGCAGAAAAATATGGTTTATCCAATTTAACAATGGATGACATTAGCAAAGAAGTTAAAGCTGTAAGAAAAAATGCAAAAAATAATACTTGATACTAATGTTTTAGTCTCGGCATTAATTCAAAAAAGCTATCCTTACTACATTGTTTATAATATATTCTCGGGAATCGAAGTAGAACTTTGCATTTCAGACCCGTTGATGCAAGAATATTATGAAGTATTAAATCGAAGGAAATTTTCCAGATATCCGGATTTCCTTATAAAGGCCGAAGGATTATTAGCTACCATTGAAACAAAAGCAATAATATTTAAACCATCGGTAACTCTTCATATAATTGGTGATTGGGCCGATAATAGGTTATTAGAATTAGCGGAAGAGAGCGAGGCGGATTTTTTAATAACGGGTAACACAAACGATTTTACTATCTCCAATTATAAAAAGACACAAATTATATCACCAAAAGATTACCACGAAAATCATTGCCCCCATTAACACAATATGTGGGCATTAATGTTGCTACATTCAAAACCTATTTGCGCTGCCTGCGAAAAATGTCATATTATGCTTATTAGAATCTACCCTGAAAATCCAAACGAAAAAGCCATACAACAAGTAGCAGAAGTACTGCGTAAAGGCGGTATCATCATCTACCCTACCGATACGGTTTATGGTTTGGGTTGCGATATAACCAATCATAAAGCTATCGAAGCTATTTGTAAGATCAGGAACATCAAAGCCGATAAGGCTAACTTCTCTTTCATATGCTATGATCTGAGCCATATATCAGATTATATCAAGCCTATTGATAATACTACTTTCCGGGTATTAAAAAAGGCGCTGCCGGGGCCCTTTACTTTTATTTTTAATGCCAGCCATAATGTACCAAAGCTGTTAAGCTCCAACAAAAAAACAGTTGGTATCCGTGTGCCCGATAATAATATAGCCCGTTGTATCGTAAAAGAACTGGGTAACCCCATCCTGTCAACTTCCATACACGATGCGGACGAGATCATAGAATATTCAACTGATCCTGAATTGATCCATGAAAAGTATGAGGACCTGGTTGACCTGGTAATTGACGGTGGTTACGGCGATAATATACCATCAACTGTTGTTGACTGCACCTCTGGCGACTTCGAGATCATCCGTGAAGGTAAAGGCGAATTGGAACTGTATCTTTAAGATCTGCTACCCTTTTATCGATTTAACAAACGCCGGTATCTTAGCTAAATAATAAAAGCTTTACAAATTTTTCCGTTCCCTCAGGGTCTCTCAAAGAGGACCCTGAGGTTGCATTAAGGAATCCTCAGGGTCCTTTTCAAGAGACCCTGAGGGGACAGTCTTAGAGGGGACAATCTTTTATTTTAACGACGAATAGAATTGATAAAAGCAGGAATCTGTTCAAGATAGTTTTCTGTCTCCAAAAGCTTTACAAATTTACTACCTACTATGGCACCATTAGCGTACTGGCAGGCTTTGGTAAAAGTGGCGCTATCAGAGATCCCGAAGCCTATGATGGTTGGATTTTTAAGACCCATTGCCTTCACGCGGACATAATAAGCCTCAATACTGTCAGATACATTTAAGCTGCCGCCGGTTATTGATGATGACGAGAGCAGGTAGATAAAGCTGTTGCTCAATTCGTCTATCTTGGTAATGCGTTCAGGTGTGGTTTGTGGCGTTACCAGGAATATATTGCTCAGGTTATTGTCGATAAAATATTTGGCGTACATGCTCTCGTATTCATACATCGGCAAATCAGGTACAATTATGCCATCCACTCCTACTTCTGCTGCTTTTTTGCAGAAACGCTCTACGCCATATTGCACTATCGGGTTAACATAGCCCATTAATAATATCGGGATGGTTACCCGTTTGCGCAGATCTTTTAATTGCTCAAATAATACATTCAACGTCATGCCATTATCCAAAGCCTGTTGCGAGCTGTTTTGGATAGTAGGCCCATCGGCTACCGGGTCTGAATATGGGAAACCTATTTCTAAAAAATCGGCTCCGGCTTTTTCCAGCGCTTCGGCAATATCAACCGTAGTATTTAAGGCGGGGTAACCGGCAGTATAATAGATGGATAATAAATTATCTTTCTTAGTTGCGAAAAGATGGTTTAGACGGTTCATTATTAGTAATTAAAATATTTTATATAAGTATCCAGATCTTTATCCCCGCGCCCTGATAGGCAGATAATAACATTATCGTCCTTTTTAAATTTCATTTTCTCCAACTGCGCCAGGGCATGTGCCGACTCTATCGCCGGGATGATCCCTTCCAGCTGGCAGCATAATAAGCCGGCCTGTAACGACTCATCATCAGTTACGCTGGCATATTGCGCACGTTTTATTTTATACAGGTGCGCATGTTGCGGGCCTATACCGGGGTAATCCAACCCGGCCGAGATAGAATATGGTTCAACAACCTGGCCATCGTCAGTCTGCATTAAGATAGTTCGGCTGCCATGTAAAACACCCTCTTTACCCAAAAACGTAGTAGCGGCAGAGTGACCACTGTCCACTCCTTTACCGGCTGCCTCAACAGCTATTAATTGCACACTTTCATCATCCAGGAAATGATAGAACATCCCCATAGCATTACTGCCACCGCCTACACAAGCCATTACATAATCGGGCAGTTCTTTACCGGTATGCTCAAATAATTGCTTTTTAGCTTCAAATGATATTATAGACTGGAAACGCGCCACCATATCCGGGTAAGGATATGGGCCCACAACCGAGCCGATGATATAATGGGTATCTACCGGGTTGGCTATCCAGTCGCGCAGGGCCTCATTGGTGGCGTCCTTCAACGTTTTACTGCCCGACCGGGCCGGTACTACGGTAGCGCCCAACATCTTCATACGGGCCACGTTTGGGGCCTGGCGCTCCATGTCGATCTCGCCCATGTAAACCACGCACTCAATACCTTTTAATGCGCATACGGTAGCCGTTGCGACACCGTGCTGGCCGGCCCCCGTTTCGGCAATAATTCTTTTTTTGCCTAAACGTTGGGCTAATAAAATCTGGCCGATGGCATTATTGATCTTATGCGATCCGGTATGGTTAAGGTCCTCGCGCTTTAAAAATATATTGGCGCCATATTTTTCCGAATATCTTTTGGCATAATATAGCGGCGATGGCCTGCCAACATAATCTTTTAAAAGCAGATCGAACTCGGCTTTAAAGTCTGGCTCCTCAATGATCTTCAGATATTGCTGCCGTAATTCTTCAACATTGGGATATAACATTTCGGGCACATACGCGCCGCCAAAATCGCCATAATAACCTTGCTCGTTAACTCCGTATTTCATGCGTATCAGGTTGTTTTAAAAGGCTGAATGCCTGTTTTAATTTTTCAATATCTTTTAGTCCGGGTTCTTTTTCAAACCTGCTGTTTAAATCAACCCCGTAAAATTGCGGATGTTTGATCTTTGCCACCTGCTCTAAATTATCTAAACTTAAACCGCCGCTTAAAAAAAACGGCACCTCCAGTTTATAGTTAGCTAAAACGTTCCAGTTAAATGTTTTGCCCGAACCGCCGTGCGCGTCAGTCCTGGTATCGAACAGGAAATAATCAACCTTGCCAACATAGGCATTTAGCTGGCCGAAATCAAAATCCTCATCCAAACCAAAAGCTTTAAGTACCTGCACCCTATCCCTGAACGAGTTTGCGACTTCTGCGCTTTCTTCGCCATGTAATTGTATGGCATTAAACCCAAATTCATCAATCAGCCTGTTTATTTCCTGCTGATCTTCATCAACAAAAACAGCCGTTTTAATTATTTGTGAAGGTAATGAAGCTACATTATTCACAACAATATCGCCCACAAATCGCGGCGAACGGTTATAGTAGATAAAGCCCACATAATCGGGGGCCAGTTCTGTAACCGCTTTTATATTATCGGGATATTTTAACCCGCAAACCTTTATTTTCATTTTAGTTACCTACCAGGTTTTTAAAACTTGTTAAAGCGCGCTTGCTTAGCAAAGATTCTTCAGCCTCATAAAAGCAATCGGCGAAGGTTTTATCCGGATTGATAGTATTGATTGCCACCGCCGCATTTGCCAGTACCACACTGCTTTGCGCCGTTGTTGCGTTGCCCGAAAGCACCTGCATAAAAATACCGGCCGATTCGTCAACCGTACTCCCCCCGGCAATTGTTGAAGGATCTAACCTGTCAAACCCTATGCTTTTTAAGGTATTTACTTTTTCACCTTTAGGGGTAAATGTTTTAAAATCGCAGGTAAGCGAAATTTCATCATAGCCTTCTAAAGCATTAAGGATCGTATATTTTTTGTCTGATCGCTGATAAAGATAGGCATACATCCTTGCCAGCTCTAAATTATAAACCCCAACCAGCTGGTTATTAGGCCGGGCCGGGTTTACCATGGGCCCCAGCATGTTAAAAAAGGTTTTAACCCCCAGTTCGCGGCGGATAGGCGCTACCGTTTTCATGGCCGGGTGAAATAACGGGGCATGCAGGAAACAAATATTAGCGGTATCTAAAGTTCTTTTCAACTCGCCAATGTCGTTAGTGAACTTATAACCCAGGTACTCCATCACGTTTGATGACCCGCAGCCTGATGAAACCCCATAGTTGCCATGTTTGGCTACTTTATAACCCGCCCCTGCCACTACAAACGACGCCAGGGTTGAAATATTGAACGTATCCTTTCCATCGCCGCCGGTACCGCACAGATCTATCAGTTCGTTCGTACCCAGGTTTACAGGAAGGCATAGTTCCAGCATCGCATCCCTAAATCCTTCAAGCTCGGCAACAGTAATATTGCGCATACAATAGGCCGTCATAAAAGCCGCCATTTGCGAATTATTGTACAACCCCTGCGATATCAACGTCAGGATATCCTTTGCCTGGTCGCGGGTAAGTGTTTTATTTTCAAAAAGATGATTAAGTATTTGTTTCATGTCTAACCCTCTACGGGGTAATTAATATTAGTATTTTATTTTTATAATCTTCCCTCCGGATAACCTCCCCTTTCAGGGTCCGGAGGACTCCTTTGGAGGGTTGGGGGGCTAACAAAAAAGGGTTACCTTACGGCAACCCTTTTTTAATATAATTTATAATTACAGGAGTTTGCCTTACGATTTTAATCGTTAAGCCACCACCAATTATTATTTAAACTTTTAATTATCATTACGAAGGCAAATATGGAAATAGTTTTTCCTAAAAGCAAGCAGAATGATAAATTTACAGCATGGCCATACGCAAGCAAAATTTTAATCCAGAAGATGACCTTGGTTTCGGCACCCAGGCTGTTACCAAAAGCCAGCGTTTAATAAACCAGGATGGCTCAATAAATGTAAAACGCAAAGGCATATCATTCTTCAACACATCCAATAACTACCATACGCTTATAACCATGGGTTGGGGCAAGTTTTGGTTATTAATATTAGCTGGATATTTATTGGCCAATATAATTTTCGCACTTGTTTATGTTTCATTAGGCCCTGGCGCTTTAGATGGCAGTGTGGAAACCATCAATGATGGCTGCATCTACCATCGTTTTATGGATGCCTTTTTCTTTTCGGCACAAACTATCTCCACGGTTGGTTACGGGCATATTTTTCCAAAAGGAATGGCAGCTAATACTATTGCCGCATTAGAGTCAATGACCGGCTTGTTAGCCTTCGCGTTAGCTACCGGTTTGTTATACGGGCGTTTTTCAAGGCCATCGGCCAAAATAAAATATAGTGGGCATTTGCTGGTTGCCCCCTATCGTGATGGTAAGGGAATAATGTTCAGGTTAACCAACATGCGCCGTAATACGTTGATCGATTTGCAGATGGAAGTTATATTCTCGTACAACGAAGATGTAAAAGGTAAACCTGTCCGCAGATTTATATCATTAGAGCTGGAACGTAAACGGGTTAGCATACTTACGCTAAGCTGGACAGTGGTACACCCGCTAAATGATGATAGCCCAATAAAGGACATGACTGCCGAAGAAATGGAAAGCACCGGCGCAACCTTCGCGATATTACTTAAAGCTTTTGATGATACTTTCTCGCAAACGGTACATTCACGCACATCATACATGTATAACGAAATGGTATGGGGCGCCAAATTTAAACCTGCTTTTGATCGTGATGAGGATGGCCGGATAGTTTTGAACCTGGATAAGATTGATGATTATGAATTGGTTACTCCGTAATCAGTCTATGGTCTTATTACTTCAACAACGCATCCTTCTCTTTAGCAAACACATTATAAACCAGCTTATCCAATACCCCCGGAACCAGCTTACTTAAAAATACGGTGAGCTTGCCCTGGCCGGTCATTATTAATGTGCGCTCACGAGCTTCAACACCGTCGGCTATAATTTTTGCAACTTCTTCAGAGGTCATCATTTTTTCCTCGTGCAGGGTGCTTTCGCCTTGCTGGTTACCGTCTTTATTTAAAGCGGTATTGCGAATGTTTGAGGCTGTAAAGCCCGGGCAGGCTGTCATCACATGTACGCCTGTTTTTAAGTTCTCAACCCTTAAAGCATCAAGAAAGCCGTTCATGGCAAACTTTGATGCCGAATAGCCTGTCCTTCCGGGCAAACCTTTGTAGCCGGCGATAGATGATACCCCTACTATTGATCCTTGTGTTTTTATAATTTCAGGCAATGCGTATTTGGTGCAGTATACCGTCCCCCAAAAATTTACATCCATCAGGGTTTTTAAAACATGTAGGTCCGCGTCTTTAAATAGGGCACGCATAGAGATGCCGGCGTTATTTATCAGAATATCTATCTTACCGAAAGTTGTAATGGTTTGTTTTATTAGATGCTCGCAATCACTTTCTACAGCAACATCGCATTGTACAGCAACGGCTTTAATCTGGTATTGATCTTGCAGCGTTTGGGCTATTTCGCAAAGCGTAACGTATTGGCGTGCGGCTAAAACAAGGTTAGCGCCACGACTGGCAAATTCTTCGGCTAATGCTTTACCAATGCCTGATGAGGCGCCGGTTATTATAACTATCTTATTGTTCAACTTCATAGGCTGCAGGGTACAGCTGTATGCCTTCTACTATTTTTATTTCAGGCAAACTAAACAGGTACTTGGCAGCGAAGATAAGCATAGCGCCATAAAAATTCTTTATGTATTGCCAGCTAAATTTTGGTGCATTATCACTTTTTAAATTGATGATATAAGTTTTTGGGAAATAATAGTTTTTTAATCCCGTTAATCGCATCCGGTATGAAAAATCAATATTATGACCGAACTGGACAAAACGCTCATCGAACAAACCAACTTCATTTATAACAGACCTGCGGATCAGCATAAAGGCATCGTTCAATATATCGATCTCTGATGTTTGAAACTCCTCAACCCAAGCCTTATGGTTACGGTTTGATAAACGTGTTTTCTGAAGGTTTTTACCAAAACCTATCAATTTTAAAAAGCCGATCCACGGTGTTGTTAAGCCCCGGTTTGACTCTTTTAAAAATGTCCCCTGTGTACCTAACATTCTCACGCTTAAACCACTGGCGTCTCTATGTATTTCCATAAAGTCCAGTACTTTATCCAAAGTCTCTTTGCCGCAAATAGTATCCGCACTGACTAATAAAATATACGCCCCTTTAGACGCTTCTATTCCCTGATTACGTGCTTTGGCGATCCCTTCATTTGCAACGTTTGCAATTATCCTGGCTTGTGGAAACTCAGTATTAACCATATCAACAGAATTATCTGTCGATCCGTTATCAACTATAACCAACTCATAATCAATAGAATTAGCGGCTTTAATTAAAGAATCAAGCGCGAGTTTCAGCACATCACATTGGTTGTGATTAACAATTATTACGGATAGTTTCATACTTACCTGGATAAAGAATTTTCATAAGGAACACGTGTAGCGATGGACCGACCTAATGTGATCTCATCTACGTACTCCAATTCTCCTCCAAAGGCTATGCCACGGGCTATTGTTGAAATGCTAATATTGAATTGTTTTAATCTTTTATGCAGATAGAAGATGGTAGTATCTCCTTCCATGGTGGCGCTTAAGGCAAAAATCACTTCCTTAACTTCGTCAGTGGTTAAGCGTTCTACTAAGGTATCAACCTGCAGGTCAGACGGTCCTATGCCATCCATTGGTGATATCAAACCGCCCAATACATGGTACACGCCATTGTATTGACTGGTATTCTCTATCGCCATAACATCACGGGTATCTTCAACAACACATATCAGGCTATGGTCGCGCTTGTGCGATGCGCAGATCTCGCACACCGGCATATCAGAAATATTATGGCAGGTTTTGCAGAACTGAATTTCATTGCGCAGCTTCGTCATTGTACTGCTAAACTTTTGTACATCTTCTTTATCCTGGTTAAGCAGGTGCAGTACCAGGCGCAACGCCGTCTTCTGCCCCACTCCGGGCAGCTTAGCAAACTCGGCTACCGCATTCTCCAACAATTTCGACGAAAAATTCATTGTACGAAGATAGGTAATAGTCCGGAAGTCGGAAAGTCGGGAAGTCCGAAAGATTAAAGTTTACGGATCGTTGAAGTAAGAAACAAAAGATTCATCATAAGTTTGAAAGTTTTTTTGTTTAATGACGTACTATACATAACTTGTGAGCAAGAATTTATGGCATTCAAATTTGAAAAATTAATAGTATGGCAAAAAGCCGTTGATTTAGCTGGTGATATACACGAGCTAACCAGATCTTTTCCAAAAGATGAATTATTTGTTCTTACTTCCCAAATAAAAAGGGCGACAGATTCAATTTCACTTAATATAGCAGAAGGATCGACAGGTCAGTCAAATGCTGAATTTAAAAAGTTTCTGGGCTATGCTATACGTTCAGATATAGAAGTTGTTGGATGTTTATATTTGGCGAAAAAGCGCGACTTGATCAAGGCTCCGTTATTCGACAAATTATATGCTCAATGCGAAGAAATTTTAGTTATGCTAAATGGACTTCGAAACTCATTAAATTAAAAATTAATACATCTTCCGGACTTGCCGACTTTCGGACTTCCGGACTAAAACAATCTACATGGCACCTGGAATACTACTTTCATTTATCATAGGCTACTTTTTAGTATTACTGATCATATCATGGCTTACATCACGTAAATCATCCGATAATGATACCTTCTTTGTAGCCAACCGAAATTCGAAATGGTACCTGGTAGCTTTTGGTATGATAGGCACAGCGTTAAGCGGTGTAACGTTTATATCGGTACCGGGCAAAGTAGGCGCGCCAAGCGGCGACCAGTTTGCCTATTTTCAGTTTGTGCTGGGTAATGCCGCCGGGTTTATCATCATTGCCACGGTACTGTTGCCGCTATACTACCGGATGAAGCTGACATCCATTTATAGCTATATAGAACATGCATTAGGTACCTGGAGCTATAAAACAGCGGCCGCTATATTCCTGTTAAGCCGGGTAATTGGATCATCGTTCCGGTTGTATCTGGTGGTAATTGTATTACAGAAATTTATTTTTGATAGTTACGGCGTGCCGTTCGCGGTAACGGTTTTAATATGCCTGGTACTGATCTGGGCCTATACATTTAAAGGGGGGTTAAAAACCATTATAATAACAGACAGCCTGCAAACGCTGTTCCTGGTATCGTCGGTTTTCCTGTCGATATTCTTTATTTGCCGGGCCATGAACTTCAGCATTTTTGAAGCTGCAGAGGCCGTTAAAAACAGCGGTTATTCCAAGATTTTCTTCTTTAATGATTTTATGACGAGCCACTTTCATTTCAGTAAGGAGTTTATCGGCGGTATGTTTATAACCATAGGCATGACCGGCCTCGACCAGGACCTTATGCAAAAGAACCTGAGTTTGAAAAACATCCGCGAAGCGCAAAAAAACATGTTCAGCTTTACTGGGGTGTTTGTGGTTATTAATATCTTCTTTTTATGCGTGGGTGCCCTGTTAGCCATGTATGCCACCAGGTACGGCATTACAGTAGCAAAAACCGACTACCTCTATCCTACCATCGCGCTTAATTATTTAGGGTTAGTACCCGCCATTGTATTTATGCTGGGGCTTACTGCTGCCACCTTTGCCACTACCGACTCGGCCCTTACTGCCCTAACCACCTCCTTTTGTGTGGACTTTTTAAACTTTAACAAGGGTAAGGATGTCAACAGTAAAAAAATGGTTAACATCCGTCATTACGTGCATATCGCGTTTTCGGGCTTATTGTTTTTAACTATTATTATATTTAATGCAATTAACAACGATGCCGTGGTGAGCGCTATATTTAAGGTAGCTTCATACACCTACGGGCCGCTACTGGGTTTATATTCCTTTGGCTTATTTGTTAGCAGACGGCAGGTTAGGGATAAGCTGGTGCCATTTATTTGTTTGATATCGCCGGCTATTTGCTTTTACCTGAGCACCCATTCTGCAAAACTATTTGGCTATACTTTCGATAACGAACTCATCCTGGTGAATGGAATTATTACATTTGCAGGATTGCTATTTACCTCGACTGCTAAAACAAAAGAGGAAATAGCTAATTATACTACTACAAGATAAGATAATGACCGGAGAAGAAAAAATAAGACAAGCGTTTGAGAACAAGAATTGGCAGGAAATTAAAGTAACCGATTCCTGGCAGATATTTAAAATAATGGCCGAGTTTGTTGACGGATTTGAAAAACTGGCTAAAATAGGCCCTTGCGTATCCATATTTGGATCGGCACGTACCAAGAATGACAACCCATACTATAAGCTTGCAGAGGATACCGCCCGCCTGCTTACAGAGCGTGGTTATGGCGTAATATCAGGCGGTGGGCCGGGTATTATGGAGGCGGCTAATAAAGGCGCGTACGAAGCCGGGGGTAAATCGGTAGGGCTAAATATTGAATTACCGTTTGAGCAGTTCCACAATAAGTATATCGACAGGGATAAGGTACTGGAGTTTGATTACTTCTTTATCCGTAAAGTAATGTTCATGAAATACTCACAAGGGTTCATTGTGCTTCCGGGAGGTTTTGGTACGCTGGATGAGTCTTTCGAGGCTATAACATTGATACAAACCGGTAAGATCGCGCGTTTCCCGATTGTGTTTGTTGGAGTTGAGTATTGGAGAGGATTGTTTAACTGGGTAATTGAAAAGATGCTTAACCAGGAGCATAACATCCATCCGGATGACCTGAACCTGTACCGCCTGGTTGATACTGCCGAGGAAGCGACCGAGCATATCTTCCGTTTCTATGATAAATATGTATTGAAACCTAACTTCTAAACTTTATAACGATACCTGATCTTTTCATGAAAAAGCCCCTGATTATAGCCCTTGCCGTGGTTGTGTTTTTACTTGCGGTTTGGCTTATAGGCAGCGTTACACATACGCTTGAGTTCTATACAATTTCAACCACCTCAAACCAGCCTGCTTACAGGCCGGGCGATGTCGTTATTGCATCTAACCTGGTTAAACCGGCACGCAATAAGTTTATTGTTTTTAAAACAAAGGATAAGCGCGAATGGATCTTCAGGTGCATCGGTATGCCGGGTGATATTATCGAAATAAAACAGACCGCTTTATATGTAAATAACCAACTGCAGGACGAACCCTTCGCCGCTAACGAATATTTCATCCATAATACGGATCTGAAAAAGATTGCCGGCTTGGTGGCTAAAAATAAAGATGTGGTAAAACCTATGGCCGGCGATAGCCTATCAGTTATTACATTAACCAGGCCCGAGGTTAAAGCTTACCAGGTTAAACTTGCTCTTTGCTCTTTATCGCCTGGTAGTATTAACCCAAACCTGTTTTTAGATTTCAGGCGATGGATGTACAATGAAGATAACCTGGGGCAAATAGTGGTTCCAAAAAACGCTTACTTTGTTTTGGGCGATGACAGGCACAATGCTTACGACTCGCGTTTCTCTGGTTATGTTAATGCTGAGGATGTGATATCGACTGTTATTAATTAGCAGCTTTCAGGCTTAGGTGATCCACGTGAAAAAATGGATCACCTGGATCACCTTTTTAACTTAACTTATTGATAAAAAGAAGTTTAACTTTTTGAGTGGATCACTTTGGATCACTACAATTAGTTTAAGTGCCTATCGTAACGGTCTGGAAATATATCACTTACCTAATTTTAATTATTTTACATAATTTGGAGTGGATCATTTAAAGTGGATCACCGGATCAGAATCTTATTATTATCTGCACCGCGGTCTGTGTCCTCACAGACCGCATACAAGTCATCTGTGAGGACACAGACGACGATAGATCAACTTACTTAGCGTTAACTACGTAACTTTTGGGATCAATTGCCGCCGGCGACCAGTTCTGGAAAAACTCCAGCACTTTAGCTTTGCTATGGCCCCTGCCCTCTTCCAGGTACGCCGAATTTTGCGTGTGTAATCTTTTACCCTTAGCGTCAAGCACCACAAATACCGGGAAACCAAATCGTTGCGGATAGCCAAGATCGGCCAGCACCTGCTCATTTTTATTTTCTGGGCTATAGTTTACGTGTACAACAACATAGTTATCACGCAGATATTTGTCAAGTTCAGCGTCTTTTTTTACCAGGTCATTAAAATAAATGCACCATATGCACCAGTTGCCGCCAATTTGCAGCAATACATTTTTATGGCTGGCCGCCGCCTGTTTTACCGCAGCTGCAATGTCTGCTTTTGCATCAGCAGCAGGATGATATAGCTTAGCGGTATCTGTAAGTTTAACAGTTTTAGCCGGTACCGCGGTGGTTTGCGCCTTTACCCCAAGGCCTAAAATAATCAGGGATGTAATGAGCAATAATTTTTTCATAGATAGGCGTTTAAAATTTAAAGATAGTAATTGCCGGGTTATTCGGGAAGAGTTGGGTTCATGAATGAAAATATTGACACTTAATACACATTGCTAAAACAAAAAGGCCACCCTTTTGGGGCGACCTTCTCTCTCAAACTAAAACCAACTTACTATTTATTATGAAAACTTATCTTTCGGTAACTTATATCGGGTCCAAAAGCCGGACTTTCGCACTAATCGTTCTCACTTCCGGGCTTTCGGGTTGGCCGATAATATTATTTTACAGCTATTTCTCTTGATTGAAATTTAGCTTCTTCTTTTTTAGCGATAGTCAATTTCAAAATACCGGCTGTATAATCAGCTTCTATTTTTGATTGATCTGCGCTTTCAGGTAAGGTAAATGACCTTGAAAATGAGCTAAAACTGTATTCGCGTTTGGTATATTTTTTTGTCTCGTCAGTAGTTTCAGTTTTCTTATCAGCCGAAACGCTTAATACGTTTTTATCTAAACTTATTTTGATATCGGCTTTGCTTAAGCCCGGTACCGCCAATTCAACTTCAAACTGGTTATCATTCTCAGCAATATTTACAGCCGGTGTACGCGTTGCTGATTTTTCGTTTAAAAACGAGTCGTTTAATATTGAATACACGTCGTTAAAAAACGGATTCACTAGGTTTTTCTTTTGGTCTCTGTTAAATTTTACTAAAGTCATTTTTATATCCTCCTAAGTTTTTCTTTTGTTAACTTCGCATTAACTTAATCAATAGCTATACCAATGGGCTATTGTTTAATATTAGATGACTATTTGTCGCTTTAACCAATTTTTACCAGACATAATGACACTTAATGACTGAAAAACTATCAGAGTATAGGTTTAAAACCGATATACCTATTCGCTTTTCGGATATAGACTCGGTAGGGCATGTTAACAATGCTATATATCTAACCTATTTTGAAATTGCCCGTTTTAGCTACTGGAAGGAAGCCATCAACTGGAATTTTAGTGAAAATGGTATTATTGTGGGCCGGTCGGAAGTAAATTATTTAAAGCCCATTACCCTGCACGACCAGATTGCCTGTTATGTACGCGTAGTGCGTATTGGTAACAGCAGCTTTGATGTAATGCACGTGTTGGTAAGGATAACCCCTGCAGGCGAAGAGATCTGCACTACCGGGAAAACTGTTTGTATTTGCTATGATTATAAAGCCAACAAATCTGTACAGATCCCTACTGCCGAGCGCGAACAGATGATAGCTTATGATGAGCCGAGATTGATATTGAATACCAATTAAGTTAACTTAGCGTTATTACCTATAAAAAACAAACCTGTTTATAATGAAAAATATTTGCCTGTCTCTTTTGGTATTAGTTTGCTTTTTTGGATGCAAAAAAAATGATAGTGCCGCGCCCGTGGATACCACACCTGCAAAAAAAGATATGATTGTTAAATTAAGCAGCACCCAGAAATTTTCATACTTTGTAACAGAGACAGATACGGTTACCAATGATTTTGTTACCAAGGACGATTATGATGTAACTTCCCTGGACTATACATTTACACCAAAATCCGGGCATAAGGTTATTATCGAGGCAGTATCAACCGCTACCGCTACCTTCACAACCAATGTAACTTATGATGGTAAGGCCCTGGGCCCTATAGTGCCGGTTAAAGATGCAAGCCATACCAGTTTTATATTTAACTACACTGTACCAAAATAAAAGTGCCACGGTTTTATAATCAAGCTTAACAAATGCTTTATTATAACGTTTCTATCTATTTAAGTAAGTATTTTGAAAGATTTAAGAGCCGTAGGCCCGACAAATATTGTAGCACCGGGTTTTAGCCCGGTGGACAGCAAGAATGTAAACACAAGTGCCGTAGGTACGACACATATTATATGGGCCGAGCCTACGGCTCTTTATTTATTTGTTTCGATAGTTATATTTGGTACACCTGAATAACAACAGGGACTACTTTTCTATTGCTTCCCGTTGTTCGCCACATTTACCTTGTCAAAAATGCGCACCACAGCGTAAGCAAACGGAATGATCAGCGTAAAGGCTATTTCTCTTGGCCCAAAGTTAAGGTTTAAGATAATGATAGCCAACGCGCTGAAAAATCAGATGGCACCGGTTGCCAGGAATAAGTTTTTAAGGAAGTTAACGAAGATATTCATCTTTAAAAGTGTAAGGTTAAATTGATACCAAATATATCAATTTATATAAAACAAAATACTTCACAAATAAACGCTTATCGCTCTACTTCCCTATCTCAAACACAGCGTTTACCTGTAAACTTATTTTTATTTTCTTTACGTCGATATCCGATTCGGCAGGTACACCCCTTACATCGCTGGCGGCCATGGTTTTAAACATTACCTGCCTTGGCTGCGGATAGTTGCTGTTATCGCTTTCGGTAATATTAATCACACGTCCCAACGTTTCGCCTATTCCATTTAATAAATAACCTGCTTTGCTCCTGGCTGATAAAAGGGCCTTAAGCTTTAGCTCATTTTTAAGCTGATCTATTTTTGAATAATCATAGCTATCAATATATGTGCTTTGGATGCCTTTAGGGTCAACCTTACTTAGTATCTGGTTGTACCTGTTCAAATCGTGAAATTTGATACCATATTGTTTAGAAGCCAAAAAATCGGGGTTCTTCTTTTTTTGATAGGTGTTATTATAGGCCGATAAGTTATTAATTGTAAAATCTTCTTTCGGGATACCGGCATCGCGTATAGCGCCTTCCAGTTGGTTCTCTAACTGTTCAATAGTAACCTTTGTTTTGCCGTTAATATATTCCTGCAGGGATATGGTAACGTTTATAATATCTGGGGTAACTTCCTGGTCGGCTATGCCTGTTACTTCAATTTTACGGCGCAGATCAACATTTTGCGCGAAGGTGGAATAGCTTGCTACGATTAGTGCTGTGAGTATAAATAGCTTTTTCATGTATATATATATGTTTTTTGTAGATATAGAACAAATAACGGGGTTAAAGTTTAATTAAAAAGTACAAATGACATTAACTTTTTGCTGCGGTCCGTTTTTTATTTAAATTACAACATGAAAAAATTGCTGTTAATTGCACTGCTATCACTGACTATCAGCACTAAAGCGCAATTATTGATTGATACCCATAACGACGCTATATCAAACGAATTAATTACCGGGCACGACCTGGGTAAACTACAAACAGAAGGTAATTTCGACCTTGTACGTGCTAAACAAGGCGGGTTAAACGCGCAAATATTTTCTATATGGTGTGGCGAAACATATGGTAAAGGCACCGCAAATGCAATGGCTAACCGCGAGATAGATTCGCTTTTTGCTTTGATAAAACGCTACCCCGATAAAATAGCTTTGGTTACTACCCCGAAGCAACTAAAAGCCACGGTTAAAAAAGGCAAGCTGGCCGCTTTAATTGGTGTAGAGGGTGGCCATATGATAGAAGACAGTATAACCTATTTAGACCAGCTGGCTAAGCGCGGTATGAGCTATATGACGCTAACCTGGAACAATAGCACCAGTTGGGCAACATCAGCGGCTGCAGAAACGGCCAAACCTGACACCCTAAAACATAAAGGATTGACAGATTTTGGTAAACAGATAGTACATCATATGAATGACCTGGGTGTGATGGTTGACGTATCGCACGTTGGAGAGCAAACCTTTTATGACGTAATTGCTACAACCAGTAAACCCGTTATTGCTTCACATAGCTGCGTGTGGAATTTGGATAAAAACCGACGCAACCTAAAGGACGAGCAACTACAGGCAATAGGCAAAAATGGCGGCGTAGTATTTGTTAATTTTTACAGCGGATTTGTCGACAGCACCTATAACCAAAAAGAAAACGCGTTTATAAGGGCACACCGATCTGAACTTGACTCGCTGATAAAAATTTACCACGATGGCGACCTGGCTGTTGAAAGGTTAAGCGCCATACATAAAGAAGAATCAGACCAGGTGCGCCCGCCGTTAAACATGTTGATAAAGCATTTTGATTATATAGCAAAGTTGATAGGCGTTGAACATGTTGGCATTGGGTCAGACTTTGACGGATCAGAGTCGTTCCCGCAAGAAATGGACAGCGTTGCTGATTACCCTAAAATAAAAGCTGAGCTATTAAAAATCGGTTACAATAAAAAGGATGTCGCCAAAATATTCGGCGGTAATTTTATGCGGGTGTTTAAGGCAAATAAAGGCTAAGTGGTTAATCTTACAAGGTATTGTCCAAACTCGTCTTCAATCAATACTTCCATGGTATAGCCTGCTTCAATAGCTATTTGCTGCAGGGTATGCTCATCAATATACAACCAGTTAAACCATTCGGTTTTTAGGTTTTTATATTCGTATTGATACTGTATTTCGCCGTAATAGCCTTGTTTGGGCAGCTTACCCTCATACAGGTAAGCGATATCGGACGAATCGAACAACAATTGGCCGCCTTTATTTAACATGGTTTTAAGATGGATGAGCAAATCTTTTAAACCGGTTAAGGTACCAGCCAAACCAATACCGTTCATCAGCAATAGCAAAGTATCAAATTTGCCCTCAAAAGTAAATATGTCTGCTTCGGTTGCTTTATTAACGCCGCGCTCCTGCATAGTTTTAACACCTAACGGCGAGATATCAATTGCTGTAACGTCTACCCCTTGCTCCTGTAGCAGCAAAGCATGGCTTCCTGCCCCGGCCCCTATGTCCAATATTTTGCCGCGGCATTGCTCAAGCGCCATCCATTCAATATCTGGTATATCATCCTCTCCCCTAAAATAGGTAGCTATGGGCATTGCCTCTTTAGGGCCATATTTATTGTTTATCCAGAGTTTACCCCCGGGTAAATTGCGGTGGTGGTCAAATATGGCTTGTCCTAAAACATCATTCATAAATAAATAAAATTGGCTGCAAGTTAAACAAACACAACCATTGCTTCATTTGTTACGTAATACAATTATACTCCCGGGTTATTTCAAACTATTATTTCCGTTACAAAAGCAGCGGTGTATAATTATTTATATAGTTTTGGATGAACCTAAGTAACCTAACCTATGAAAAATTCACATCTTATACTTACATCTTTAATAGCCTGCACGGTGTTTTCCTGTAAAAAGGATGAGCTGGCCGGCGCAAAATCGCAATATGCCAAATTAATTGTAGGCACCTGGAAGGCGTATCAGCAAAACACAAAAGTTTATGATCTTACTACAAACGAGCTTTTAAAAGATTCGACCGTTAATTTTACCGATGCAAATGCGGGAAGAGCATTTACTGAAATTTACAATGGAGACGGCAGCGCCTATGTTACCGTCCAAACCCGCAAGCTTGGCGCTTTAGTAGCAACTACCGATACAACCAGCTACCTAAAATATACCATATTAGGTGCAAACCTTAACTTAAAACAAAATATTGGCGGCACTGAAACCAAACCTATACTTACCTTAACATTAACCGTTATGGGTCTGCAAAGCACACGTACCGGCACGCTAAATGCCGGCTGGGGTTTGGAGAGTGATGCGCCTTATAAAATAATACAGGGAACCTACTACACCAGGCAATAACTTACCTGCCGTATTTCATTACCCTGACCAACTGGCGGTGCCTTTTGGCGGCGTAATAATCGTTGGTAACCAGTATGGCGTGTATTACGCCCGGTATCCAGAAACAGATGGTTAATATAATGCTCAATATAAAGGCGCCTATCCTGCCTGTGCTAAACACAGCAAGGGGCGGCAATAACAAACAAAGAAAATAGCGCATAACTGTAAATTTATATACTCCAATATATCTGTTAGACGGTGCAGCAGCTAAGTAGTTACAACCTAAATTAGATTAAGGGATCATTGTTTTGCTTTGCCGGCCAACAGCCACAGTTCGCTTGAACTAAATTCAAAAAAAGCTAAAGTATTCATGGATAAAGGTTTTTACTAATTTACAGTTTTATATCAGATTTTAAATATTAGCCTGATTATTGCGATAAATTTGCAAGCACATACTATCGATGAAAATATATCAGCAACAAATACAGCTTAGCCAACGCCGCCGGGGCTTCCATTTAATAACTGCCGAGGTTTGGAATTCATTACCTGAGTTACGTGATATAAAAACCGGCATGTGCCAGGTATTTATTCAGCATACATCGGCATCGTTAACCATCAATGAAAACGCCGACCCCACAGTACGCAAAGATTTTGAAATGTATTTCAGCAAAACAGTACCCGAGAACGATCCTGATTATTTGCACGATGATGAAGGGCCGGACGATATGCCCGCACATTTAAAAGCCGCGCTGTTAGGCAGCTCGGTAATGATCCCTATCCGCAACGGCAAGTTCGCGCTGGGCATATGGCAGGGGATTTATTTATGCGAGCATAGAAACTACGGCGGCAACCGCACTTTGATGATTACTGCGTGGGGATCACCCCTCTAAATCTCCCCAATGGGAGGGCTTAAATTTTTAAAGTCTCCCCTTTGGAGAGGGTTGGGTGGGGTGTCATCCCATATAAAACTTTTCCCGGTACCCGGTTGGTGTCATGCCGACGGTTTTCCTGAAGATCTTACGGAATGCTTTTGAATCGGTGTAACCCGAGTTAACCATAACTTCGGTCATTTGCTGATTGGTTTCTACCAATAGTTTCTTTGCAGCTTCAATACGTGTTTTTTGCAGGTACTCTATAGGCGTTATGCCGGTTACCTGTTTAAAACGGCGGGCAATGTTGCGGCGGCTGCCCGGTATTTCTTTTATCAGCTCTTCAATAGTACCCGTGTTATGATAAGCGCTTTCAATACTTCTTTGCGCCATGGTGACCAGCTCGTCATTATGCTGCTGCGATGGCGAGAAGGTGCTGAAATAAGTTTGATGCTCCCTGTCCATATCAATAGAAAACAATTTGGCTATCCGTACAGCTATATCTTTACCACAATACTTTTGCAGCAGGTGCAGCATTAAATGAAAACTTGACGTTGAGCCGCCGCTGGTATAAAGCCCACCATCGCCGGTTACCACTTTGTCGGCCTGAAGCTTTACTGTTGGGAAAGCATGGGCAAACTGCGGGCAGGCATCAACATGGGTAGTGGCCAATTTACCGTTTAACAGCCCGGTGGCGCCTAATAAAAACGCGCCGGTACAAACGCAGGCCAGTTCGGCCCCTGCTTTAAACTGTTGCTGCAGCCAGGGAATATATTTTTGATTTTCATATACAGCCAGCCCAATATCCGCCGAACCAAATGCCGGTATAAATATCAGGTCTTGCTTTGCTGAATTATTAACCGATTGGATTTGATAGCTGTTAAATTCGACTGCTTTTTGCTGATCTATCACATCGGCGCTAAACAATGAGATATTAAAAACCGGGTCTTTCTTATCATTAACATAAAAACGGTTAACGCTTTCAAAAACATCTAAAATAGCGGCTACGCTTAATAGCCTGTACCTGTTTGTAAGTAAAATGCCCAGTTGTATCATCTGTATTAAATATTTGGTGACGGCTAAATATATAAAAAAATGTCCCGAATACCCCCTATAGTTGACATTTACACACACCTTCAATATTGTAAATAGCCCTTACCTTAGCATTATCAAAAACACTTAAAACAACACAACAATGGCAAAGATCAATCCGTACTTAAACTTTTTAGGTAATACCGAAGAAGCTTTTAATTTTTACAAATCAGTATTTGGCGGCGAGTTTTCATCTTTTGTACGCTTCAGAGATACTGAACATGGCGCCAATCTTCCTGAAGAAGATAAGGACAAGCTGATGCATGTTTCCTTACCAATTGGCGATAACATATTAATGGCTACCGACGCTTTGGAATCAGCAGGCCATACGATAAGAATAGGAGATAATTTCTCGATCTCTATCACTCCCGAAAACATGGAAGAGGCCAATAAAATATTTGACGGCCTGGCTGCCGGCGGTATTGTAGAGGTGCCTATCGAGAAAATGTTTTGGGGTGCCTGGTTTGGTATGCTGACAGATAAATTCGGCGTAAAGTGGATGGTAAATTACGACGAAAATCAGAAATAATAAATCCAAGTGCTTCGCTTGAAAGAGCGGAGCACCTAATCACTCTACCTTATGAAAGACTTATTAACAGAATTAGAAAAAACTAAAACGCAGCTTATCCAGGCCATTGCTGCTATCAGCGAGGAGCAGTTTAATACTGTACCCTTTAAAGATAGCTGGACAGCAGGACAAGTTACAGAGCATATTTTTAAAGCGGTAGGCGTTGGTGTGCTTTATGGCAAAACCCAACCAACAGAACGCGCACCGGATGAAAACGTTGAAGAAACTGGCAAACTCTTCTTAAACATGGATATCAAAATGAAGTCGCCTGATTTTATTTATCCGTCTGATGGACCGCATGATAAAAATGAAATGCTGGCTAAACTGGAAGACAGTTTTAACAAGTTGATAACTGCTGCTAAAACGCTCGACCTGACTTTGACTTGTGTTGATTTTGCCATACCCGGCGCCCCACCCTGGACAAGGCTTGAATTTATCTGGTTTTATGTTTTCCATACCACCAGGCATACCAATCAGCTAAAAAATATAGCTAAGGCATTAGCGGGATAATTAATTCTATGATAGTCGAGGTCTTTAAAACAAATGTTAATGAGGTTGAGCCGTCTGAAATATTGATCAGGCAGCTGCTTGACCATTTCCCTGAAAGCCGGATCAACTTTGACCTGGAAGACTGCGACAAAATTTTACGGGTTGAAGCGAAAGCCATCATATCCAAAAAAATAATTGAAGTATTAAACGCAAATGGCTATTCTTGCGAAGTACTTTTGTAAGTAATTATAGCCTTTCCCGACTACCCTATCATGACCTTAAAAACTATCTTTTCTGTAATCAAGCAATCCCTGAATGGCGAAAGCCAGGATTATACGCAGGGCAGTATCCGCAAAGCGGTATTCCTGCTGGCAGTGCCGATGATATTAGAGCTAAGTCTTGAAAGCGTATTTGCTTTGGTTGATATATTTTTTGTAGGCAAGCTTGGCGAAAACGCTATAGCCAGTGTTGGGCTTACTGAATCTGTTATTACCATAGTTTATTCGATAGCCATTGGCTTAAGCACGGCCACGGGCGCGGTAGTTGCCCGCCGCATTGGCGAGAAAAATCCGGACGGCGCAGCGCATGCAGGTGCGCAATCATTAATTATCGCTTTTATAATATCAGCAGTATTAACTGTTGTGGGCATGGTATATGCCAGCGATATTTTAGGGCTGATGGGCGCCAGTAAACAAGTAGTAGCCGACGGCGCGATATTTACCCGCATTATGTTTGGTGGCAGCCTGGTTATTATCCTGATCTTCCTCATAAACGGCATCTTTCGCGGCGCTGGCAACGCGGCAATGGCCATGAAAAGCTTATGGATAGCCAGTTTGGTTAATATCATACTCTGCCCTATCCTCATCCACTTCTTTGGGTTAAAGGGTGCGGCTATGGCAACAGTAACCGGCCGTACCTCTGGTGTGGTTTACCAGGTTTATCACTTAATAAAAGGTAATGGCATAGTGAAATTTACAGCCGCTCACTTCAATTTTGATACACCTGTAATTAAAACCATCATAAACATAGCCTGGCCCGCTACATTGCAGTTTATTATAGCCAGTGGCAGTTGGATAGCAGTAGCACGTTTAGTGGCTGAAACAGGCGGAACGGCGGCCTCTGCAGGTTACCAGGTGGCTATACGTAACGTGGTATTCTTTATTCTACCCGCCTGGGGTTTAAGTAACGCGGCAGCAACCCTGGTTGGTCAGAATTTAGGTGCCAAAGAAATTGACCGCGCCGAAAAGAGCGTAATGATCACAGCAAAGTATAACGCCATTTTTATGGGGATAGTAATGGTTATATTTTTATGCTTCTCTAACCATATCATCCGCATATTTACGCAGGATGCGGAAGTAGTAAAATATGGCACGCAGGCTTTGCAAGTGTTTGGCTCGGCTTATATTTTTTACGGGATAGGTATGGTAATGACCCAGGCCCTTAACGGCGCCGGCGATACCCAAACGCCTACCTGGATAAATTTTATCTGTTTCTGGCTGATACAAATACCGTTGGCCTGGTACCTGTCAAAACATTTAGACATGAAAGCCACCGGTGCTTTTATTTCCATCCCGATAGCAGAAACAATGCTGGCCCTGGCTGCGTGGTATTACTTTAAAAAAGGTAAGTGGAAAGAAGTTAAGGTGTAAACAATTAACAGCAACTATAGTATACACCAAAGCAGGTCTACAATCAATAATAGGGCTACACCCCAGCCTAAAATCACAAGTCCGATAGGTTTCTTTGGGTAAGGGTCTTTGTCTAAAAATTCCATATTAATTGTTTTCTTATACTGATTATACGTAATTAATCCTGTTTGGGTTGGCGCTTTTGTAAAATTTTTGTTTGCTCAGTTAAAAGACAGCTATAAATCCATTAAATAAATTAAAATCTTATAGATTTGGCTTGAATATTATAAACGATCACACAAAAACTAAATTCATGAAATACAATTTTATTTTGGCAGCGAGCCTGCTATGTTTAACATCTGTTGGCTATGGGCAGGTAACTACAGCTACTATTAAACAAGCTAACCTTGCATCGTCAAACCCAAACAGTGCCGAGCTTTTTGAACCAATACCTAATGTGGTTACCCCTGCTAAAACTTGGGGCAATGCCCCTTCGGATGCTATTATTTTATTTGATGGCAAAAATTTAGACGAATGGCAATCACCAAAAGATCAATCGGCTGCAAAATGGACCGTAGCAAAAGATATCCTTACCGTTGATAAAACGGCAGGCGATATTGAAACCAAACGTAAATTCGGCAGCTTTCAGCTGCATATCGAGTGGAAGATACCCGCGGATATTACCGGCACCGGGCAGGCCCGCGGCAATAGCGGTATATTTTTATCAGGCAAATACGAGATCCAGGTATTAGACACTTATAACAACGATAACAAAACCTACATTAATGGTATGGCAGGCAGCGTATACCGCGAGTCTATCCCATTGGTGAACCCTGCTAAAAAAGCCGGCGAATGGAACGTTTATGACATCGCCTATACCGATCCTGAATTCAATGCCGATGGTACTGTAAAAGAACCTGCGCGCGTTACTATTTTCTTTAACGGGGTGTTGGTTCAAAATAACGTTGCCATTAAAGGCGCTACGTCAACCACCAGTGCGCACAAATATACTGCACACGGCCCTGCTTCAATAAGATTACAGGCACATGGCGATAAAAGCGCCCCTATCAGCTATCGTAATATCTGGATAAGAGAATAATATTTCCTGCAATAAAATCAAGCCGTCCGGATACACATTGGGACGGCTTTTTAGTGTACTTATAATTTAATTGTAAAGAGACTCAATCTATTACAACATTTAACGTTTCGCCATGCAATATTAAATCAGATACAGCGTATTTACATATATTAAAACCCACTGCCATTTGATAAAAAACGGACTATTCAAGTATTAAATCATCACAACATGAATTATAAACTGAAGTTAGCCGACGGTACCACACAGCTTATTGAAATTACTGCCGGATATTTTAAAACCTGGCGCGTGTGGAAAGTTAAAATAAACGGCAAAGCAGCTATGCTTTATAAACTGGGTAGCGAGTGGATGCAGCGTAATGAAGACTACCTGGATATGTATACGCTTAAGGCTATTGGTGAATTTATAGACACGATGATAACCCCACCCGGTAAGCAACAATTGGCTTAAATAGTTTGACTATCTGATAATGGTAACATAACCTGATACGGGTTTGCGGCCATTTTTGAGATCAATTATATAATAATATACCCCAAAAGGCAGGTCGCCGGTATTGGATTGTCCAGCCCAGGGAGTTTTATAACCAATGGATGAAAATACCTTTAGCCCGTTACGGTTAAAAACATCAACAGTACAACCCGAAAAACTATCTAAATATTTAATATCCCATTTATCATTTATACCATCGTTGTTTGGCGTAAAAGTATTGGGTACTACAGGGTCTAACAATGCCTTTATATTTACATTATCACTAACCGAGCATCCTTTATTATTGGTTACGGTAAGCGTGTAAGTAACGTCCTTAGTTACCGTAATAACGGGATCTAAAATAGTGGTGCTGCTTAAACCTATTGCCGGCGACCATTGGTACTTGAGGCTATCGCCTGTTGCGCTGGCGTTCATGCGTGTAACCCCTCCGGCTAATACAACCATATCTTTCCCGGCATCAACTGTAGGTATGGGTTTAACAACTATTACACGGGTTACCGTGTCGGCACATGCTGTTGCGGCCGTATAAATGTAGCTTATGGTATGGGTGCCTACACCGGCCGCCAATGGGTCAAATAACCCCGACGTGCTAACGGCTGTTCCTTTATACGTACCATTACCTGCAATACCACTAATCTCTTTCGCCGCAAGCTGTGTGGGGCCATTATTTATACACAACGAGTCGGGGCCGTTAAAGGTAAGCGACGCTGCTCCATACACTGTTATGGTTACTTCTTTGGGTTTCATGCAGGTTTCGCCTGAATAGGCATACATTACCACCCTAAAAGTTTTTTTCGGCTGTGAGCTAAATTGAGGGTAAAAATGATAATATAGTTTACCGGGGGATGGATTGTTATCTACCTCGGGCGGGATACTTGTATTATCGGCATCATAATACCAATCTATCCTGGTTATTGAACCCGGGAAAACAGAAGCTTTATTACGGAAGTATGTGTTGCGCCCGCTACATAATGATGCTTCATTTAGTACGTCAAAATCAGCTTCAGGATTTGAGCCGTTGATCATAACAGGTTTGGTTACAGAACCGACACAACCCGAGGCTGAAGTTACAGTTAATGTAACCTGGTATAACTGCGCCTTCAAAAATATATGCTGTGGATTTTTTTGTGTGGATGTATTGAGGGTGCCGCTGCCCGGGTCGCCAAAATCCCACAAGTAAGTGAGGTTACTATTGTCCGCTATTTTGGTGTTATCAGTAAATTTAGCGTAACTGCCATCTGCGCAAGTTGGCGGTAAGGTAAAATCAACTACCGGCAATGGGTTTATCACAATGGTTCTGCTTAATACCGACGTGCACCCTCTGTCAGTATTTATGGTTAATTTTAACTGATAGCTGCCTGCTGTTGCATAAGTATGCTGGAAGGGAGCCATCGCGTTATGGGTTTCTGTAGGGCTGCCATCGCCAAAATCCCAAACCCGCGCCAGCACAAAACCATCGGTACTTACTGATGCATCGGTAATAGTTACGGCTTTTGTCACACAATCAGGTGTTGAATAACTAAAAGCCATATCAATACTTTTAAAAACGTGTACTACCTTAGCCGTATTTGTTGGTGTACATCCAAGCTTATTCCTAACTGTTAGCTTAACCGGGTAATCGCCGGGGGCGTTATATATGTGTAAGGGGTTTTGCTCTGTTGATGTTTGTCCATCACCAAACTCCCAAAGCCAGCTTCCTACTTCTGAATCACCGGCCGTAGATTGGTCTGTAAACAAAATGGGCTCGCTTTGACAAGTCGCCTTCGCTACCAAAAAATCGGCGGTAGGCAAAGCCAAAACTTTTACTTCAAATGCATTTGAAGCTACTACACAGCTTGGCGTATTAATATTAGCTAACGAACTGGTAACAAGCCGGTAAGAGTACGTCCCCGGTTCGGGTGGAGACATAACAGTGAACGATGTAGCTGTACTTGGCGGGGTTTGATCTACCCAGTTACGGTTTTTATAAATCTGTACCTTTTGAGAATTACCTGCAGGAAGCAACGTAGTGGATTTAATAGTTACGGGGTTAGAAGTACCCTCACAAAAAGCGCTGTTGGCCTCGTCAGACGTAACCCTTACCGGTGCTCCATAGGGTCTAAAAACAATATCATCAATTGCTATATCGTTACCCAGGCCACCGGGCGCGTTGTTTACCATTTTAATAATAACAGCTTCTCCATCAGATGTTGTGGTAAATGTAAAAGTATAGTTTGTCCATACACCCAATTGACTGATGTTACCGGTGCTGCCACTGCCCAGAGGGGCACCGTCAAGTGATTCAATACTGAAACTAACGTTAGGCAAAATTGGCCCCTGTATTTTTATGATATTTTTTATAAAGGCAGAAAATTGATAGGTTGTATTGCCGCATAAGCCGGGAACTTTACGCCTGTAAAATTCGCCGGGCGTATAACTTGCATTCACTATCATCATATAACCATTTGGGTCGCCTGTATGATCAGTAGTAAGACCCCAGCCATTATTTAAACCGCCTGTAGTACTGGCAATGGTATAGGAATTATCATCGGGCGTTGCTGCTACATAAGAATAGGTGGTTGATCCTGAATCGGGCCTAAGGGCTCCGCCAAATTGGTTGATACCCGCCCCAAAAGTTATATGCACGATAGGATCGCCCAAACTTTGTGAATAACTTTTACTGGAAGTGGTTATAATAAACAGCAGAACATAAGCCACTACCAAAAGATATCGCTTATAAATTATCCTGCTAAAATATGGTAGCATGTTTCTTCCCCCTCGGCACATTTATAGTTGGTGCCTAAAAGTATCATAAATTATGCAAATACTCAATAAGCTATACAGACCTTTACGTCAGTATTTCTCTTGTGGTTGCACCCTGCGATCATCTAAATAATCTTCTTATCATCAGATTGGATATTTTTACGCTTACCGGGGCAATCCTATATCTATTCGGCCTTGCCGTGCAAAGGTATCGAAAAGCAAAAAGTTGAACCTTTGCCAACGCTGCTGGTCACCCAGATTTTGCCGCCTTCGCGCTTAATTATTTCTGATGATATGTATAAACCAAGCCCCAGGCCCGGGAAAGTGTGCTGCATATCGCCGCTCACACGGTAAAATTGCTCGAAAACCTTGTTCAGCTTATCCTCAGCGATCCCGATACCAAAATCCTGTACGCATAGCCTTACCTCGTCATCCTTTAACGATGTGCTTATTATGATCTTATCTGCCTGCGGCGAATACTTAATTGCATTGGTTATCAGATTGGCAATAACCTGGCCTATGCGTTCTTTATCTCCAAATACTATACCAATATCTACATGATTTTCAACCAACGTATGCTTTTCGGTTGTGCGTTGCAGGTCTTCAATCAATTCCTGCACCATTGGTACAAAATCAAACTCCCTGTCATTAAACTGCAGCTTGCCCGAGTTTATTTTGGTAACATCCAGCAAATCAGAAATAAGGCTTGTAAGGCGGTTTATTTGCGCGTCCATGCGGGCTATCATGGCAGCTTCTTTAACCTCACCTTTTTTAAGCAGCATTTTTTCTAATACCTGGGTATAGGCTTTAATACTGGTAACCGGGGTTTTAAGCTCATGGCTGGCTATGCCTATAAAATCATCCTTTTGTTGCTGGATATGTTTTTGCTCGGTTATATCAACACATGATCCAATATAGCCCGCGAATTTTCCACCACTATTGTACTGCGGCTGCCCGGTTAAAACACACCAGTGAACGCCACCATCCACATGGTTAAGCCTGAATTCAACTTCAAACAGGCCATGTACCGCTATATTACCGCTTAGTTTTTCGGCTACTTTTTTGCGATCTTCCGGTAAAATTGCGTGCAGCCAGCCTGTACCCAAATGCTGCTCATAATGCCTGCCTGTCCAGTCTATCCAGGTTTGGTTTACATATGTTACCGCGCCCGACGCATCAGACATCCACAGTGTTGTTGGCGCGGCGCTGGTAATATTACGTAATAGCTGCTCGCTGTCTGCAAGCGCCTGTTTAGCTTTCAACTCGGGCCGCATATCGCGCATTACTGCACCTACAGCTATAGGGATACCCGAAATTGGGTCATCTATCCGGATACAATTATTATATACCGGGAAAATCTCGCCGGTTTGAAGGTGCCTTACCAGCATGGTTCCTTCCCAGCGGCCCTTGGCCATTACAGTTGGTAAAACTTCCTGCTCAACCAGTGCAAAGTGTGCCGGGTCATGCAATTCGGATATCGGCACCCTTGAAACGTGAGCCGCGTCATCAAAACCCAGCATCGCCATGCCGGCCTGGTTAATGTAAGAGTTAGTGCCATCCATGCTCAATATCGACATTAAGTCGACGCTGTTATCAACCAGGGTAATTAATTTACGTTGTTCTTCTATGGCTTTCCTGTGTTCGGTGGTATCAAGTAATGTACCTAAAATACGCACGGCCTCTCCTTTGTCGGTATAAATAACTTTCCCCTCCACCTTTAACCAATGGATTGATTTGTCTTTCCTGATCACCCGGGCCTCATACAATAGCTTGCCTGAGGTAATAGCATCTTTATGAGCCTTTTTTCTAAGCTCCAGGTCATCCGGGTGGAAAACAGATAGGTATTCGTTGCGAGGAGCGGGTTCATCAAACCCCAAAATATTTGCGGATATGCTTGAAGTTATCATCTCACCGGTCACCAGGTCGAGGTCAAAGGTACCCAGGCCAACCGCGTCGACAGCAAGGCGGGCACGTTCTTCCGCTTCTTCTATTTTCTTTTTTGCGATAATTGTTTCGGTAACTTCATTGGCGACAACGATAACGCCGCTTATGGTGCCATCGGTTTCCCTGAATGGCTGATAAACAAAGTTTACGTATACGGTATCCAATTCGCCGTTGCGCTCTAACAATACCGACGCGCCCTCGCCTTTAACCGGCACACCGGTAAGGCGCACACCATCCAACAGTTCTTCAAACCCCTGCCCCTTTACGTGCGGGATACAATCAAATATGGGCCTTCCCATCATCTGGGTGGCCGTTTGGCCATATAGCTCAGATATTTGCGGGTTGATCAGATCAACCACAAATCCGGCTCCCTTTAGTATGGCTATACCAACCGGCGCCTGCATAAATGTAGAATACAATTGCTGCTGCTGTTGTTTAAGTGCTTCAACCCCTGCCTGTTCGCGTTGGGTTAATTTATACAGCTCGGTTACATTTATAGGCGAATGTATGAAGTATACCACATTGCCATCGTCATCTAAAACCGGGGTGTTGGTAGTTGTCCACCAGCGCTCCTCAAACTCATTAGTACCGGGTATAGGGATATCATACCGGTAATTACTCATGGTATGTGGCTTTTTTGAGCGGATAGCCTCATCAAACGAAAAAATGGTACGCTCGATATTTTTCGATTCCTCATCGGTTGGATTTGCCGGGAATGCTCCAAAAACAGATGTGCCGATCAATGATTCACGGGTACTGTTGGTTGCTTTAAGATAGGCATTGTTTACATCAATAATAGTGTATAACGGCTTATCTATGCTTATAATAAGCATGGTAGCCTCGCTATTGTAAAAAATATCTTTATAACCGTATTCAGGTAGTTTTGTAACCATATTTAAAGGATTTATCCCTGTCTAATAAAATCAATATCACATAACAAGTTATAAGCCTAATTGATTTAAATAATGCTCAATATGCTAAAATATTTATACTTTTTAAAGATGCCATATTATTCATATATCCAAAACCATTAGCATTTTCACCCTTCAATCAATTTTAGGGTCATGGCTTGCAGCTATATTTCCTTAAAGGAAAATTTTAACAACGAATTAATGTTAATAAATAATAAGTTATATTTGTAATATCATGACCCCACCCCTACAGGATCCAGCCCAGAAAAAAAAAGCTGTAAAATCTTATCCTGTTTGCCCAAAGTGTAAAAGAAAAATGGATATCCGCATTACACGCAGCATCCTTGTTAAAATATTATTGTTCTGGTTGCCTATCCGAAGGTATAAATGCAGTAACTGTGGTCGCAAACGCCATATCCTGTACCGTTAATATTACCTGTTAAATATTTTTCCCGGGTTTAAAATATAATTTTTATCAAATACCTGCTTAATGCCCCGCCATATTTCAAAATGTACCGGTGTGTATTTTATTGGCATAAAATCTTTTTGTACCAGCCCTATACCATGCTCGCCGGACAGTGTCCCGCCCAGGAATACCGTCAGCTCAAATATTTCGCGGATGCCGTCTTTTAGTTTATTATTCCAGTCGTCATCGCTCATATTGGCTTTTATGATATTTACGTGCAGGTTGCCATCGCCTGCATGGCCATAGCAAACCGACTCAAACCCATATTTATCCCCGGTAGCTTTAATGCCCGCTATTAATTGCGGTAATGCCGCACGCGGTACAACGGTATCTTCTTCCTTATAAACCGAATTTGATTTTACCGATACCCCTATAGTTCGCCTTATGCGCCACAGTTCTTCTTTTTGGATGGCTGTGTCTGCAAATAATACATTAGTACAGCCAAACTCTTCTAATACCGTATTGATCTTTTCGCAATCGGTAAATATGATGTCAGCATTGTTTCCATCCACCTCAATCAGCAGGAATGCCGCATCACCAGGTTGCAGGTCAAAAACTATCGCGTCTTTTTCTATCACCCATTCTATTGCCCTGCGTTCCATAAATTCAAGAGCCGACGGTATAATGCCTGCCCTAAAAATGGCCGATACTGCCTTACAAGCGGCATCATTTGAAGTAAAGGACGCCAGCATTAATGCGTCAACAGTTGGAGCCGGGATAAGCTTTACCACAATTTTGGTGACTATACCCAATGTACCTTCCGACCCGATGATGAGCTGCGTTAAATTATAGCCTGATGCATATTTTAAAGTGTCGGCGCCGGTCCATATAATTTCGCCAGAGGGCAATACCAGTTCCAGGTTCAGAATATACTCCCGTATCGTCCCGTATTTTACCACCCTTGGCCCGCCCGATCCATGCGACACATTCCCCCCAATAAAGCAGCTACCTTTGCTTGCGGGGTCTATCGGGTACAGCAATCCTTTAGCTGCTAGCTGGTTCATAAATTCTTCGGTAATAACACCGGGCTCTACAGTTGCCTGCAGGTTTTGCTCATCAATAGCTATGATCTGGTTAAAGCGTTCCATCGCCATAACTAAACCACCCATAACCGGTAATGCTCCCCCGCTTAAACCAGTGCCCGCGCCGCGTGGTGTTACCGGTATTAAATGTTCATTACAAAGTTTTAATAACGCGGCAACTTCCAGTGTAGATTTTGGCTTAACCACAACTTCGGGGTAATAGCGCAGGTCCTCGGTCTCGTCATGGCTATAGCGCTCCATTTCGGCGTGGCCGGTTATAACCGCATCACTACCAACAATATGGGTAATTGCGCTCAATATATCCGGGGTTATTTTATTATAGGCCATAAAATTGATGAAAACCAAAACTATGTATTATGCGCTGTAAATTAATTTTTATACGTATAATTAACACACAAATATATCCCGCCAATATGAAAAAATTATTGCTATCTGTTTTTGCATGCGATCCTTCTAAAGGATCAGAAGATGGCAATGGCTGGAACTGGGCCTTAGGTATGGCCGGTAAAGGCTATGAGGTACACTGCCTAACCCGGAGCGTAAATCGCGAAGGTATAGAATTACATACCAGGCCCGATAAAGTAACTTTTCATTATATAACAATGCCGTTAGGTACCGAGAAGCTGTTTCATGCACCGGGACCAGGAATTTATATGTATTACATGCTTTGGCAATGGCTGGCGTATAAAAAAGCAGCCGGCTTGCATAAGCAATTCAAATTTGACCTGGCCCACCACGCAACCTGGGGCAGCTTACAGATGGGGTCATTTTTATATAAGCTGGATATCCCCTTTGTTTTTGGGCCTGCAGGTGGCGGGCAGATAGCCCCCGAGGCTTTTAAAAGCTATTTTAAAGGCTACTGGGCATCCGAAGTAAAAAGGGAGAAGGTGAGCGATATGCTGGTTAAGAATAACCCGGCCTGCAAAAAGATGCTTAAAAAAGCGTACTCGGTGCTGGTCTCCAACCGGGAGACCATGGCGTTGGCAAAATCTGCCGGTGCAAAAAACTGTCACATATCATTAGACACCGCCTTGCCCGATAGTTTTTACCCGGAGGTGCTTAAAATCAAATCGCCCAAAAAAGATAAACTGCAATTATTGTGGGTGGGCCGCTTTATGCCGCGCAAGGGTGTTTTACTGGTATTGGAGGTTATGCAACAGTTAAAATCATACCCCGGCATAACCCTTACCGTTGTAGGGCATGGCGAAATGCAGCAGGAAATTGAAGATTGTATCATAGAATATGGCTTGGAAAACACCGTACGATTAACGGGAAAAGTACCTTACGAAGAGGTCCGCTCCTATTATGATTCGCATGATGTTTTCTTTTTCACTTCGCTGCGCGATTCAAATGGTGTGCAGGTTATAGAAGCTATGGCATTTGGTATGCCTGTTATCACCCTTAATTTACATGGGCAGGGCATTATTGTAAGCGATGAAACCGGTATAAGGTGCAGCCCCGAATCGCCGGCTATTGCCGTGGCCGAATTAAAAGAAGCGGTGCTTGAACTTTATAACAACCCCGCTAAAGTAAGCAGCATGAGCGCCGAAGCCGCCAAATATGCCGCCAAACAAAAATGGCCCGAAAAAATAAATGATACCGTAACTAATTATTACCCTTTTTGATAACTGAGCGATACGGCCGAATAAGCTACTTTACCGCCCAACGGCGGGTTAGCTTTTTTTAAGGTAAGCTTTATAACATCCACAAAATTATATTGTTGCTTTACTGCGTCAATAATAGCCTGCGCAACAGTTTCCAATAACTTTTTAGGCACTTTCATTATTTCGCAAATAATATTATAAAGCTTTTCGTAATTAACGGTATTAGCCAAGTCATCCAGGTTTAAGTTGCCCGGTTGGATAAATTCAACCTCGATATCAACAATAAAGCACGTCCCTAATTTTTGTTCTTCGGGATAAAAGCCGTGGTAGGCAAAAAATTCTGCTCCGTGTAATGCTACAATCATAACACAAAGTTAACACTTTGGGTTGATTAGTTGATTTAGTGAGTGGTGAATGGTTCTTAATTTGATTCAACTTTTTATGCACCATTCACCACTCACTAATCGCTATTCAACTATATTTGTTTACAAACAAATACCACTATGGCTAAAACTGATCTTTTTGAATCGCCCGATTATTACTTATTAGACGAATTATTAACCGATGAGCATAAGCTGATCCGTAAAAGCGTGCGCGATTGGGTAAAAAAAGAAGTAAGCCCTATAATTGAAGACTATGCGCAACGGGCCGAGTTCCCCAAACAGCTTTTAAAAGGACTGGCCGAGATAGGCGCCTTTGGCCCTACCATTCCGGTACAATATGGCGGTTTGGGGTTGGACTATATGGCCTATGGCATCATCATGCAGGAGATCGAGCGTGGCGATTCGGGGATCCGGTCAACCGCGTCCGTACAGGGGTCATTGGTGATGTACCCTATTTATGCTTACGGATCTGAAGATCAGAAAATGAAATACCTGCCCAAACTGGCAAGCGGCGAACTGATGGGTTGCTTCGGCTTAACCGAGCCCGATCATGGATCTGACCCGGGAGGCATGACCACCAATTTTAAAGATGCCGGCGACCATTACCTGTTAAATGGCGCAAAGATGTGGATCTCCAACTCGCCATTTGCTGACATTGCTATTGTTTGGGCAAAAAACGAACAAGGTAAAATACAGGGCCTGATAGTGGAGCGCGGCATGGAAGGTTTTACCACGCCCGAAACACATAATAAATGGTCGTTACGCGCGTCGGCAACCGGCGAGCTGGTATTTGATAATGTTAAAGTACCAAAAGAAAATTTATTGCCCAATGTATCCGGGTTAAAGGGGCCGCTTGGCTGTCTTAACCAGGCACGTTACGGCATTGCCTGGGGCGCTATCGGCGCGGCTATGGATTGTTATGACACCGCCCTGCGTTATGCCAAGGAGCGTAAACAATTTAACAAACCAATTGCGGCATTCCAGCTACAGCAAAAAAAGCTGGCCGAGATGATAACCGAAATAACAAAGGCCCAACTATTGGTTTGGCGCTTAGCAACCTTAAAAAACGAGAATAGGGCCACGCCCGCGCAAATATCAATGGCTAAACGTAACAGCGTTGAAATTGCTATAAATATAGCGCGTGAAGCAAGGCAGATACTTGGCGGAATGGGCATTACCGGCGAATATCCTATTATGCGGCATATGATGAACCTTGAGTCGGTAATTACGTATGAAGGTACACATGATATACATTTATTGATAACTGGTTTGGATATTACCGGCGAAGAAGCTTTTAAATAGCGTTATTGTAAAAAACTTATTCTTTTAGTTTAATTATAGCTGTAAATATTATATTTGTTCATCAGCCCCAGTAATTATTAGTTTGAATTGCCTTAACAAACATCAGTACGCTAAATATACCCTACGTAATTGGTGGTGGTTGCTGTTGGTACTGGCAATAACTTCCTGCAAACAAAAAAGCTCCGAAGCAATTGGTAATTCTGATGACTTTAAAAAAGCAGCTGTACATGTTGATGCCTTGTTTGCCAACAATCGTGCAGAACAGGCTATAACTGTGCTTGATTCGTTAATAAAACATTCCAATAACCTAACGCGCGAAGACAGGTACCGCACTTATGGTTACCGCTATTTTTATTACCACAAAGCGGGCGATCAAAAAAAAGCTTTATTGTACGCAGATACCATGCTTAATTTTGCTACACAAAGCGTAGCCGTAAATAAAAAACAATACATAAACCTTTATGTAGATGCTAATTTTGCATTGGTTGATACCTACTTCGCATTACAACAATATAATGATGCCTATCATCATCTTTTTCAGGGATATCTAATCGGAAAAAATAATTTCAACAAAGTCGTGTTGTCCTATTACCTATACCGCATGGGCATGATCACTTATAAAATGGGTAGTTACAAGTTGGCTAAAAACTACTTCAAAGAAAGCTACAATTATCTTGAGATAAACCCCAGTGATTTTGTGAACTTTTATCATGTGCAGGAATTGCTGGATAACATTGCCCTTAGCTATAAGCATAATAACCAGCTTGACAGCGCATTGATTTATTTTGACCGGTCTTTAAAATTCATTAACAAATACGGGCCGCAATTTAAGGACCGGCCAAAAATGATAGAAATTGCCCGCGGGGTGGTTTATGGAAATCAATCAGAAGTGTTGGTTTTACAAGGTAAGTATCAGCAGGCTATCCAGCTTTTAAAAAAGAGCATTGCAATAAACCTGCAAAAAGATTATGATAATAATGATGCTGCCTTCAGTGAAATAAAACTGGCCAAACTTTATTATGACCAGCATAGGGATAAAGAGCTGCTTGAGCTGTTAACCGCAGTGAGCAACCAGCTTAAAAGCATCAATAACTCTGATGTGGAAGCCGACTGGAACAACCTGATGAGCAAGTACTACCAGCGTAAAAATGATTTGCCTAAAGCCCTGGCATACCTGCAAACCTACAATACTGTTAAAGATTCGAATATTAAAAAACTCAATCTCTTAAAGGAGAGTGATATCAATAAGCAGTTTGACAGTTACGAAAAAGAGCGGCAAATAGAGCAGCTAAGCAATAACAATAAAATACAACTGATATCGCTTTACGTAATAATTGTTGTTACTCTAATGGCTTTGGTTATTATCTTCCTGGTTTACCGCAACTGGAAAAGATCAAAACAGGATGTAAAAACCGTTAACCTGCTAAACCAGCAGATTAATGAGCAAAACAGTGTATTGGAAAAAGCATTGGATGAGCTGAAAATAAGCAGCCAGGAAAAAGACAGGATACTACGTACCGTAGCGCATGACCTCAGGAACCCAATAGGGGGCATAGCATCATTAACTAAGTTAATGGCTGATGACGAATACACTGACGATCAAAAAGAACTGATAAACCTGGTTAAAGAAACATCGTATAATTCGCTTGAGCTGATCAATGAGATCCTGGAGGCAACAAACATCTCCTCTATCGAATTGAACCCTGAACTGGTCGAAATTAACTCGCTGGTAAATAACAGTGTGGAATTGCTTCGCTTTAAAGCATCAGAAAAGGGGCAAAAGATATTTTATGAACCCCTGAGCGCGCCTCTTGAATTATTAATAAGCCGCGAAAAGATCTGGCGGGTAATAAGTAACCTTATAAGTAACGCCATTAAATTTAGCCCTACCGGCGCGCCTATTTTTGTAAAGGTGGCTAAAGAGAAAGAACAGGTTATAATTTCGGTGTTGGATAATGGTATTGGGATCCCCGAAAAATTAAAGGACCAGGTTTTTAATATGTTTACTGCCGCGCAGCGCCCGGGTACCAATGGCGAAAAATCCTTTGGGTTAGGCTTATCTATCTGTAAACAGATCATTGAAAAATCGCACGGAAAAATCTGGTTTGACAGCAGTAACCACGGCTCCATATTCTTCATCGCCCTGCCTATAAATACAAACGGTGTGGCATCAGCCCAACTACCTAAGCAGGTTGGCATACCACAGTCCTGATGCTTTTACAGTGCGTTGTAAAGTTTCAAAATCAACATATATAATTCCAAACCTGGGGTGATAGCCTTCGGCCCATTCAAAATTATCGGTCAATGTCCAGATAAAGTAACCGCTTACTTTACAGCCTTCGTTTTTGGCTTTTAATACTTCCTGCAGGTATTGTTGCAGGTATTCAACACGCTGTGGGTCATTAACCTCGTCCTCAACCAGCTCATCTTTAAAAGCCGCGCCGCTTTCGGTAAGGTAGATCTTTTTGATCTGCGGATACTGGTTATACTTTTTAAGGATATGATAAATAGAAGCTGGGTACACTTCCCAGCCCATGGCAGTAATAGGTACGTTGCGCTTTTCGGCCTTAACCAAACTTGCATGGATATAGGGTGTAAAAAACGAGTGTTTAACTATCTCGCGGGTATAATTTTGCAGGCCTATGAAATCGAAATCAAACTTTACGTTATCCAAATCGCCCGGCAAAATATATTTATCCATGCCTTTAAGTACCGGGGTAAGCTCGGCAGGATACCCCAAACCTAATACCGGCTCAATAAATAAACGGTTAAGTAAAGCATCAACCCTTGTTGCAGCGATGATATCTTTCTGTTTATCAGAATAAGGTTCGATGTAGGAGCAGGAATAAGTGGTTCCTATCTCCGCATCAGGCAAAGCCTTGCGTAATATTTTACCGCCGGCGGCAATACTTAACGTAGCATGGTGTATGGCCGGTAAAAAGTTCTTTAGCCCTTTTCTGCCCGGTGCATGGATCCCTAAAAAGTACCCTGCTCCGGTAAATACAGATGGCTCGTTCATTACCATCCAATGTTTTACCCTGTCGCCAAAAGCAGTGGCACAAATGGTAACGTAGTTGGAGAACCAATCAATAACGGCACGGTTTGTCCAGCCGCCCTTTAGTTCCAGCGCGTGCGGCAGGTCCCAATGATATAAGGTGAGCCAGGGTTGTATACCTTGTGCCAAACAATAATCAATAACGCGGTTATAATAGTCAATACCAGCCTGGTTAACTTCGCCTGTACCGGTTGGTAAAATACGCGACCACGCTATCGAGAACCTGAAATTTGGAATATTAAGCTGTTTGATGAGGTCGATATCGTCCTGATACCTATTGTAAAAATCGGTTGCTGTACGGTGGTGATGGCCGCCCTTTATTTTACCTTTTTTTTGGGTAAAAATATCCCATACAGATTCGCCCTTGCCGTCGGCATCATGCGCGCCCTCTATTTGGACAGCCGCGGTTGATACCCCCCAGGTAAAATCTTCGCCGAAAAATTGTTTGTTTAGTACGGTATCCTGGATATTAGATTTCATTAAATTGAGCTACACAACGCCCAAATTGTATATTATAATTGTATTAAAGAAACGTTAGTAAAAATAAATTAGTGAATGAAAGATGACCTGATACTTTTTAAGATCATCCATTCGCGTAAGCTGTTGAATAAATTGACGATGAATTTCATAACAGTTTGTTTTAATTTTCAATACTAAGGTAAGGCTCCTGTGTGTGGTTATGATGTTGTTAATATTATGTTATTGTTAATGATTTAGTAACATCAAAGCTTTAATAATGTTTAATTTAGCCGTTATTATTACAATTACCATGAAGGATTATTTTATCAAACTATTTAACTACGATAAGTACACCAACCAAAAAATAGCCGAAACCATAGTAGCCGTAAACGGCCCCGAAAAACCGCTGCAATTGATGGCCCACCTGCTAACAGCCGAACAGGTTTGGCTGCGCCGCTTAAATGGCGAATACAAAATAAGCGTTGTTTTATGGCCCACCTGGCAGGCCGGCGAGTTGGAGCCGGTAATTAACGAAACACATGCATCGTGGGTGAGCTACTTAAACAACTTTACTGATGCGGACCTGGAGAAAACCATTACCTACCAAAATTTCCAGGGGCTTGAGTTTACCATGCGCGTGGTTGATATTATAACCCATGTAATAAATCATGGCACGCATACGCGGGCGCAGGCCGGCGTACATTTAAGGCTGGCTGGTGCCGAACAGTTGCCCGTAACCGATTTCTCTTTTTACATTAATACCATATAAGTAAGCTGCTTATTTACAATATTTGTAGTCCTGAAAACAACCCATCAACAATGAAAAAAATATTTATTGCCGCATTTGTTTGTTTGGCGCTTAACGCTTGTAAAGACCCTAAAGCCGATGAAAAAGCAGTGTTAAATGACGTTATTAAACTGCATGATAAAGCCATGGCATTTGACGAGCAGGTAATGCATAACAAAATGAAGCTTGACACTTTGTTGCTGGAAGCTAAAAACGACGAAGCCAAGGTCAGGATCAAGGATTTGGCCACTAACCTAAACAAAGCCGAAGTTGAAATGGAAAAATGGATGCAGGTTTTTGATCCGGGTAAGAAGGGCACACATGAAGAGATCATGAACTACCTGACAGATCAGAAAAAGCAGATAACAGTGGTCGACTCATTATTAGCAGGCTCGGTTAAAGAATCAGACGAGTATTTAAAACCGTTTAGAAAATAAGCATGAAAAAAATATTTGGTATTGCTTTTATACTGGCTATCGCTGCCTGCAAGTTTAACGGCGAACAAACGGCATTACCTTTTTACGGTAACCGCACGCCCACTACCGTAAATGGAAAAACAGATACCATTTACCAAACCATCCCCGCATTTAAAACGGTTAACCAGTACGGCGATAGCATCACCAATAAAAGCCTGGACGGTAATATTTATGTAGCCGATTTTTTCTTTACCACCTGCCCGTCCATCTGCCCTACCATGCACCGTAACATGCTTACGGTTTATGAAGCATTTAAGGCCGAGAAAGATATTAAGATCATATCCTACTCTATCGACCCAAAACACGACAGTGTAGCGGTGCTCAAAAAATATGCCGATAAAATGGGCGTTACGGGCAATACCTGGTGGCTGCTGCAAGGCAAGAAGGAGGAAATTTATAAGCTATCAGAAAGCTACCTGGTGGGCAAGCCTAAGGAAGACGCCCAGCAGCAATTTATACACGATGGTTTCTTTATTTTGATAGACAAGCAAAAGCACATTCGCGGGTTTTATGATGGCACCGTGCCCGAGCAGGTTGCCAACCTGATAACGGATATCAAAAAGCTAAAAAGCGAACCCGACCAAATAGTCGCTAAATGAAACTGAAAGTAATAAGCGGTATCGGGTTGCTATTGGGGCTATTAATTTTCTCATGTCAAAACGACGACGGGATCACCTTTAAGCGTTATTACTCAACGGGTAGCGTTGTATATCAAACTAAATGTCAAAACTGCCACGGTAAAGACGGGCAGGGCCTGTCATCCTTAATGCCGCCGCTTACAGATACTCCTTTTCTCAAAGCTAATAAAACCTCATTAGCCTGTTTTGTTAAATACGGAATAAAAGGCAAGCTACTTATCATCAACCACAAACCCTTTGAAGGCGACATGCCGGTAACCGACCTCGCCCCAATTGAAATTGCCGAGGTGCTGACCTATTTTACCAACTCGTTTGGTAATAATATGGGAATTGTTACAGCGCAACAGGTTAGTGACGATCTGGCTAAGTGTAAGTAGTCCGGTTCCCGCCACCACTTGCAAGAGGCGAATCGCACAAACCCCTCCCTTTGCTCTCCTATTTCCCGACTAAAACCCTACCTTTACCCCTGCAAAACGTTCTATCGCTGCTCCAACCTACGGGCGGGGCGGAGGAAAGTCCGGGCAACACAGAGCATCCTGCTTCCTAACGGGAAGGCGCCCGCAGCGGGCGACAGCAAGTGCCACAGAAAATAAACCGCCTTGTTTACAGGGTAAGGGTGAAAACGTGAGGTAAGAGCTCACGGCTTTCCCGGGCGACCGGGATCGCGGTAAACCTCAGGAGTTGAAAAACCAAATAGGTCTTGAAAGCGGGGCGGCTCGTCCCCTGTTCCCGATTTATCGGGAGCCGTCAAGATGGGTAGGTTGTTTAAGCCTGTCAGCAATGGCAGGACCAGATTAATGATAGAAGTCATCATTCGATGATACAGAACCCGGCTTACAGGTTTGCAGCTGATTAAGAAAACACCCCCGATTCGTCGGGGGTGTTTTTGTTATAGAGCAAGCTAATTGTTTTGGTTAGCGATAAAGGTAAACACCATTCATCATAGCAACGCCGCCGGTAGTTTCAAAGGCGTTTCGGTTGGTTTCGGCAGTGCGGGTGCCCCAGATGTTCCACATCAATCCGCGCGAGTTACGGATTGACCAGGCTTGCCCGGCATTATTATCCAGCCAGGCGCCATAGTTACTTACCGTACCGGTATTTTTAACAAAGCGGCAGGCCCAGCGTGCAAAAATGCTTTTCATGCCCTGGGTATCGGCGTTACCATTCTCGTCCTTTAAAATACCGCCCGATGTGATACATAAGTTGGTGCGGGCATAGTCCATTGCCTTGCTGCCCGTAGCCAGGTAACCGCCTGATGGGTATGGCGCCCTCATCAAATCGCAAGCGCCAATAAAGGTACCCTGCGTGTATGACAGCGGCCCCTCGGTAATGACACCCGAGTTGTTAATGGCGCCCTTAACTTCGCCGGTTGAGGCTACGTAAAGTTTGCTTATCATCCAGTCCATGATCAGCTTGGCTTTGTCGCGGTAGGCTACATCACCGGTGGCTTGGTAAAGCAGCAGGGCGCAGATAGCCGCCGGTGCGTTTACGCAGGTATTTTTGGTATTGTTGGCTGTTGTCCAGAACAAGCCGCCGCCATTAACCGAGGTGTTCCAGGCGCGGTTCCACATCATGTTAAAGTTATTTTTGGCCATGTCCAGCTGTCCGCCGTCATTGGTTATTTTCCAGGCGCGCACGCACATCAACGCTCCCCAAACCACGTCGTCGTTATAAATATTGCTGGTCCATAGCGTACCGTAGCCATCCCGCACCCCATTGTACAGGTATTGGATCTTGTCTTTAAAATCGGTGCTTGGGTTAACATCGTAAGCATCAATCAGCATTTCAATAGCCTCCTGCTGGGTCCAGAAATCCATGCGACCGGTGTGGCCTTCGTCTTTCCAGTAATAAGCTTTAAATGATGGCCCATAAGTGCCATATTGGTTATAAAACCGGTTGTTATAAACCTGCATAGCCACCAACGCTTCGTTTTTGGTAGGCAGCGTAGCGAAAGACAGGTCGGTACTTTCGGTTGGTACCGTAATACCCGGTGTAGTGTTGCTTTGCAGGTTGGCCTGGTCTTTTTTACAGCCGGCAAACATAGTGCTGGCAGCCAGTGCTATTAAAATTAATAGCCGGCCCGGGTAAGGGCATAAATCCCTAAGGTTGTTTCTTTTCATAATGTAATAATTAAGTGGTTATTTTTGGTTTACTTGCTCATTCGGCTTTTTCGCCTCGGGGGAAGGCGGGTACTGTAACACTTATAAAACATGATCTTAATTAGGTCAGATTAAGATGGTAAGGCTATTATACGCACATACCCTGCTTTAAGTTATAATACACAACAACACAGGGCGTTAATGGTTTTAACCGGGGTTTATGATGTAGCCTTATTACTTTATCTATAAAACAACTCTAACAAGCCGGCGTTAAATTGTATTACAATGACTAAAATAAATAACAAATATTTCAGATCAGGGGCATTTGCTGCGTTACTGGCCATATCGGCCGGCTGCGGCCTGTACAGGCAAATGGGGCAGGATCCGGAAGGTGAAGAGCTTGCCAGGATAGACACTTTGGCTAATTACAAAAATGGCAGTTTTGAAAACCTGGCCGAACGAGCCGACTCCACAATTAAGCGACGGTTTCTTTTTATGCGCAGTAAGCCTGAAAGTATCAGACCCTCTTTCGGGCTGCCATGGGTTAAAACTGATCTGAAGACGCTGACCGCTCCTGCACCCACCATCGTTTGGTTCGGGCATTCGTCATTACTTATCAAAACCGGGCAGGGTAATATCCTTATCGACCCGGTTTTTAGCAACCATGCCGGCCCGGTACCAGGCCTGATGACGGCTTTTCAAGGCACTACGCATTACCACGCTAAGGATATGCCGCCCATTGATGTGCTCATCATTTCGCACGACCACTACGATCACCTGGACTATCGCACCCTGAAAGCATTAAAAAACCAGATCAAAATAGCGGTAGTGCCAAAGGGTGTCGGTTCAAATTTGATATACTGGGGGTTTGACCCTAAAAAGATCATTGAGCTGAACTGGAACCAGTTTACCACGCTGCCCGGTGGCCTGCGTATTATCGCTACCCCGGCGCAGCATAAAAGCAACCGGTCGTATACCGCCGAAAATAAAACGCTTTGGGCATCGTACGTAATACAGGCAGGCACTTACCGGTTATTTTACAGCGGCGATAGCGGTTACGGGCCGCACTTTAAAAATATCGGCAAGCAATACGGCCCATTTGACCTGGCGCTGCTGGAATGCGGGCAGTACAGCCCCAACTGGCCGTGGACACACCTGCTTCTGGGCCAGGCTGCCCAGGCGGCTGTAGACCTGCAGGCCCGTTTGCTGCAACCCATCCATTGGGCAAAGTTTGAGGAAGCCGATCACCCCTGGAACGAACCCATAAAAAAGCTGGTGCCCGCTGCCAAAAAATTAAATGTCGAACTAAACGTGCCGCGCATAGGCGAACCTTATACACTGGGCCAACCGCCCAAGCATACGGTATGGTGGGATTTTGAGTGAAGTTTTTCTGACCGGGTGAGTAAACGGCGCGCGTTTATTACCGCCAACCCGCGTTAAGGATTGAAGCGGATACTCCGAAGGAGTCTTTTGGACCGGCCATGTTGCTAAGGCCTTGCGCAGTATGAGCGAAAAGCCTGACCCGCAGGGGAACGCCATTTTTAGTTAAGTAGTGATTAGTTGATTAGAGATTAGTTAAACGCGAAATACAACTAATCTCTAATCAACTAATCACTACTTAATCAACTATCTACTGCTTAGCTATCTTATACAGCTTACCGCTATCGGTACCGGCATAAATTGCGCCGTCTTTACCGGTGGCTATGCAGCGCCAGCGTTCGTGGCGGTTCTCTAACAGGCGCTCCTCGCCTACTACTTTATTGTTTTGGATAACCAGGCGGATAATGTGCGAGCCGCTTAGCGCGCCTACAAACAGGTTGTTTTTCCACTCGGCTATGTTGCCGGTATAAAACATCATACAGCCGGGCGATGTTACCGGGTCCCAATAATAAACAGGTTGCACGGTACCTTCTTTTTGCTGGATGCCGTCGCCAACCTTTTGGCCGCTGTACTCAATGCCGTAGGTTACAACAGGCCAGCCATAGTTGCCGCCCGGTTTAATCAGGTTGATCTCGTCGCCGCCGCGCGGGCCAAACTCGGCCTCCCAAAGGTCGCCGGTTGCAGGGTTAATAGCAAAGCCATCCGGGTTACGGAAACCAAGGGCATAAATCTCGGGCTTAGCACCCGCAGTGCTCATGAACGGGTTACCGGCAACCGGTTTACCCTCTTTGGTAATGTGGATGATCTTGCCGGTAGTAGCGCCAAGGTCCTGAGCTTTTACGCGGATATCGCCAGCCTGGCGGTCGCCGCTGCTGATGAACAGGTTGCCCTGCTTGTCAAACACAATACGCGATCCAAACTGGCCGCCGCTTTTTTTATAGTGCGGTGTCGCCTCCCAAATTACCTTTACATCCTCCAACTTCGTATCATCGGCAGATAGTTTGCCTTTAGCTACAGCCAGGGTCGAGGTGCCCTCCTCCGTCGGTTCAGAAAAGGTCCAGTACACCATGCGGTTTTTCACGAAATCCGGGTCGATGTTCACATCCAGCAAACCACCCTGCCCCTGGAACACCACCGCCGGGAACCCCGTGATCGTCTTATCCAGTTTACCGGCAGTAGTAAAAATCTGCATCGTGCCCGATTTACCGCTTACCAGCAGCCGCCCGTCAGGCAGCACGTGCAAGCCCCACGGCAGCATCAAGTCGGTAGCAATAACTTCGTCCTTATAAGGCGTTTGTGTTTTAACACTGCCAATGCGGGTTTGGCCGGCAAAGGCGGGCTTATAGTCGCTGTTGGCTTTGTTTTTTTCTACCGGTTCGCCGGTTTGGGCCGTGCAGGCCGTAGTTGCCAGCGCAAGCGTGGCAGCTAATGTTAATGACTTATAAAATTTCATGCTCATCATATCTATTGGTGTTAATACCAGTTAAGGTACAATGTTATGGGCAATATGTTTAATTACATCATGTTTTTTACAGAGGGATGCTATGAGCGATGCCAATGGCATTCCCCGATTTTAATCGGGGCCACGCTGTACGTTCATACGACTGCAGGCGTTAGGCGCGAAGGCCGGTATCCACTCCCATCGTTAACGCGGCCGGCGCGCAATGGCACGCAATGGTTTATAAAGTCACGAGTACGCCACGATTTTGCCCTGCGCTGCATACTCGCGCCAGAGGGGGGGCAGGCCGCTCGACCATTTATAGCGTCACCAGTACTCCACGCTTTATCCTGCGCTGCTTCGCGCCAATCGAAAATAAATTAAATATAAGGCAGAAATAAAGAAAACTTGATTTCTATAATTTTAGAATGCTATTCATTTCCCTGAAAGCAAATCTTTACAGGGAAACGAATAAAGCAGTCATTGTTCAACATTCGATTTTAAACTTATTGAAGCTTGCGTTTTCGTTTTTCCAGAATCTCTTCGCGGTTGGAGGTTTTCAGCACTATAGAATCTGCTAAATTATCGAATGACTTCAGGGACGTTTCGTCTACAACCACATCATCTGAAGCAGAATATAACATTCCGTCGAGTTTAAGCGGTAGTCTTCGCTTTGAAGTGCTGACATTGTGTTTCTTGTAGATGTCGCCAATTTTAGTCAGTTTTACCCCAGCTGTAGGGGTTACAATAAAAACAACATTTGCACTTGAACCAAACCGCTTTTGCACCAGGTCAGCCCTCATTTGTTCTAATTTAGCAATTTTCGAATTGTTTATAATCAGATTATGTGTTACCATTAACTCCTTACCTGACGAAGGTGACAACACAATATATAAAGTTGAAAACTTTTCTCTTGGTTTTTGATTAGCGTGTTCTGCAAGCGGATTTTGAGCCAATAATATCGCGGGGAAAAACATTGCCCCCAACATCAGTTTTATGTTTATTTTCATATTTTATATAATTATTTTTTACTATAAATTGTGCGCACACCTACTCTGGCGCGAGTATGCAGCGATGGCCGGGCGCGGGGCGTACTCGTGCCCCGTATGCTTAGTAAACAACTATCTTAATAAACCATCGGGTCAACTAAAATTATTTCAATTAATCCAGGGATGCCACAATAATCGCGTGCGCTGCTGTATAAATAATCTTCGGGTCGTTCAACTATACCTGCCACAGCCGGGTTATTATGTATATAATCCAATTTTTGGTATAATATCTTTTGATCGTATAATTCAATAGGATGATTGTCTTGCTGCCATAGCTGGAAATTTACATTTTGACTGTTCTTTTTACCGGCTCGCTCCATCATCCATAACATCCATTCGCTTCGGCTCTCGCCCGGGTGGTTTTTTATGGCGGCTTTTAAAGCTACAGAAGTATGCTTTTTCATGTCGCGCAAAATGTCTTCCATTTTTTCACCATGGCTGCCAATAATCATGTGCACGTGACTGGTCATTATGCACCAACCATATATTTCAAGGCCCTTATTTAGCTGGCAATATCGCCACGATGCTAATAAGATATCTTTGTACTCGTTACGGATAAACAGGTCTATCCAGTTTACAACGGCAAAGGTTACAAAGTGTAATTGCTGCTGATCCTGAAATTTGTATTTGACACTCATTTATAAATAAAAGTACATACTTACGGTCATTATGCAAATTTGACTTTACGGTTTAATAAAGTCACGAGTACGCCGCGCTTTTGCCCTGCGCTGCATACTCGCGCCAGAGGGGGGGGAACTGCATCATAGGATTTTGTCGATAATATTCTGCAAATTTTTTATAGAAGTATCAATATTTTTCATTTCAGAAACAGCTTTGGTCAACTCCACTCCAAATTCGTTTTGAAAGTATTTCGATAGAATACGTTTTTCACAATTTATTAGTTCTGTAGTTAATTTTACATCCTGTTGAAGTTGCTCTTGCTTCATCGAAAAAATGACCGAAATTATTACTACTAAAAATAATATGCCAACTATAAGGAATGATGAAAGTTCTACAATTCTAGCAATGATTGATATTGGCTTTACTAATTCAATGTCACCAAATGTTATGGTTTTGAAGGTATAATAGAAAAAATCAAAACCAGGAGTGTTCCCGTTGTAGTTAAAGTTTGATGGATCAACCTTATAAAGTTGATAATTTAAAAACCAGAAACTCACGATTGATAATATCAAAAACCAAAACGCTCCTATTATTGAGGATAACAAATATGATTGCTTAGTTTTAAACCCATTAAGCTTTTCGGCTATAATTTCAAAAGCAGTTACAGCTAAGATACTTCTTGTGATTTGCTTGTCCTTTTTTATTTCCACCTCCAATTTATCATCACCTTGTTGGTTTATATAGGATTTGATTACAAATGATTCATCTGTGTCATTTCTCTGAATGAATTCTTTTAGCTTTTTTTCAATTATTTCCCCAAAAAGCGTTGGTGTACTAAAGGACTCTCTTAATGTTTCATATATATAAAATATATAAAAATACGTCCATACGATTATTACGGCCCACCTACTTAATTCATTGTTAACTCCGATATAGATAATCAAAGCGATTAAGATTAGACTAAAATGGAAAAGGCTTCTTTTGTAATGATAAAACTTTGAAAAAACCGAACTTATATAATTTCCAAAAAGATAGATTTTACCTTTATTCAAAATGGTCTTTGGTATAAACCAAAAACATAATAGGATTGGGTAAAATAGAAATGCTAACGCCCAGTACCATCTCAAAAAAAACAGTGTCGTTACCAACCCTGCGATATATAACAGTGGTATTATAACGGTAAGATTGTAAATGCCTAATTTGTCAACGATTGCGACGTCAACGCGAAATACCAATAGTAATATTCCCAGGGACCAAAAAAAAGTAAATAGTACGTGTTTAAAAAAAAAGTTAAAATTGATTTTCTTGTTTAGATTAAGGTTCAGGAAAGTCATTAGATTAATTAAAGGTTTGTCGCATACATAATAAAGATAGGATACATTTTAAACTTTTCAATTATATTTAAAGGAAAACGACTCATAACATCAAGTAAATATGTGAACCGAAAGGCCGAGCGATTATATTTCACTATTTCACCCGCTGGCGCAAGTATGTCGGGATGACTTGCGCGTAAAAGCTACTTGTGCCTTTAATTAATATACTTATATTTAAATATGAGTACAAGGTATAAATTTCATGACCAGGCAATGAAATCATTAGTAATATTTTGCTTAAGTCTATTTGGGTTCTTTTGTTCATCAAGTGCACAAGAGTTGATAAAGAAAGACACCATGTATTACCTTTTAGATACGCTTAAAATTCCGATTAATGACAGGATGATAACATTAGCCGAACAAGAAGGCGACGGCAAATTCTTCCTGATAAATTGCCCTTGTTTAAGCCATGATGAAAAACCGCAGTTTTATTATCGGATCTCGAAAAAGATATCGGTGTCAAAAAAAATGTTCAATTCAATCAAGTTAATAAGCTTAACATCGCTCATAGAAATTACTAAAAAAAGTGGCAACGATTTTAGTAATAAATATGTTTTTTATATGATTGAACCCGATAATAAATCTTACGTCATGCATCAAAGCTATTTTATTGGGCGGGTAGATATAGAAGTAGATGACTCTTTCATAATAAAAAAACAGTAGAATTTGACTTGGCATCAGGTGTAAATTTCATAACCAGGAAATGAGATCAGTATTAATACTTTGCTTAAGTTTATTTGGATTCTTTAGTATAATAGCCAGTCTTATCAATGCGCAGTTTCACACATGCCCAAAAGCAAATTAATATTAATAACCCCCGCTAGCGCAAGTATGTCGGGCTGGCCGCGGGCAAAGGCTACTTGTGCTTTTACAACTAACTGTAATATATACCTATATTTAAATATGAGTATCCGATATAAATTGCATGATCAGGAAAGGTTGTTTTTGTAAAATGAAAAATGCAATACTATTAATTGCATGCACCTTATTAAGTTTAGGATGCTTTGCACAACGCTTTCAGATCGATGAATCAGTTGATGTTGCTAAGCCTGCTAAATTAGAAAAATTAACGAAAGCTGAGTTTTTGCGTTTTAAAAAAGAAAAATTAAAAGATAGTGTATTGTATATCGACAATGTGCTGCATAATGCTGAAGGCAACTACAGGATCGGTGATGTGCTTGTTAATTTAAAAGTGCAACGGGGAAAAATGCCCCCTACCAGGTTATTAACAATGAAGAAGGCTATGGAGCCTGAGCCCGACGAAAAAAGAGATCCAAATTCCGTAAGAATTGAAACCATTAATGGCAGGCAGATTTTACTAATAGAAACACAAGATTATGGCATGAAAAGTTATATATTCTATACGATTAACGAGAAAAATACCATTTTGGTGCACGGTATTATCCAGGGCCTGGTTGCTGATGACGAACAACTTAAAAGTATCATAGCTAATTTTGTAAGGACGGCACGTTATAAGGATTAACTACGCTGCTGTCCGGAGAACGTGCGGAAATTAAGACAATCAATTAATCAAATAATCAGCGGTTCAGACTAAAGGCCAGGCGCGCAGGCCGCGTTAGTGATGGAAATGGATACCGGCCTGCGCCTAACGCCTTGTGCGCGTATGAATGAACAGCACGGGCCGCAGGCAACGCCATAATTAAGTTGGCAGCTCCTATCGCTTCGTTAACCCCTCCCTACACCCTCCCGTTGGGAGGGAATCGCACGGGCCGATGCTTTTTCCATACTCATTCCAATCAATCCCCCACCCGCTCAACCCGTTTCACAATCCTATGCACGGTACTGAACGACAAGCCGGTTTCGGCGGCGATAGCGCGGAGGGTAAGGCCCTGGCTGTTTAGGGTGGCTACGCGATCCTCCACAAATTTGCGTTGCTGCTCGGTGTAGTGCAGCAAATGCGTGGCTTCGTGGCCGTTGCCTTCAAAATCAAAATGCAGGAAGCTAAAGGGTTTGATCATTCGGCACAGCCGAACATTGTCGGCCCCGTAAACCTGGCCGCCGCTGCGCTGTTTGATCTGTTTGAGGTAACGCAGGCCTTTGTTGGTTTGGCTCTCGCCAATGGCAAAGGCGCTGTCGGCAAAGTTGATGAGCATTTTACTGCCCTGCAGATCATTACGGCTGATGGGTTTGGCGGGATTACGTTTGGGCGTATGCGCCAGCACCAGGATAGACAGGCCATACTGGCGCTTAAATTCCTGCAGCTTGTTCATCAAACTTACGGCGCTGGCGGCTGCCTCGGTACCGCTGCGCAGGCAGGTAATGTTATCAATAATTAAAATGCGGGCGCGGGTGGTTACCAGCACGTTTTCGATCGCGTTGTTTAAATAGTCGGCATAGGTGGCAAATTTGCGCGCGCCTTCGGCATCGGGATTAAAAATAAGGCGGGTAAAGGCAGGGCCAAATTCATACCTGCCATACACATCGCTGCTGTACCGCTGCCTGAACTGGTGGGCACTTAGCTCGAAATCGAAATACAAAACCGTCTCGGGTTTACCATCTGTTCCGAAACCGGGGATGGCCACACCCCGGCTCAGGGCATCGCCTATTTGCACGGCCAGGATGGATTTACCCACGTTGGTATCGGCAAACATAATGCAAAGCTCGCCGCGATACCAAAAATCGCCGAACAGCATGGGCGGCTCGGGCTGGCTGCGGTCGGGTGGTTCCAGCCAGTCGGCCGCGGGCTTCATAATGAAAGCGTCCTTGCTGTCGGCCGGGCTGCGCAAAAGCTCATTCAGTTTATTATTCTCTTTGTTGGTTAAGGGCCTGTGCGCCATGGTGCGGATAAGCTCGATCTCCAAAGGTCGCTCGGCCGAGGGGTGGTTACGGTAATGATCGTTCATAAATTTTAAAGGATTTTATGCAAGGTAGCGAGGTTTGGGTTGTGAAATGGTGACACTGTTTTGTCAGTAGGTTTGTCGGTTATCTATCGGCGTCGACTCACCCCGACTACACTTCGCTGGTCGACCCTCTCTTCCGCAAGCGGGAAAGAGGGTTGTTTTTTTAGAACTTCCCTACCCTCTTTCCGCCAAAGGCGAAGAGAGGGTGATCCAGCGAAGCGCAGATCGGGTGAGTAAACGGCGCGCGTTCATTAACGCAAATATCCGTAACCTCGGGCAGATACTTGGTGACACTGCTTTGTCAGTACCCTAAAATCTTGTTTCACAACATCCAAAATGTGAAACAAAAAACCTGTTTCAGGGGGCTAAAATGGCGGTATTTGTAATTATTTAATTATCAGAAAATTAGTTAAAATTCAAACATAAATTTACTGACGTAAAAGTTGTTTCATTTTGTTTCACCGGTTTTTTATAAAGTAATTATTATCAATGATTTAGGTTAAAATGTTGTTTCACGTGTTTCATTTGATTCGTGTATTCGTGAAACAAAACAGGGTGACGCTAAAAAAATCACACGCTACTAAAACAAGTCGGGCTTAAAAGTGTTTAGTTTCCTATACAATACCTATATTAGTAAACGTTATTACAGCATAATCTATCCTTTAAACAAATGGCTAAAATTTTAATAATTGACGATGAGCGCGCTATCCGGAGCACGTTGCGCGAGATACTTGAATACGAAGACTACGAAGTTGAAGATGTCGACAACGGCATAGACGGCCTCGACCTGATAGCCAAAAACGATTTCGACCTGGTACTGTGCGACATAAAAATGAGCCGCATGGATGGCATGGAGGTGCTAAGCGAGGGCCTGGCTATTAAACCAGATCTGCCTTTCATCATGATATCGGGCCATGGCACGGTTGAAACCGCTGTGGAGGCCAGCAAAAAAGGGGCATTCGACTTCATCTCTAAACCACCGGATCTTAACCGCCTGCTAATCACCGTACGCAACGCGCTTGACCGCGGGAGCCTGGTGGTTGAAACCAAGGTATTAAAACGTAAGGTATCAAAGGTTCGCCCAATTTTAGGCGAGTCGACCCCTATTGCCAAGATCAAAGAAACCATAGACCGCGTTGCCCCTACTGATGCCCGGGTATTAATTACCGGCGCAAACGGTTCAGGTAAAGAGCTGGTGGCCCGTTGGCTGCACGAGAAATCAAACCGCAGCAACGCCCCATTGATCGAGGTTAACTGCGCGGCTATCCCGTCGGAGTTGATAGAGAGTGAGTTGTTTGGGCATGAGAAGGGTTCGTTTACCTCGGCCATAAAACAGCGCATAGGTAAGTTTGAGTCAGCATCGGGCGGCACTTTATTTATGGATGAGATTGGCGATATGAGCTTATCCGCGCAAGCGAAAGTATTACGCGCCTTACAGGAAAACAAAATAACCCGCGTTGGCGGCGAAAAAGAGATAGATGTGGATGTACGCGTAGTAGCGGCAACCAACAAGGACCTGTTAAAAGAGATTGAGGCCGGTAACTTTAGGATGGACCTTTACCACCGCCTAAGCGTTATCCTGATCCACGTACCGCCGTTAACTGAGCGTCGTGACGATATAGCACTGCTTACCCAAAGCTTTTTAGAAGAGATCTGCACGGATTACGGCATGCCGGTTAAAAAGGTGTCTGAAGGCGCTATGGAGGCCCTTAAAGCTTTACCGTGGACGGGCAACATCCGTGAGCTGCGTAACATGGTTGAGCGCTTGATCATACTGAGCGATAAAACTATCACCGAGGATGATGTTAAGGCATTTGCCAACCCATCGGCCCCGGTTGCAGCATCGGCACAACCCGCCGCGCCGCAAACCGACTTTAACCAGTTTAAAAACTTCCAGGATTATAAAGACTTTGCCGAACGCGAGTATATTAAATTCAAACTGGAAAAGAATAACTGGAACGTATCAAAAACTGCTGATGACATTGATATCCAACGCAGCCACCTATATAGCAAAATAGAAAAGTACGGATTGAAGCGCGGCGAATAAGATAACCTTGCAAAATCCCGGATGCGGAGTATATGCTGTTAAAAGACAGAAATATTCCGCATCTTCGTTTTATAATAAACTGAAATCATTAACCAAATACCTCACATCATGAAAAAATTAACCTTATTAGTAGCCTTGTTTGTTATTGCCTGTACATCAGCGTTCGCGCAGATAACCCGTGAGCAATCGGTAGCCGAATGGAAACGCGCAAAAGCTTACTCCAAAGCCTATTTAGATGCTATGCCGGCAGATGGCTACACGTTTAAAGCAACGCCCGAAGTACGTACGTTTGCCCAGCAATTTCTGCATTTAGCAGATGCTACTTATTACTTTATCACGTCGGCCAGCGGCAAGCCAAGCCCGATTGGTAAAGTATCTGTCGAAAAAACTGTAGCGCAAACCAAAGACGCTACAACCAAAGCGGTCTTGGATAGCTATGATTTTGCCATCGCCACTATTGAAGGCATGAGTGATGCCGATATGCAGCAAATGGCATCAGCCGAAGGCATGAAGGCCACCAAGGGCCTGATATTAGCCAAAGCGTTTGAGCACCAGACACATCATCGCGGCCAAACAACGGTTTACCTGCGTTTAAAAGGCGTGACCCCTCCGGGCGAAATGCTGTTTTAAGACACTAACCACTACGCTAAAGCCATTTCGCCTTATGGGACGAAATGGCTTTTTTATTTATATGCTTATTTATAGAATTATTTAAAATTTGAGTGAAACACTTAACGTGAAACACGCCTAAGCATCTTAGGTAGATGCAATTATTAGTTCAATAACTTCTTTTTCTGCGCCTCATATTCGGCTTGGGTTATAGCGCCCGAGTCAAGCAGCCCTTTAAGTTTTTTGATCTCGTCAGCAACCGATCCCGCTGTTGGGGGGTTAGCACTGTCCAGAGTTTTGCAGGGTTTAACTTCGCAAGCCTCAATGGCATCGTCAATAAAAACGGTGTAGCGCATCGGTCCGCCGGGATTTACACCGAACATATATTTATCAACCCCATTAATTTTCATTTTACGAATGCTTTTTACGGTAGCTGTAGCATTGGCAAACTCTTTGGGCAGGCTACGCGTACTGCGTGGGTTTGGTATTAACCCGTGATCTTCCAGGTATAAAAAAGACCCATCCGGCTTAGTACCCCTGCCCAATCGTACAGTATCACCCACATGATAAGTTACGCCGTTTGATGCTTTATATTCGGTAACCGATGTCCCGCCAAATAAACCTTGCGCTTTGGTTAAAAAAGGAATAAGTAGTAGGGTTGCGAATAATATTCTTTTCATAAGGTTGTTAAGTGATTTGAACAAGGTAGGTAATTCCCAACAAATATGCCAATTTATCGCCCAAAAAACCTATTTTTGCGCTGAATGAAGCACATACGTAATTTTTGTATAATAGCACATATTGACCACGGTAAAAGTACCCTTGCCGATAGGTTATTAGAGTATACCAATACCATTACCCAACGCGAAAGCCAGGCCCAGTTGCTTGACGATATGGACCTGGAGCGCGAGCGCGGTATCACCATAAAAAGCCATGCCATACAAATGGATTATGAGCTTGACGGGCAGAAATATGTTCTGAACCTGATAGATACACCCGGCCACGTGGATTTTTCGTACGAGGTATCACGCTCAATTGCTGCCTGCGAGGGCGCGTTGCTGATAGTTGATGCGGCGCAGGGCATCCAGGCGCAAACCATATCCAACCTATATTTAGCGTTAGAGAACGACCTGGAGATCATCCCGGTACTAAACAAAATGGACCTGCCCGGTGCTATGCCCGAGGAAGTTAAGGACCAGATTGTTGAACTGATAGGTTGCAAACGCGAAGATATCTTAGCTGCATCGGGCAAAACCGGCTTGGGTGTTTATGATATTTTACGTGCTATTATCGAGCGTGTACCCGCCCCTGTTGGCGACCCGGAAGCTCCTTTACAGGCGTTGATATTCGATTCGGTTTACAACTCGTTTCGTGGTATCGTGGCTTACTTTAAGGTTGTTAATGGCGAGATCCGCAAAGGCGACCGGGTAAAATTCTTCGCTACCGAAAAGCAATACATTGCGGAGGAAGTTGGTACACTTAAGTTAAAACAATTACCAAAGGACGTTATTAAAACCGGCGACGTAGGTTATATTATATCTGGTATCAAAGAATCGCGCGAGGTAAAAGTTGGCGATACCATAACTACCATTGCACGCCCATGCGAAGGCGGGATACAAGGTTTTGAAGAGGTTAAACCGATGGTGTTCGCGGGAATCTATCCTGTTGATACCGATGATTTTGAAGAGCTGCGCGAATCAATGGCCAAGCTGCAATTGAATGATGCTTCGCTGGTTTTCGAGCCGGAATCATCTGCCGCTTTAGGCTTTGGTTTCCGTTGCGGTTTCCTGGGCATGCTGCACATGGAAATTATCCAGGAGCGTTTGGAGCGTGAATTTAACATGACGGTTATTACTACCGTGCCCAACGTGTCGTACCTGGCCTACTCTACCAAAAACGAAGAAATTACAGTTAACAACCCGACTGACCTACCCGATCCAAGCAAAATTGATCGCGTAGAAGAACCATATATTAAAGCAACTATTATCACCAAGTCTGACTTTGTTGGCCCTGTGATGTCGCTTTGTATCCAAAAACGTGGGTTTGTTAAAAATCAATCATACCTGACATCAGACCGTGTTGAATTGGTTTTCGAGATGCCAATGGGCGAGATCGTTTTTGATTTCTACGATAAGCTAAAGACCATATCAAAAGGTTACGCGTCGTTTGATTATCACCAGATAGGTTACCGTCCAAGTGACCTGGTACGTTTGGATATCAAATTAAACGCTGAGCCGGTTGATGCTTTATCATCATTGATCTTCAGGGGTAACTCTTACGATTTTGGTAAAAAGATCTGCGAGAAACTGAAAGAGCTTTTACCGCGCCAGCAGTTTGAGATCATTATACAGGCATCTATAGGTGCCAAGATCATAGCCCGCGAAACTGTTAAAGCCATGCGTAAAGACGTTACCGCCAAATGTTATGGCGGTGATATATCGCGTAAGCGTAAACTGTTAGAGAAACAAAAAGCCGGTAAAAAACGCATGCGCCAGGTAGGTAACGTAGAGATACCGCAAAGCGCGTTTATGGCGGTGTTGAAGTTAGACTAAGCCGTGAGGATTGTTTCGCCGCCCGTCATTGCGAGGAACGAAGCAATCTCTACACATGCTAATCAATTGGGAAAATTACATTCATGGCGAAAGCCTTATTTAAATAATCGCGTACGATACTATCTCATTAGAGATTGCTTCGTTCCTCGCAATGACGCTTTATTAGTATTATGCAGCTTTTAGACGGAAAATACGTATCAGAAAAATTAAAGGTTGAAATAGCAACCGAAGCAGCTAAAATTTTAGCAGAAACCGGGCGCAAGCCACATTTGGTTGCTGTATTGGTTGGTCACGACGGTGGCAGCGAAACCTATGTTGCCAGCAAGATAAAGAACTGCGAGAACGTGGGTTTTAAATCAAGCCTGGTACGTTACGAGGATACCGTTACTGAAGAAGAGCTGCTAAAAAAAGTAAAAGAGCTAAATGCTGACGCGGATATAGACGGCATTATCGTTCAGCTTCCCCTACCCAAACATATCGACCCTGAAAAAGTAACCGAGCGAATTGACTACCGCAAGGATGTTGACGGCTTCCACCCCGTTAACCTGGGACGCATGCAGCGTAACTTGCCATCGTTTATCCCGGCTACGCCTTATGGCATAACATTAATGCTGAAAGAATACGGCATTGACACTGTTGGCAAGCATTGCGTGGTTGTGGGCCGCAGCAATATTGTTGGCTCGCCTATGAGTATCCTGATGGCAAGGAACACCACTCCGGGCAACTGTACGGTAACCATTTGCCATAGCCGCACTCCTGATATCAAAAAGTTTACGCTTGACGCTGACATCCTGATAGTAGCCATAGGCAAAAAGAATTTTATTACTGCTGATATGGTGAAAGACGGCGTAGTAGTAATTGACGTAGGCATGAACCGCGAAACATCAACCGTAACCAAATCGGGCTTTAAGCTTTATGGTGATGTTGACTTTGAAGGTGTCGCACCAAAATCATCCTATATAACCCCCGTACCCGGTGGCGTTGGCTTAATGACCATTATTGGCTTGTTGAAGAATACCTTGGCTTCGGCTAAGAAAGAAGTGTATCAATAATCTTTTTTGTCATTGTAATTTCTATGATAAAAGCAAATTAGAATGACAAGTTCCTTTTATTTAAATGCGTTTTTTACCCTCTCCAAAAAAGACCTTATCCCTATATAAACCCCATCCTCCCTTATTTCAACGGGATACGTATCTACAAAATCATTTTGTCCCGGATCGCCTTTACCTGTATGAATATCGTAAGCATAACGATGAATCGGGCAGATCAATTTCCCATCTTTACACCAGCCGCCGCTTAACTCACCACCGGCATGCGGGCAGGTTGAACCAAGCGCGTAAATACCGCTATCATAACCAACCAAACAAATGCCTTTGCCGGCTAATTTAACTTTTTTAATAAAAGGGTGGTTGGTGGGCTGAAGGTTGGGTACTTTATACCAGGTCATATCCGGTTAAAAATCGATCTTCAGGTTCATAATCGACGGATCCTTAATAGCATCGTCCATGGTAGTTACCAGTGTAACCTTGCGCCTGTCGGCAGATACTATGGCTTTAGCATTATTTACCTTTTTAACAGGCTTGGCGAAATTCAATACTACTTTATAAGGCATATCTATCAGCATAGCTTTGGCCATGTTTAATGTGCTTTGGGTTTTCTTTAAAAACGCGTTAAACTTAACCTTATCAACTATGCGGTAAAATTTATGCGGAGTAACTTCGTACTGGTAATAATCCTGGCCGGCAATCAATTGCTGTGTATCAAAACCTCGGGCCTGGGCGCTGCTTTTTGCAACCGCTCCTAATTGGCTACCCATCGGCATTTTTGAAAAATGCTCCAGGTAGTATTGTAATTCGGCGGCGTTTTTTGCCGAGTGTGTAACACTCATCTTCATGATATTTTTTTGCAGGTCCATTTTAATGGCCAGGTTACTGTGCTCGGCCATTGTAAACTCCTCTTTGCTTAGTTTGCGTTCAAGGCTATCGGGTACGGCGGCTAAAAAGCTCATGGTGGTATCCTTCACCAGGTTAAACTGGGCGCTTTTTTTCAGAGAATCGGTCATTAAATTTTTAAAAACCGATATGGCGCGGCCCATATCAAACCCATAAACTACATTACATGACCCATCAAGTTTAAAGTCGTAATGCTCCTCAATATCCACACATGACGTGAAACTAAGCATTAAAATAAAGACGATGAATTTGTAATGTTTCTTCATTGAATCAAACTTAATGAAATAAGCTGAAAGGTAAAAGCAAAAAGCTTAAAGCTTTTGTTAATAGTTAGTTTCGCAATTGTAAAGTCATACTTTAAGTGCTTTCTGCTTTAAGCCTTCTGCTTTCGGCTCAAAAAATTTACCTTTGCGCCCTATTATGGCACACCAGGTTCCGGACGACGGCACATTACTTCCTTTAATGGAAGAGTTTTATACGATACAGGGCGAGGGATATCATACCGGTAAAGCGGCATATTTTATTCGCCTTGGTGGCTGTGATGTGGGCTGCCACTGGTGCGATGTTAAAGAAAGCTGGGACGCCGAACTGCACCCGCTAACCACTGCCGATAAAATTGTTGAAAATGCCATGCTTTACCCGGGCAAAGCCGTAGTTGTTACCGGCGGCGAGCCATTGATCTACAACCTTGATTATCTTACAGCGCAATTACAGCAAAAAGGCATCAAAACTTTTATTGAAACATCAGGCGCTTATCCCCTTTCGGGCCATTGGGACTGGATCTGTTTATCGCCTAAAAAGTTTAAGGGGCCTACCCTGCAGGTTGCGCAACATGCCAATGAGTTAAAGGTTATCATCTTCAATAAATCCGACTTTGAATTTGCTGAGCACAACGCTACCCTGGTAGGCGAAGGCTGCAAATTATATTTACAGCCCGAGTGGTCGAAATCAAAAGAAATGACGCCGCTTATAGTTGATTATGTTATGAATAACCCTAAATGGGAAATATCTTTACAAACGCATAAGTATTTAAATATCCCCTAATAGTTTTAACTTAGCGTATAAACTATTGTATCCTTAAGGATGAAAACTGTACTATTTCTTGTTTTATTTCTTTTTTCGGGTGTATTTGCCTTTGGGCAGGAACCATATTCTACCACAGATAAGGAGGCTATCAAAAATTTTGTATTAGGCAATCAGGCTATTAATGACCATGAGTATGACAAAGCCGTAGCTTTTTTACAAAAAGCCATTGATAACGATGCCAAATTCATAGAGGCCCACGCCATGCTGGGCGACATTATGCAAAAGCAACGTAACTTAAAGGGTGCTATAGTGGAATTTAGAAAAGTTATTGCTATTAATCCCGAATACAGCCGTTTGGTATATTCAAAAGTAGCTGATATGGAAGTATCAGAAGCCATGTATCCCGAGGCGCTGGCTCATTTACAAAAGTATTTAAGTATTGCGGGCATAACAGAGCAAGGCAGGGCTTACGCCCAAAAACTGGTTAAGGATTGCATCTTCGCTATGGAGGCGATAAAACACCCTATTACTTTTAAACCCATTAATATGGGCCCTAATATTAATACAGCTAATGATGAATACTCGCCGGTATCAACCGCCGATGATAAAACTATCATTTACACCCGTCAGATAGCCTTGAATGAAGATTTCTACCAAAGCAGTAAGGTAAATAATGATTGGCAAAAATCTGTTTATTTAAGCGACAGGATCAACACGCCAAATTATAATGAGGGGTCTGAATCGGTATCACAAGATGGTAAGTTTTTATTCTTTACCGGCTGCAACCGCCCGGATGGCCATGGACGCTGCGATATTTATGTGGCACAAAAAAAGGGCGAAGACTGGGGCAAACCGTTTAGCTTAAGTCCGCCGGTTAATACCGGTGGCTGGGAATCGCAGCCGTCTATCAGCGCAGACGGGCGCACGTTATTCTTCGTGAGTAACCGTAAAGGCGGATATGGTGGTTATGATATCTGGAAATCAACCCTGACAGCGAATGGCTGGGGCGAACCGGAAAACCTGGGGCCAACTGTTAATACATCCTATAACGAGCAATCGCCGTTTATTCACCCGGATGATAGTACGCTTTACTTCTGCTCAAACGGCTGGCCGGGTATGGGCGGTCAAGATCTGTTTGTAAGCCGGTTAGCTAAGGATGGCAAATGGCAGGCACCTAAAAACCTGGGCTACCCCATAAATACCAACGGCGATGAAAGCGGGCTGAGCCTTACCGCGAATGGCAGCTTTGCCTTTTTCTCGTCTAATAAACTGGATGGCTATGGTGGTTTTGATATTTACACCTTTGAACTACCGGTGGAGCTGCGACCACATATGGTAACTTATGTAAAAGGTTTTGTAAGCGATGCCAAAACACGGCAACCGCTGGAATCGGCAGTAGAGATCATAGCGCTCGACAACAACAAAGCTGTTTACCAGGATTATAGCTCGGTTGAGAAGGGAGACTTCCTGGCTACTATTGCCGCGGGCAAAAATTATGGTTTAAATATATCTAAGCCGGGATACCTGTTTTACTCCGAAAACTTCTCGTTAGCCGGGCATACATCGAGCAATCCGTTTAATATTATTGCCTTGCTGGAGCCTATAGAGGTTGGTAATAAAGTGATATTAAAGAACATCTTCTTCGATACCAATAAATACCAGCTGGAGGCGGAATCAAAATCAGAACTACAAAAATTATTAGAATTTTTAGCGCTGAACCCTACCGTACATATCGAAATATCAGGCCATACAGATAATGTGGGCAATGACGAACTGAACCAGAAGCTTTCAGAAAACCGCGCCAAATCAGTTTATGATTATTTGTTGAGTGGTAAAGTTGATCCTGCAAGGTTGATTTATAAGGGCTATGGAAAATCACAACCTATTGCAGCTAATGATACCGATGAGAACCGCGCCAAAAACCGGCGGACAGAGTTTAAGATAACGGCTAAGTAATTAATTAGGCTTTACAACATCAAATGTTTTTTCGCCGTAAGTCACGTCATCGCTGGTTGCGCCCTGAACAATTATTTTAAACCTGCCGGTGATGTCGCCTGTATAAAATGACAGTTCGGTATCCTGCCCCGATTTTACTTTAACCAGGTGGCGCCAAAACAGGGTTGACAGGTATATCGGCTCTTCCGTAGTTTTCTCAGGTATATTTTCAACATAAAACTTTTTTGGGAGATAAATACCCTTAAGCGACAACTTATTGTCTGTCGCCCCGCAGCCAAGGTAAACTGTATTTACCCCATACCTGATATAACTTCGGCCCACAACGGGTAAAACATTGTCCGACTCGTACGGGTGATTAGGACAATTAAAAATATGATACCGGCAAATATAGTCGCCACACGCATTAGCATACACCTGACGGTCGGCACGGGCCTTAATTTGCACCTCTTTTATCTGTATGGCATGTTCCGATCCGGGGATACGCAGTTTTTGCGTATCATGCTGCTCAACAAAATTAATATCATTAATTTCTACATCGTTGGCTACTTTTTTATTCAGCGCAATGTAGGGATCTGCTAATTGGATGATATATTCATTTTCCAGCGCGCCTTTTACTACATAGCTTACCATTTTATCGGGCCCGGTTACCATATCCAGGTACCTCAATTCAAAATCGCCATTATCATTAGTATTTATAGGCCGATAGGTATTGCCGAAGCTTAGCAGCGGCACCGCTTTTTTAACGGGTTTGTTTGAGTGGGTAACAACTGTTCCTTTAAAAAAAACATCTTCAACTTTTACCGTATCGGTAGGTAATACGTTTAACATATCAAGCCAGGTGTACCTGCGCCAGCCTTTTACAAGCAGTATATCTTCCAAAAATTGCTTATCAAATATGCTATTACCCAGATAATTATCTTTGGCAGGCAGGTTTAATAACTTATCTTCTAAATAAAAATAACTTTCTATATCTTTCTTTTTGGTGATATCCAACCTGTTTTGCTGTACACATGCAAATGATACCAGGGCACTATCCAATTGCTTTGTTCCGTCTAATTTAAGTTTGACGGTAACCTTTTGCCTCGGGTTATAGGTGAGCCGGTCGGTACTGATATTTAACTTTTCCCTTTTATCATAATGTGCAAAGATCAGCCTTTCGGCAAAGGGCCGCCCAAGACTGTCTACAATAGTGAGTTGCAGTAAACCCTTAGGTGCATCGTTCATTATTAATTTCACCCTGCGGTTTTCGGTGCCAATATTAACCGGGCTGGCAAAAAAAACCTGCCTGTAATCATGCCCTATTAAATACATTTTTTCGGCCTTGCCGGCCCTTACCATCACAGTTAAAGTATCATTAACTATGGCGTTGGCTATTGTTATTACCGGCCCTTTATTTATAGCTGCCGGCAACTCATACAAAGTATCTTTTTTATTCACGCCAACAAGCTTAACGTAATACTTATGTCCTGTGGTGGGTTTTAGCAGGAATCTGTTTATTCCATATTGACTGGTCGCGATATTTGCTATCGCTTTTCTATCCTCAAAAAGTATTGCTTTTACCTGTAATGCACTACCTGTAACCGTAGTTGCCTCCCACCCTATATTGCTCCTGATATTATTTACAAGGCTTCCTCCTTCGGGGTAAAACTTAACTATTGCCGGTTGCGCGGGTACAGGCAAAGCCATATTAAGATCTTTTATTTCTTTATTATAGATAAGCTTTACATGTAATTTATTATTGCCCGTGCTTAACAAGTTTGATGGGATGTTGAATATGTATTTCCCATATTCTGTTGTGGCCTTGCCCTGTAGTACGGGATGTGTGCCGTTACCCACATAGTAGCTAACCAGTACAGTTTCGGGTGGTTTTGCAAGGTCTAAGAAACTTACCAATAGCATTATTTTTTGCTGGTCGGCAGTTACTGAAGTATCTAAAGGATTTAAAGAAGCTGTAAATGTAGGCTGACTTGCAGATTTTATAGTTATACGCTGCGTAAACAGCACATTTGGCTTACCATTTAAAAGGCGGTTGGTATAAGCTATGAAGCTATAATTGCCTGCACTAACAGAATCGGGTACGGTTGTAGCGCCTAAAACAATTCCATTGCTTATAACAAATTTATCATTCAATAACACCGCATGGGTATCATCATTAACTAAAGCAATTGAAAGCGTTTTATAAACCTGGTGATTGAAAGTTTTAAATAAATACCCGGTAAACCACACCCGTTCATTGTTTGTATAGATATTTTTATCGAAATGGATGAATAACGTCGGCGACTCGTTTTTCCAACGGTTTAGTTTTAGCTTTTCGGCAATATCATCGGTTTGGAAATTTGGCTGTTGGGCGATTGCGTTAACAGAAAACAGCAATAATACAAAAACAGGAATAACCAGTTTATAATAGAAAAATGCAGGTTGAGTTTTCATGAAGATAGGGTGACAGGTTTATTGATTAAATGTAAGCAACACTTAATCAATAAAAAAGGGAAGATTTTAAATCCTCCCTTATTCGTCAGTTTCCTAACTCAGACATAAACTTTATCCGCATCAGTTGTACCTCTTCGCGGGTATAATCATCGCTGCCCAGTTCGGCCAGCGCATCGTCTATCGAGTCGACCTCGGCCGTGCGGAAGTAATCAAATACTTCTTCCTGCTTATCCTCGTCTATAACCTCGTCAATATAATAGTTAAGATTTAGCTTGGTGCCAGAGTTTACAATGGTTTCTACCTCTTTTAAAACCTCTTCATAGGTTAATCCTTTAGAGGCTGCTATATCATCCAGGTTTAAATGCCTGTCGATATTCTGGATGATGAATACTTTTAGTGCCGATTTGTTGGCGGCGCTTTTGATCACCATATCAATAGGGCGATCAATATCATTATCATCTACATATTTAGCGATGAGGTCGATGAACGGAGCGCCAAATTTCATGGCCTTGCCCGCGCCTACGCCCGAGATCTGTTTCAACTCATCCTGGGTGATAGGATAATGCGTACACATTTCCTCTAACGACGGGTCCTGGAACAATACAAACGGCGGCAAGCCTTTTTGCTTGGCTATTTTCTTGCGCAGCTCCTTCAGCATTTGCAGCAGCTCGGTATCTAATGCGCCGCCGCCTTGTTTTGGGCCATCGGCATCGTCATCATCATCCGGTGCTTCAATAACCCTGTTTAGTATAAACCTGATGCTGTGCGGATTATCTAAAAACGAATGACCCAGCTTGGTTAACCTTAATAAACCATATTGGTCAATATCTTTTGACAGGTAGTTATTCAATAATGCCTGGCGCAATAACGAGTTCCATAAAATTTCGCCATCACCTTTACCTGTACCAAAAAGTGGCAATAAATGGTGCTCGTAGTTATGGATCTGTTGCGTTTCAACACCCATCAAAATATTAATAATGTGGTGATCGTCAAACTTCTCGCCTATTTGTTTGATCAGGTTTAATGCTTTATGCAATTGCTCCTCGGCATCAAAATGTGTTTTTGGTGCGCAGCAGTTATCGCACATATTATTACAGCCGGCCTCGTTAAAGTTCTCGCCAAAGTAATGCAATAATTGCTTACGCCGGCAAACTGACGACTCGGCATAATCAATAACCTCTTTTAAGATCTGGGTGCCAATTTCGCGTTCAGAAACCGGCTTGTCCTTCATGAATTTTTGCAGCTTATCAATATCCTTTTGCGAATAGAAAGCCACACAAACACCCTCGCCGCCATCACGCCCCGATCTGCCTGTTTCCTGGTAATAACCTTCCATGCTTTTAGGCACGTCATGATGAATAACGTACCGTACATCAGGTTTATCAATACCCATACCAAAGGCTATAGTTGCCACAATAACATCCACATCTTCCATCAGGAATTTATCCTGCGTATCGGCCCGTACTTTTGGGTCGAGCCCGGCATGGTAAGGCAATGCCTTAATGCCGTTTAATGAAAGCGCTTCGGCCACTTCCTCAACCTTTTTACGGCTAAGGCAATATATGATGCCCGATTTCCCCTGGTTTTGTTTAACGTATTTTACGATCTCTTTAATCACATTTCGCTTGGCACGTACCTCATAAAAAAGATTCGACCGGTTAAATGATGATTTATAGATGGTAGCATTATTCATCTGCAGGTTTTTCTGGATATCCTGCTGTACTTTTGGCGTGGCTGTAGCGGTTAAAGCTATAATAGGGATATCATCGCCTATATTGCTGATAACCTGGCGTATCTTACGATATTCCGGCCTAAAATCATGCCCCCACTCTGATATACAATGCGCTTCATCAACTGCCACAAACGACACCTGATTCAAGCGTAAAAAATCTACGTTCTCTTGTTTTGTTAATGATTCTGGCGCAACATACAGCAATTTGGTTTTGCCGCTCAGTACATCCTCTTTAACTCTTACTATGTCTGCCTTTGTTAAAGACGAATTTAAAAAATGCGCAATACTGTCCGATCCGCCAAATGCCCTTAACTGGTCAACCTGGTTTTTCATTAAAGCAATAAGCGGCGAAATTACTATAGCAGTACCCTCGCTCATTAGCGCGGGCAATTGGTAACACATGGATTTACCACCACCTGTAGGCATAATAACGAAGGTATCGTTACCGGCTAAAATGTTGGTTATAATCGCTTCTTGCTCCCCTTTGAAATTATCGAACCCGAAAAAGTTCTGTAGGTTATCAAAAAGCGACTTCTTTGTCTCTATCATTATTTTACTGGTAGTTGTTGTGATTTAAAAGTTTAAAGTAACAAAAATTTATGAATAAACGATAGATTTACTTAAAAATTTTATACTCAAATGATTATTCGTATTAAAACAATTTGTTTATTTATTCTTTTATATGGTGTGGCATTTTAAGCTATTAATTATTTAGTATTGATTAACGATTATTTAACAGATAAATACCCACATTTGCTCCAGTTATACCAAACTATATTTCTACAATTTAACAATGAATAAAAACTATTATGCCATTATTATGGCAGGCGGTATTGGAAGCCGTTTTTGGCCAATAAGCCGCACTTCACATCCAAAACAATTTATTGACATATTAGGAACAGGCAAAACATTGATACAACAAACGTACGACCGCTTCCTGAAAGTATGCCCTAAAGAGAATATTTTTGTGGTGACCAACGAGAGTTATACTGGTTTGGTTAACGCGCAATTACCTGACATGGCCGGCAATCAGATCCTGACAGAGCCTGTAATGCGTAATACAGCCCCGTGCATAGCTTATGGCTGCTTTAAGATACAAAGTATTAACCCTGACGCCGCGATTGTTGTAGCGCCCTCTGATCACCTGATATTAGACGAGCCGGGGTTTGTTGCTACCATAGAAAAATCATTACAAACAGCTACCAAACACCAGTGCCTGGTAACTTTGGGTATAAAGCCATCAAGGCCCGATACCGGTTATGGTTATATCCAATATACCGACAATGTTATTGACAACGATTTTCATAAAGTAAAGACCTTTACCGAAAAGCCTACGCTTGAAATTGCCAAAACGTTTTTACAAAGCGGCGATTTTTTATGGAACGCGGGGATATTTATATGGTCGGCCAAAGCTATTACGAAAGCGTTTGAGCAGCACCTGCCGGACATGAACGATATTTTTGCCGAAGCACGCCCGCATTATAATACCGACGGCGAACGCACCCACGTAAACCGGGCTTACCTGCAATGCACCAATATATCTATTGATTATGGTATTATGGAAAAGGCTAACAACGTATACGTTCTGCCATCAGAATTTGGATGGTCTGATCTGGGTACCTGGGCGTCTATTTACGAGCTGGCTGATAAAGATTATGTTGGCAACGCGGTTATCCCTTCCGAAAAAGTAATCATGTACGATTCATCAAACTGCATGGTTAATGTGCCTAATGATAAACTGGTTATTTTACAGGGACTGCATGATTACATTGTAGTAGAATCAAACAACACACTATTGATCTGCCCGCGCGACCAGGAGCAAAACGTTAAAAAGGTTGTTGCTGATGTGAAGGCACAATTTGGAACCAAATATATTTAGCCCCTCCGCCCCCTAAAAGGGGTACTAAAAGCCTAAAGGCACCTTATCTATAGGGTGCCTTTTTTATTGGATATCAGTTGTTTATGATAATACTTTTATTTATCTTTATATGAACATCCTCTTTGGTACCCCCTTTAGGGGGCGGAGTGGGCTTAACCTAAAACAATTATGAACCCTGCATTAATTAACTGGCCCGCCGTATTGGTAGCGGCATTATCAGCTTTCGCGGTAGGCGGCGTATGGTACAATCCAAAAGTATTTGGTACTGCGTGGATGGTAGATAGTAAACTATCACAAGAAGAAATCCAGAAATCAAACATGGCCAAAACGTTTGGCTTTACAGCACTATTCGCCTTAATATCATCAGCCAATTTAGCGGCATTTTTAGCCGAACCCAAAACCGATCTTGCCTGGGGCGCAACGGCCGGCTTCTTAGCCGGGATCTGGACATTTAGCGCTATTGCTACACACAGCTTGTTTGAACAAAAAAGCTGGCGCCATATCTTTATAAATGGCCTATATAGTGTTGTTTCACTTACGCTGATGGGCGTAATATTGGGTGCCTGGAGATAAAAATCTTTTCTGTCATTCTTAGCGATAGCGAAGAATGACAAATTAATTTATTTTGATTTTGCCTGATCTGTACAGATCTAATGCCTGTTGAAGTAAACTTTCTATAGTTGCAACCGGCAAATCCTTACCCGGATCAAAAGTCATAGTTTTCATACGGGCGCGTTCGCCTAATATCAAGTCGGGATGATTAAGGTGTTTGCCTTCAACAAAGCCAATATAAGGTTGCAGAGTTAACTTATGCACCCATAAATAGCAAAACATTTTCCCTTTATAACAAAAAAACGGCATGCGATATTTCCACGCAGCCGTTATGTTTTCATCTTGTTTTAGTATGATACTCCTTAGCGCCAGCAAACATTCGTTTACAGGTTCGGGGTGTTGGAGATAGAAGTTGTCAAGATCGCTTACTGTCGCCATTTTTATATAACATGCTATGCAACCTAATCACTAATCTCCAATTAACTAATCACTAACCGCTGCCTTATCGCCTCATACAAAATAACCCCTGTCGCTACCGATACGTTCAACGATTCTATTTCCCCATACATAGGTATTTTAGCTAAATGGTCTGCAATGCGGATGATCTCGCTGCGTACACCGTCTTCTTCCGATCCCATGATAATAGCTGTTGGGCCGGTATAATCGGGGGTGTAAATATATTCTTTGGTCTTTTCCGTACAGCAAACCAATTGTAAGCCCGACTCCTGCAAGAATTTTATGGTTTGCATAAAGTTATCATGTCTGCACACTGGGATAATGTACAACGCCCCTGCCGAGGTTTTAATAGCATCCGGGTTGATCTGTGCCGAGCCCTTTGCCGGTACCACTATAGCATGCACCCCACTGCACTCGGCCGTACGGGCAATAGCGCCCATATTGCGCACGTCGGTGATAGAATCAAGCACTAATATCAGCGGCACCTCACCCTTCTCAAATATCTGCGGGATGATGTCTTCTATCTTCTGGTAAGTTATAGGCGATATAAAAGCAATAACCCCCTGGTGATTTTTCATCGTAATGCGGTTAAGCTTCTCCACCGGCACTTGTTGGGCCGTTAGGTTATATTCATTCAATAAAGCCCTAAGCTCGTTAAGCAGCTCACCGCCAATGCCCCGCTGTATGTATAATGATTCAATTTCTTTACCTGCCCTTATGGCTTCAATAACCGCTCGGATACCAAAAACTACCTGGTTGCTTTCGCGGGGTTCCCTGTTATTATTATACATTTATAATCAAATTAAGGCTGCAAAAATAGCCATATTAATTAACTTTGTATCAGCGGACGATAATGCTGTTTTTGAGTTATAAATTTTCGGTTCAATTAGCAAAATTATTTTATTAACAACCTTAAAATAACGACGTTTTACAGCTAAAATTTATATTTCCCAACAATCGGCTGTTAATAACAAGTGGCTAAATTTTACTATTTAGGGCGTTTTACCTTTTGTGAAAAAAAGATGTCAACGGTGGATAAATACGCCAAAAATTAGTATATTTTTGAACAATGACTTTTGAGAACGATAACACCAATTACAAGCCGAATACAAACGACAAACGTAGCCGGATCACTAACCCTACCCCCTACACCGGGTTGGGCAAATTACCCCCACAAGCAACCGACTTAGAGGAAGCTGTACTGGGTGCATTAATGCTGGAGAAAGATGCACTTTCATCGGTTATTGATATTTTAAAACCCGAAGTTTTTTACCGGGATAATCACCAGAAAATATTTAAAGCGATACAGTACCTGTTTGAAAAAACATCACCGGTTGATATACTGACTGTTACCTCGCAACTGCGCAGCCAGGGCGAACTGGAAATGATAGGCGGTGCTTATTATATAACAGAGTTAACCAATCGTGTGGCATCGGCGGCGAACATTGAGTTCCACGCTCGTATCATTATTCAAAAATTCATTCAGCGCGAGCTGATCAGGATCTCGACAGAGATCATTAACAGCGCTTACGAAGACACTACCGATGTTTTGGACCTGTTGGATAAAGCAGAGAAGAACCTGTTTGATATCGCCCAAAATAACCTCCGCCGCGACTCGCGTAAGATGGATGATTTGTTGCACGAGACCTTAAAAGAAATTGAAGCATTAAAAGATAAAAAAGATGGACTAACCGGTGTGGCATCAGGGTTTACGGATCTTGACCGCATGACCTCGGGCTGGCAAAAATCCGATCTGGTAATTATAGCCGCCCGCCCTGCAATGGGTAAAACGGCTTTCGTATTAACCTGCGCACGTAACGCCGCGGTTGATTTTGAAAAGCCGGTAGTCGTATTCTCGTTAGAGATGTCCTCTGTTCAGTTAGTTAATCGTCTGATATCCGGTGAAACTGAAATAGAGCAGGAAAAGATCCGTAAAGGGACTTTAGAAGAATGGGAATGGCAACAGATCCACTCTAAAATTGGCCGCCTGGAAGCCGCGCCGTTAATTATAGACGACACTCCTGCCCTAAATATATTCGAGTTTCGCGCTAAATGCCGACGCCTAAAATCGCAGCATGATATCCAGCTGATCATCATTGACTACTTGCAGTTAATGCAAGGTAAATCGGCAGATGGTAAAGGTGGCGGTAACCGCGAGCAGGAAATTGGTAGTATATCGCGTGCCTTAAAATCGGTAGCTAAAGAATTAAATGTGCCGGTAATAGCCCTGTCGCAGTTAAGCCGTGCGGTTGAGAGCCGTCCGGGCGCATCCAAAAGGCCAATGCTATCGGATTTGCGTGAGTCAGGCTCTATTGAGCAGGATGCGGATATGGTACTGTTCCTTTATCGTCCTGAATATTATGGCCTGGATGTGGATGAGGACAACAACCCAACCAAAGGCGTTGGCGAGATTATTATAGCCAAACACCGTAACGGTGAAACCGGGACTGTCCGCTTGAAATTCGTAGGTAAATATGTTAAGTTTACAGATTTAGATACCAGCGATAATTTCCCTACTTCCGGGGCCGCATTTACCGGCCTTAACCCATCGCAGGATTTTGATAAGCCAAGCAACTTTATTATCCGCCCGTCAAGAATGGATGACATGGATGATGAGCCGCCGTTTTAGCCCCCCCCGCCTCCTAAAGGGGGAGTTTTTTGAGTAGCAAAACCTGTTACTCATTTGTTGCATTATTGTTCCCCCTTTAGGGGGTCAGGGGGCTAAAACACCAACCCCAACACCACCCCGATAACTATAACTATCGGGGTTTTTATTTTGGTGAATTGCAGCAGCAGGAACGTGGCTATCATTATTAAATAAGCCAGCCAGTTTAACCCAAATGGGCGGGTAAGTAATATCAACGCTGTCGCCATAAAACCTACGGCTACGGCGTTGATACCGCTTAATGAGTTTTTTATGCGGGTTATTTTTTTCAGATCATCCCAAAACGGAACAATAAAAAGGATCAATATCATCCCCGGCAGGTTAATACCTATTACAGCAATGGTGCTCCCTAATATCTCACCCGCTATGCCATAACCTTTGTTGCCTAAGGTTAATCCTCCTACAAAAGAAGTGAAGGAAAAAGTCGGGCCGGGCAGGGCTTGCTGCAGGGCATAGCCAGATAGGAATTCGGCGCTGGTTAGGTAGTGCTTTACTTCAACAAACTCGGTATACATCAGTGGCACCAGCACTTGTCCCCCACCAAATATCAGGATCCCGTTACGGTAAAAATTCTCGAACAAGCGGATAGGTAAACTAAAAGGCGATGTCTGGTTGATCAATGCTCCCAATGCCGCAAAAGCCAATAATATCCCAATAAAATAAGCCACCTTGTTAGGATTTACATTGGCAAACAGCTTTGTTCGCAATTCGTTTTCCTGCGGCTGGGTTTCTAATGCAGATGAGATGATACCACCAATTAAGATCAGTATCGGGAAAGCATAAGCATTTTGCAGGATAAGGGTGACTATTAATGAACCAATGGCCAGCATAGTGCTAACCTTTGTCTTTAAAAATTTATTGGCGAAAGTATAAGTGGCATAAGCCACAATGCCTACCGCCATTGGCTGGATAAAACGCAATACGCCTGCTACTTTACCATGATCGGCAAACAGTTTATAGCTTATGGCCGCCAAGCACATAATAGCGGCTGATGGTAAGATCCATATCAGGAAAGTAATTATAGCCAGCCAGGTGCCACCCACTTTCCAGGCTATACCCACCAGGGTTTGGGTGGATGACGGTCCGGGTAAAACCTGCGCCAGGGCATTTAGCTCCATCAGCTCTTCTTCGGTAATGTACTTTCGTTTCTGTACAAACTCGCGCAGCATAATGGCAATATGCCCCTGCGGGCCGCCAAATGCGCTAAGTGTATACAGAAAGGCATCACCTAAAAAAAGGAGCTGGCGTTTTTTCATAAGTACACGGCCCCCTCTAAATCTCCCCCGGTAGGGGAGACTTTTAAAAAATATCTATTTAATAAGCCCTCCCTACCGGGGAGGGTTGGGTGGGGCTTAATAATCATCGTCATCATCATAACCAATAGCCTCGCGATACACCGCCTGCAACTCACTAAAAGCATGATTATCGCGCTTGGCTTTGGTAATTTCCATGCCTTTTTCGTAGATTTTTACGGCATCGTCCTTTCGGTTAAGCGCTTCGTAAAGCTTGCCCAAATGGTAATAGGTGCCCGAGTATTGCGGGTGGTTATTCACCAGGTCCTCATAATATTCTAAAGCCTTATCCACCTGATTTAAACGGAGATACTCTGTCGCCAGCGCATATTTTAAAAATTCATCATTAGGTTCGTTTTTTATAAATTCCAGCAGTTTCTCTAATCTGTTTATCTCCATTTTTATACGCTATGTTTTTTAACTAAATTTGTAAAAACCTATTTCTATGAAAGTATTGGTATGTATAAGTAACGTTCCCGACACCACCACAAAAATAACTTTTACTGATAACAACACGCAATTTAATACCAACGGCGTGCAATTCATTTTAAACCCTTACGACGAAATAGCGCTTGCACGTGCTATCGAGTTAACCGAGGGCGATGGTGGTACAGTAACTGTAATAAACGTAGGCGATACCGGCACCGAAGCTACCATACGCAAAGCTTTGGCCATTGGCGCTACCGACGCGGTACGCATAAATGCCAAACCGCATGATGCCTGGTATGTTGCCTACCAAATTGCACAGTATGTTAAAACTAATCCGTTCGACCTGATATTAACCGGGCGGGAGTCTATAGATTATAACGGATCGAAAGTTGCCGGTATGTTGGGCGAACTATTGGATCTGCCATCTGTATCCATCATCAAAAAACTGGATATTGAAGGTGATAAAGCCACGGTTGAGCGCGAAATTGAAGGCGGTAAAGAATTATTAACTATCCCCCTGCCTTTTGTAGCCGGCGCTGCCGAGGGTGTCGCCGAACCTAAGATCCCTAATATGCGCGGCATTATGTCGGCACGAACAAAGCCTTTGGTTGTAGTTGAGCCTGTTGAGGTGAAAACAAATTCAGAGATTATTAGTTATGAAACACCGGCCCCACGCGGTCAGGTAAAACTGGTTGCTGCCGACGAGGCTGCCAAACTAATTGAATTGCTGCATACCGAAGCGAAGGTTATATAATTACTAATAAATAAACTATGTCAGTTTTAATATATGCGGAAAACGCTGATGGCAAATTCAAAAAATCAACTTTTGAAGCCGTAAGCTATGCCCGCACCATTGCCGATCAAAATAATTCTACGCTTACCGCCATTTCTATTGGCGATGTTAGTACCGGTGACTTGAATAATCTTGCAAAATACGGTGCCGATAAAATATTAAATGTAGCCAACGCGCAGTTAAAGAACTTTGTTAACCAGGCCTACGCAACTGTTATAGCCGAGGCCGCAAAAAAAGAAGGTGCTGATGTTGTTGTGCTATCCAATTCGTTTTCGGGCAGAGGATTGGCACCCCGTTTAGGTGTTAAGTTGGATGCAGGTGTGGTTGATGGCGCGGTAGCCCTGCCTGAACAAAGCGGTAGTAATTTCACTGTTAAAAAAACAGCTTTTTCAGGAAAAGCTTTTGCAACAGTACAGTTAACATCAGCCATTAAAGTTATCGCGCTTATACCAAACTCCTACAAGATAGTTGAGGATGCGAAACCCACAAAAGTTGAAGACTTTAGTGTAGCAACAAAACCGTCGGATTTTAAGGCGATGCTGAAAGAGATCGTACGGTCGACAGATAAAGTATCATTACCTGATGCAGAGATAGTTGTATCGGGTGGGCGTGGCTTAAAAGGGCCCGAAAATTGGGGCATGATCGAAGAACTTGCCGACCTGTTAGGCGCCGCTACAGCTTGCTCAAAACCGGTATCAGACGCCGGCTGGAGGCCACATAGCGAACATGTTGGACAAACCGGTATAGCTGTCAGTCCAAATTTGTATATTGCAATAGGAATTTCAGGGGCTATACAGCATTTGGCAGGTATAAGCTCATCAAAAGTAATTGTGGTTATCAACAAAGATGCAGAGGCCCCATTTTTTAAAGTGGCCGATTACGGTATAGTTGGTGATGCCTTTGAAGTGGTACCAAAATTAATAACAGCTATTAAAGAACATAAAGCCTTGGCATAAGCATAGGTAGCGATGGGTAATAACATGAAAAAAATAAAGCTTGACATTGTTGGCTTATCTTACAGCCAAACGCAGTCGGGCGCGTATGCATTGGTTTTGGGCGAAGTAAGCGGCCGCCGCAGGCTACCTATTATTATAGGTAGTTTTGAGGCCCAGGCTATTGCCATTGAAATTGAAAAAATGACCCCAAGCAGGCCACTAACGCATGACTTGTTTAAGAGTTTTGCCGAAGCCTATCATATAATGGTACAGGAGGTTGTAATTTACAACCTTGTTGATGGCATCTTTTATTCAAAGCTGATATGCAGCGATGGTAAGAAAGTAATGGAGATAGATGCCCGCACATCCGACGCTATTGCGATAGCAGTAAGGTTTGAATGCCCTATTTTTACGTACGAGTTTATCCTTTCGAGCGCGGGTATTGTAATTGAAGGCAACGATTTTGTTTACCTTGAAAATATTACAGAAACTCCCGAAGAAATAACACCCGTTACATCAGCAACCACAGGCTTTGCTGCTTTAAGCACAGAAGAATTAAAGACCAAGCTGCAGGAGGCCCTTGCCGAAGAATCATACGAAAAAGCGGCCAAGATCCGCGATGAGTTAAACAGGCGAAAAGAATCATAAAAGCAATCCTATACGTTTATAAAGATGGATATAAAAAAAATCGCTCTGATTTTCTTTGCATTTGTTTGTATTGCTGCTTGTAAATCCTCCGATAAAAACAAATCGGTTTGGACAAAAGAGTACGAGAACAAGTTATATAAGCAAATTGACGATGCCGCAAAACCAAGAATTCCTGATGAAAACAAGCGATCAGAATTAGTGGTATATACCCTTAAACGTTTAAAACAGGCATTACCAAACGGTTTAGAATCCGTATCAAATGATAGCCTTCAAACTATAAGCGCTAAAATTGGGGCTGACTATAGCTCTACGCACAAGTACGCAGCTATCGGTGTCAGGTCTTTTATTAAATGGACACCTAAGGTTCAACAGGCTATCAAGGAATATATTTTAAGAGATAAGCCAAAAGATGGTAATAAACTTTACGGTTGTGTCATCTTAAAAATTAAAAAGGCTTATCCCGACTCATTAGTGGTTCCTTTCGATCGCGATTTGATTGTTAACTACACCAAAGAGTGTGATTCTACAGCAACTAATCATTGATCTCTAATTAACTAATCGCTCCCCTTTCCATTTCCCATAAAATTCATTACTTTCAGACTTTAATTTTTAACTGATCGTAACTGATTTTAACCCCGCTATATGAATATTAAGTTTCGCCTGATATTGATGAATTTTATGCAATTTTTTATATGGGGGGCGTGGCTGCTTACCATAGGTGCATATTGGTTTCAAAACAAGCATTGGTCGGGCGCACAATTTGGTGTTATATTCTCCACCATGGGCATTTCGGCTATTTTTATGCCAGCCATTACCGGTATCATCTCAGACAAATTTATTAATGCCGAAAAGTTATATGGCACCATGCATATCCTGGGTGCTTGTGTGCTGTTTTCACTACCCCTGGTAACTAATCCTACCACATTTTTTTGGGTGATGTTGTTGAATATGATATTCTATATGCCAACGCTATCCTTATCTATAACTGTTGCTTATTCGGCATTAAAAAACAGCAATATTGATATCGTTAAAGAGTACCCCCCTATTCGTATCTGGGGCACTATTGGCTTTATTGTAGCTTTGTGGGCCGTTAGCCTAACCCATAACGAAACATCGTCTAACCAATTCTATATCGCATCAGCAGTGTCACTTGCATTAGGAATCTATTCCTTTACCTTACCAAAATGCCCGCCGCTATTAAACAAGGTTGATAATAAAACCTTTGCCAGCTCATTAGGGTTAAATGCTTTCGCTTTATTTAAGAGCCCAAAGTTTGCCATATTTTTTGCATTCTCTTTACTATTAGGGGCTGCCCTGCAACTTACCAACGCTTATGGCGATACTTATATCCACGATTTTAAAAACGTCCCTGCTTATTCAGATACTATAGCTGTAAAATACCCAGCAATTATAATGTCGATATCACAGATCTCTGAAACGCTTTTTATCCTCGCTATTCCGTTCTTCCTGCGCAGGTTTGGTATAAAGTACGTAATGCTGTTTAGCATGCTGGCATGGGTACTGCGTTTTGGTTTATTTGCATTTGGTAACCCAGCTGATGGTTTATGGATGATTGTACTGTCATGTATCGTGTATGGCATGGCGTTTGATTTCTTTAATATATCAGGTTCGTTATTTGTGGAAACACAAACCACGCCCGAAATAAGGGGCAGCGCGCAAGGTTTATTTATGATGATGGTTAACGGCTTCGGCGCTTTATTTGGTAGCTTTGCAAGCGGCGTTATCATTGATAAGTTTTTTACCATGAGCGATCAAAGTAAAGACTGGCACGGCATCTGGCTTTGTTTTGCCGTTTATGCTTTGGTTATTGCCGTTATTTTTCCGTTTGTATTTAGATATAAACATAATGCAGCGTTGGAACGCGCCATACAAAACGTACAACATTAATATTTTTTGAATCGACCTACGTTTCATTAACTGATGAAAAAACATTATCGCAAAGAAAACAACTGTGCCAACTGCGGAACAGACCTACAGGGTAAATTTTGCCATGCTTGCGGGCAGGAGAACCTGGAGCTGAAGGAAAACTTTGGCCACATGATGAACCATGCTATAAGCGACTATTTTCATTTTGACCACCAGTTTTTTCATACACTTAAACCACTTTTATTTAAACCGGGCAAACTCACTAATGAGTATATGGCCGGTAAGCGGGTACAATATCTGCACCCTGTAAAAATGTATATCTTTATTAGTCTGGTATACTTTTTATTGCTGTTTCAAAGCGGTTTTGAGCCAATAAAAGTGAACCAAACGCATACTGGCAAACCAACTAAGAAAGAGCTTGCAGCCAGTGCCAAAGAGTTAGATAAAGTACTTAAAGACCCTAATGTCCCTGACGTTGCTAAAAAGGTGATTGTCAAGGGGAAAGCGAAGCTCGATACTTCAGACAAAGGGATCATTAAAATTACGGAGCGTGACAAGGATATCGACATTGATGATTCGGGAGTAAACGGTAAAATTGCGCGCCTGCCTGGTGCAAGCCGTGATTCTACTTATGAGGCTTACCTGGCCAAACAGCAAAAATTATCGGCGGACGAACGCGATGGCTTTTTAATGAGGATATATAATAAAAAAGCCTTTCACTACCAGGAAAAATACGGCGAACGGGCTAAAGAAGTTTTTTTTGATGAGATAAAACACAACATCCCCAAAATGATGTTTTTACTACTGCCATTGTGCGCTATTATTTTCAGAGTTACTTTTTGGCGCAACAAAAAGTTTTATGTTGAGCACCTGATCTTTACCTTTCACCTTCACTGCTTTATTTTCCTTTACCTGGCTATTATTATGATCTTGCAGATGGTAATACCCAAACCCTGGGGATTAGAAGGATGGTTAAGCTTTGCAGGATTTTTAGGCATCAATTGGTACATATACCGCGCGCTCCGCGTGTTTTATAACCGCAGCCGCTGGCGCACGATAAGTAAAATGTCAGGTGCAAGTTTTATGTACCTGCTGATGTTTACTGTTTGTATAACTATCGTATCTGTACTAACAGCCCTTGTAATATAGCGCGGCAGTTAAAATAATTTATAAGCTAACGACAGGTTAAACAGGTTAATTTTGGTTGAACCTGTACCGTAACTTTGTTTGCTTAAACCAGCCTCATAACGTAAGTCGACAGATAAGCTACGGATATCAATACCGGTACCAACCTGCCACGCATAATTTTGGTTACTATAATTTAAAGAAGTTATATTACCTGCTGCCGAGTCATAATTTTGATCTTTATTAATTGCGAACGATACCAAAGGGCCGGTATAAAACCTGGCACCAAAACCAAATGCGCCAATTTTGCCACCTACCAATAATGGTACATCAACACTGGTGAATTTACGTTCAAAACCATCCACAGTAACGTTTTTACCGGTAACATACACTTCGGGTTGGAAGTTAAAACCCAAAGCGCCAAACCTTGCCCAAATCCCGCCAAGATAGCCCGCATTATTACTGCTGGCAAACGTGCCACTTTTTGAAATGCTGGTTAAATTCGTCCCTCCTTTTATACCAAACTGGAAGCTTGGGATAATCTGGGCTTTGGTTATAGCTATGGTTGCGATACAAATTGTTAAGGTAAGTATTAGTTTTTTCATGTTTTTGGGTTTATAGTGTGTAAAAATAGAAAATTTCTTTGTTGTAGATATCTGGTTTTGTCAACAGCAGAATTACTCCCCCCTTTTCTTTTTTGGGGGCTTATGTCTGTATCACTCCCACATTAAACGCTTTCTCTATTGGCGCATGATTTGCTGCTTCAATACCCATTGATATAATAGTGCGTGTCTCCAGCGGATCAACAATACCGTCAACCCAAAGGCGGGCAGCTGCATAGTATGGTGTGGTTTGGGCGTTATATCTGTCGGTTGTCGCCTTTAACAGTTCGGCTTCTTTCTGTTCGTCAACATCCTCGCCCCGGGCTTTCATTCCGGCTGCCTGCATTTGCACCAATGTTTTAGCAGCCTGCGATGCACCCATTACCGCTATTTTGGCCGACGGCCAGGCATAGATCAAACGGGGATCATACGCCTTACCGCACATGGCATAATTGCCCGCGCCGTACGAATTACCTAGTATAAACGTAAACTTAGGTACTACCGAATTGGATACCGCGTTAACCATTTTGGCACCATCTTTTATAATCCCGCCCTGCTCAGACCGGCTACCGACCATAAAGCCGGTTACATCCTGCAAAAACACCAGCGGTATTTTCTTTTGATTGCAATTCATGATAAAACGGGTTGCTTTGTCTGCCGAATCAGAATAGATCACGCCGCCAAACTGCATCTCGCCTTTTTTTGATTTGATGACCTTACGCTGGTTGGCTACAATACCAACCGCCCACCCATCAACCCTGCCTAACCCGCAAATGATGGATTGCCCGTAACCCTCTTTATATTCCTCAAATTCTGAATTATCCAGCAGGCGTAAAACTATCTCACGCATATCGTAGGCCTTCTCCCGGTTATCAGGTAATATGCCATAGATATCCTTCATATCCAACTTCGGAGTACCAGGTTTTATGCGGTCAAATCCTGCTTTGGTATAATCGCCGATCATGCTCATTATTTTTCGGATAGAATCAAGCGCAGCTTTATCATTGGGCTGCTTATAATCGGTAACGCCTGATATTTCACAATGCGTGGTAGCGCCACCTAAAGTTTCATTATCAATCTCCTCGCCTATGGCAGATTTTACCAGAAATGATCCCGCAAGGAAAACTGAGCCTGTACCTTCAACTATCATGGCCTCGTCGCTCATAATTGGCAGGTATGCTCCACCGGCAACACATGAACCCATAATGGCCGAGATCTGGATAATACCCATACTACTCATTAAAGCATTGTTGCGGAATATGCGGCCAAAGTGTTCTTTATCCGGGAAGATCTCATCCTGCAAAGGCAAATAAACGCCGGCCGAATCAACCAGATAAATAATAGGCAGCCTGTTCTCCATGGCTATCTCCTGCGCACGCAAGTTCTTTTTAGCAGTTATCGGGAACCACGCTCCTGCTTTAACAGTGGCATCATTGGCCACAATAACACATTGCCTGCCGGATACGTAACCAATACCGGTTATAACTCCACCTGATGGGCAACCGCCATGCTCCTGGTACATACCTTCGCCTACAAAAGCGCCTACTTCAAGCCAATGGCTATCTTTATCAATCAGGTAGGCCACCCGTTCGCGGGCCAGCATCTTGCCTTTTTCTTTTTGTTTGGCCGCGGCTTTTTCGCCGCCCCCCTGGTATATTTTTTTAAGCCGTGTTGTTACATCAAACGCCAGCTGCTTGTTAATATCTTCGTTTTTATTGAATTCGATATCCATAAATAGGTTTATTCAGAAAAATACAATTTAGGTAAAAAACGATTGGTTGGCTTTTTTTTATAATCCAAACAAGAGAAACGCGTTTGTAACTTTTTTGTTGCAAAATTTAGAAACGTAACTAAGATTTTATCAGCTCGTATAAGCAGTATCTAAATCCCCTATCCATGATAATTTTAACAATAGTTTATTTGTGCAAACGCTTTAATTTATTACGGCGTGTTTAGCTTTTGGTTTTGACCCCCTAAATACCCATTAACACTTGCTACGTGACTGTGCCTGTTTTAGGCGCAGTCATTAATTTAAGCTGATTTGTAGTTCTTTTAAGAAAGATTTCTGTCCCTGAACCAGACCTCATCCGGTTCAATTTTTACATTTTCCATCAGGTCTACCAGTTCAATCGCATCTGCCGATGTAATGACTAACTGGCGGTTTACAGGTTTAAGAAAACGCTGTTCAACCATTACGTCCATTTGCTTTAACAGGTTATCGTAAAAGCCGTTAACGTTTAATACACCTACCGGGTGGTGGTGCAGGCCCAACTGAAGCCAGGTTAATACTTCAAAAAATTCTTCCAGTGTGCCAAATCCACCGGGCAGCATAATTATACCATCGCAAAGATCGTTCATCATTTGCTTGCGTTGGTGCATGTTCTCAACAATGTGCATTTCGGTTAAGCAGGTGTGGCCAACCTCTTTATCCATCAAAAACCCGGGGATTACACCGATAGCTTTGCCGTCACGTCCTAATACTGCGTCGGCTATCAAGCCCATTACGCCTACCTTTCCACCGCCAAAAACGAGGGTGATGTCTTTACTCACCATTACTTCGGCCAGCAGTTCTACAGCTTCCTTCAATACCGGATCGCCGTTGTAATTGGCTCCGCAGAATACGCAAATGGATTTCATGTATGAATTATTGATTTATTGAATTATAGAATTACTGAGTTAATAAATCGATAATTAACGTGTATAATTCGGTGCTTCTTTAGTTATTGTAATATCGTGCGGGTGTGATTCGCGGATACCTGAGGCTGTTATGCGTACAAATTTGGCTTGCTGCAGGGCTTCAATGTCTTTGGCACCGCAATACCCCATACTGGCTCGAAGGCCGCCTACAAACTGGTATATCACTTCTGAGAGCGTTCCTTTATAAGGTACACGCCCCACAATGCCTTCCGGCACTAATTTTTTAATATCATCCTCTACATCCTGGAAATAACGATCCTTCGATCCTTGCTCCATGGCCTCTATCGACCCCATACCACGGTATGATTTAAAACGTCGGCCCTCGTAAATAATGCTCTCACCCGGCGATTCTTCAACGCCTGCGAATAACGAGCCTGCCATGATCGTACCTGCACCGGCCGCTATAGCCTTGGCAATGTCGCCGGTGTGTTTAATACCGCCATCGGCAATAACCGGAACGCCCGTACCTTTTAAGGCCTTAGCACACTCGTAAACCGCATATAACTGCGGAACGCCTACACCGGCAATAATCCGGGTAGTACAAATAGAACCCGGGCCAATACCAACTTTAACTGCATCAGCTCCTGCATCAGCTAAGGCTTTGGCCCCATCGCCTGTTGCAACGTTACCTGCAATAACCTGCAGATCGGGATATCTAGCTTTTACTTCTTTTAGTTTATCAATAACACCTTTGGAGTGGCCGTGCGCGGTATCAATAGCGATAACGTCAACACCGGCTTTAACTAAGGCATCTACCCGTTCCATTGTATCGGCAGTAACACCAACTGCGGCGCCTACGCGTAAACGGCCATGCTCGTCTTTACAGGCATTGGGGAAGTTTTTAAATTTTTGGATATCTTTAAAAGTGATCAGGCCGATCAATATGCCATTATCATCAACAACCGGCAGCTTTTCAATTTTATGTTGTTGTAATATTCCTTCGGCTTGCGATAAGGTGGTACCTTTTGCAGCAGTGATCAGGTCGTCCTTGGTCATCACCTCCTGAACAGGCTTGCTCATATCTTTTTGGAAACGCAAGTCGCGGTTGGTGATAACACCTTTCAGCTTGTTATCCTCACTAACTATCGGAATGCCGCCTATTTTAAACTCGCGCATTATTTTAACGGCGTCGCCTACGGTTGATGCTTCATGCAGCGTAATCGGGTCCTGGATCATTCCGCTTTCTGACCGTTTTACTTTGCGCACCTCATCAGCTTGTTTATCAATGCTCATGTTTTTGTGCAGCATGCCTAAGCCGCCGGCCTGGGCCATGGCGATAGCCAATTGCGCTTCGGTAACGGTGTCCATAGCGGCTGATACCAACGGTACGTTTAACCTGATATTACGGGTTAAGAACGAGCTTGTGTTAACATCACGCGGTAAAACTTCTGAATAAGCCGGGAGTAGTAATACGTCATCGTAGGTTAAACCTTCGGCAACAAATTTTGATGGGTCTGACTGCATAGCAAATAATTATTTGGAGGTATTATTTGCCGGGCAAAGCTAACAAATTATTTGAGATTTCGGAAGTCTGTGTTCGGAATTGTTTGAGATTTACAATCACGTGGCAATCCCTTGTTTCATTTTACGAAAAGGTTAAACAAATGAAACAAGTGAAACAAGATCCCGACTTAATTTAATGATAATTAATACTTTAGCAAAAATCAGTGAAACAAAATGAAACAACTTTTACGTCAGTATTTTCACGTATGGAATCTATTTAAAATACTAATAATCAACAAACTAAAAATCAGGCGTTTTTTGTTTCAGGGTGAAACAAGATAAACTAGCCTGATCTTTAATTCTTGTTGCTTAATATTTACCGACTATCACCTTATAGAACCCACTATAATCCAAATAACGGTTAGCCAGCTCCAATAGTTCTTCCGCCGTTACATTTTTTACCACGTTGGTATAACGCCCATAATATTCATAACCGATGCCCGAGAAGTACAGGTTTTTAAATTTGTCGGCATGCGAGAATACATTCTCCAGGCTACCCAGTAAGGAGCCTAACATATAGTTCCGCACCAATGACAATTCCTCAGCCGGTATCAATTCGGTTTTTAACAGGTTGATCTCTTTTTCGATTTCTACAGTAGCAGCTTTGCAAACATCCGCGCCAACCTCGGTAGCAATAAACAAGGCCCCACCCTGCTTATAAGACGTTATGCCGGATCCAATCCCGTAAGTGTAACCTTTGTCCTCCCGGATGTTATTCATCAGCCTGGAGCCAAAATAGCCCCCTAAAACGGTATTTAAAACCTGCACAGCCGGGAAGTCGGGATGCTCACGGTTAATAAAAGGTGTGCCCATGCGGATGGCAGACTGCAGCGCTTCTGGCTTTTCTACATAATAAAAGCGGTCGGCAGCGCGGTTTGCTTCCGGTTGTGTAATATCTGCAGGTGTTGCTAAGTTCTCCCAACCATCGCCAAAAGTACCCACCAACAAATCAAGCGCCGGTTGTTCAACCTTGCCGGCAATAATAATAGTACAGTTTGATGGCTGGTACATCTGTTTAAAATGCGTCGCCAGGTCATCACGTTGCAGGCTGTTATAAGTATCCAATTCGGGGATCAAACCATAAATAGTATCGCCATAAACTGCCTTATTGAACACACGGCGGGCAATCACATCATTTTTTTGCAGGTTTACCTGTAGTTTTTGCTGTTGGTTGCGGATAAACGTTTCCAGCTCCTTTTGCGGGAAAATGGAATTGGTTAAAATATCCTTAACAACCGGCAATGTTTTATCTAAATGCCTGGTTAACGAGTATAATGTAACCAATGATTGCTCAAAACCATAATCAACAGAAAGGAACGCGCCGTAAAAATCGATCTTATCGGCAATCTCCGCACCTGTCAAACTGGTGGTACCGTCAGTAAGCATGGTATTGGCAGCAACGTTTAATAACGGCTTCGCCGGATCAAAACGCAGGTTGTTAAAGATCCATTCTATACGCACCAATTCCTGGTCGCCAGAGTTAAAGCAGAAAATATCGCAGCCATTTGCAAGCTTCGTCTGATCTGGTTTTAATAAATTTATATTTTCAATTGCCTTAAATTCAGGCGCCATTGTTCTGTTTATCATTTGGTTAGTCATTGGTCATCGGTCATTAGTCATTGGACATTTTACCGATGAATTTTATATATGCGTTTAATTTGATATGTACCGTTTCAAGCTTGCTTATTAGTGTTTGATATTGATCTTCGGTTATAAGATTACGGGTATAGGATTTCTTTATCCAGCTTTTCGTTTCAATTAATGATCCCCTACTGAAATAACAAAAATTCTTGTTTTCTTTATAATGATATCTCCCAAACCCTTCGGCAATATTAGCGCTAATTGAATCAGCCGCTCTTGTTAATTGCTTACCTACAGTATCTTTTGTAAAATAATCCCATGTAGCCACTATGAACCATATCTCGTCAGCAAATGTTTCTGACAGTGTATATATTTCTAAATCTTCTAATCTATTACTCATTCAAACTAATAAATAATACAACTAATGACCAGTGACTAATGACAAATGACTATTCAGCTAAATATATAAGGGTAGAGGAATTATCTTTTCTGAAAAGCTTATTAGCTTCTTCTTTTATCTGCGCAGGTGTTACTGCTAAAAACTTCCCGGTTTCACCATTAAGCAACTCGGCATCACCTAATAACTCATAATAGGCCAGGTTCATCGCTTTGTCTAACAATGACATTTCAGAGAATATCATGGTCGATTCGGTTTTGTTCTGCACCTTGGTTAGCTCATCGGCCGGTACTTCGTGTTCTTTCAATTGTTCCACCTCTGCCCATAAAGCGGCTTCTGCCTGCGCTACAGTTACGCCTTCGGTTGGCTTACCTTCCAGCACAAACATGCCTTTATCCAGGCTGCCAAATACATAAGCATGCACCTCGCTAAACAATTGCTTATCCTTAACCAGGTTACGGTACATCCGCGATGAGTTACCGCGTGACAGGATATCAGACATCAGCTCGACCGCATAAAATTCCTGCTCCCTCCTGCCCGGCATCTGTAAAGCTATGTACACATCATTCAGCGGCACTTTAGCGCTAACCGTTTCACGGCGCTCTTCGTGCTGCTCGGGCTCCTGCGGTAAATTACGGTGATATTTTTCGCCTGCCGGAATCGGTCCAAACCATTTTTCGGCCAGTTCCTTAACCTGCTCCAGCTTTACATCGCCGCCCACAACCATAATAGCGTTTTGCGGGTTGTAATGCTTTTTAAAGAAGGCTTTTACATCTTCTATCTTCGCATTTTCTATATGCTCGATATTTTTGCCGATGGTGTCCCAAAGGTATGGGTGCTTTTTATAAACCATTGGCCTTAATCGCAGCCACACATCGCCGTAAGGCTGATTCAAGTAACGCTGTTTAAACTCCTCGATAACAACTTTACGCTGTACTTCGAGGCTTTCTTCGCTGAAGGCAAGGCTTAGCATCCGATCGCTCTCCAGCCAAAAGGCTGTTTCTAAATTGGCCGATGGCAGCGTGATATAATAGTTGGTAATATCGTTACTGGTGAAGGCGTTGTTTTCGCCACCCACCTGTTGCAATGGGCCGTCATAGTTGGGGATATTTACCGAGCCGCCAAACATAAGGTGCTCAAATAAGTGCGCAAAGCCGGTTTGCTCCGGGTTTTCATCGCGGCTGCCAACATCATACAAAATGTTAACTACGGCCATTGGGGTGGTATTATCTTCGTGAACAATAACCCTAAGGCCATTATCCAGTGTAAATCGGTTGAATTTAACCATGTATATGTTAGTCGTTATAAAAGTAGTGAGCAAATGTATGATTTTAGATAAATTGTAGCAGTCAGGACAGGGTTATTTTTTATTTTCGTTTTGTAAAGCAAATCAGCGGATTATGGATAAAGCCGAACTCATCAAACAAATCACCGCCAGTATTGGCAAGGTAAAAGTGTTGGGTTTAACTAAAATACTGAACGAGCAGCAATTTGATCTGCGCGACCTGATAGCTGTTACATTTCACCACGATAAAGATGTTGCCTTCAGGGCCACCTGGTTGCTGGAAAACGTATTCCTGCAAAAACCCGAAACATATTTGCCGCAATTAGAATACCTGTTATCGGGTATTAATAAGGTAAAGCACCCGGGGCCGCAAAGGCATTACGCCAAAATAGTGATGCATATTACCAACGCTGATGCCCCTCAAATTATAAAAGATAAAGTAGCAACACTGGATTTTGAGCCGGTGGTTGAGCAATTATTCGACTGGATGATAGACCCCAAAGTAAAAATAGCTGTGAAAGTTTTTGCCGCCGAAGCCTTATTTAACCTGCGCCGCCGATATGATTGGATCCAGGACGAATTGAAAAATCAATTACGATTTTTGATGCGGAACGGTAGCGCGGCGATACAGGTTAGGGGTAAGAAATTGTTAAAGGAACTTTAAAGAGTTATCGGATTTAGTATAACTATTTATAAATTTTGTTATCCGAAATTATGGCTATTAGAAAGACTTAAAAGCCATCGGCTCGAAACATATTGTAGCCCCGGGTTTCAACCCGTGGTGAACAAATCTTAAATCTTGTCGAGTGCCGTAGGTACGACGCATATTTATACGGACCGAACCTACGGCTCTTTGTAATATTTCTTTTTTTCACTACCACGGGTTGAAACCCGTGGCTACAATATAGGTCGAGGCTACGCCTCTATTGATTAAATCTTTCGAACACTCCTATTGGATAGCCGAAGAATTGAAAAATCAATTACAATTTTTGATGCGGAACGGCAGCTCGGTTATACAAAGCAAGGGGAAGAAGTTGTTGAGGAACTTTAAAATGATATCGGATTCGGCTTTTCAATTGCGCATTTTGAAGAGACTTAAGAGCCATCGGCTCGAAACATATTGTAGCCCCGGGTTTCAACCCGGGGTGAACAAATCCCCCATCTTGTCGAGTGCCGTAGGCACGATGCATATTTATATGGGCCGAACCTACGGTTCTTTATAACATTTCTTTTTTCAATACCACGGGTTGAAACCCGTGGCTACAATATATTTCGAGGCTACGCCTCTATTGATAGATCTTTTCTGTTTATCCAGATTTCAATCGCTTCCATACTGGGATTGCAAATCTAACAACAATTTAGTCCGGATTTACATCGCGGACTTACGGAAAGCTTTGCCACCGAAGCGTTATTTAACCTGGCCACCGATATTGACTGAATAGCGGAGACTGGCAAACCAGCTACAGTTTTTTAATGTGTGATGGTAGCCCGGCTATACAGGTTAGGGGAAAGAAATTGTTGAAGGAACTTTGAAAATATCGATTTCGAATTAGGTCTGTTGGATAAAACTGAAGTACACACTTGTATAGCGGTATCTGCAACATCCCTTTCTATGATTGCTTGATTTTTATTTTATTTTATAATTTAGTTTAATTTCATAATTAATGTGGAAATTTATACCATTAATTAAATATTAACTTAAACTTTACATCATGAAATCTTTAAAAAATCGGTATCCCATCTGTATGGGATCATCGAACGCTCTAAAAGTTATCTTATTTCTAATTGCCTTATCTACTTCCACCGCTTTTGCGCAGGGCGTTACTTCTTCAACTCAAACCTCTACCACTTCAACTCAGAGCTTAACTGCTTTAGCACAAAGTTCTACTTCCTCGTACTCGATGAGTGAATATATGGAGGAAAATGAAACTCCCGATGAGACTGAATATGTTTCCGATACTTTTGGTGGTGCGCAAACTCGCAGCTGGATAGTAGCGCAAAACAAATTTTTTTTGTGGACAATTTGGGCGCTTGACACAGTAAATGGGGATATCTTTACTGGGATACAGGCAGCAAATATAAGTGTAATTCGCGAGGGTGCATTATTAATTGGCGACCTCGTAGTAACAGGTAAAACCGGTTATGGCGTATGGCAAGCCAGTAGTGAAGTTTCTGTTAGCATAGCTTGTGAAATAAGAATAACAGCGTGGGCTGGAACACCACCTTTCGGCAGTGGGTATTTTAGATCACATACTCATAGGCTATAAATTATATTCAAGATTATATGTTGAAAATTAAAGCGCTACTGATTTGCTTTACCGCTTTTACCCTCAAAAGCTTTTCCCAGGATGCCGCAAACGCCGGTGGTAAAAACAAGGAGGCAATTATTGTATACAAGATTACCTTTAGTAAGGCTGGATACAAGATGACTATAGCAGATACCTTATTTGTTAGGAATTTTTTTGTTTTAGAACCGATAAGGGTAGATTTCGAAAACAGTGAAACCAGTAAAAGTACCGGGATCACTAAAATAACATCATCGGGCCGGAAACTCCAGTGGTATTATTTTACAGATTTGTCAAAAATGATGGGAATGGGTTTTAATGTTGAAACGCAACTTACGCGTGAAAACATTAAAACCTTTACAACTAGCTCCAAAACATTAGGATACGGGTTATCTGCAGAGCCTTTTTTTTCAAACAATGGATATCTCATCGATGATTATATAAAAGGTAAAGACACTATCTATAACGGGCAAAAATGCTTTATTATAAAAGCGAACAGGAAAATATCGTTCATGGCTAATTCTTCTAAAGAGGAATTACTGTTGACAAGGATGATTATTAATCCGGGGATGAGGGACCAAAATTACCCCTTTATCAGTAATGTCATAACCCAGCATTTTGGTGGTGCCATAATGTTCGTTGAATCCAGTTACCAAAGCGGCATGAATTATACCCTGGAATTAGCGTATAAGCCCGCACTAACACCGGCATATCGAAAACTATTCGACAAATACCAATCGCTATATTTTGCTAATACTGCATTACTTGATCAGCTAAAAAAAACTGATTAGTATTTTTCACCCTAAAGGGCGGGACTTTTATTTAAAAGCCCTCCCCTTTAGGGTTGGGTGGGGCTTTACGCCGATGGCCTGTCGCTGCCGTGCAAATTTTCACTCACCATGTGGTGATGCAGCTTTGCCTGTATAGCCGATGAGCTATCATCAGCATAAGTACCGTAAGCGTTTACAATAATTCCTTTTAGATTATACTTGGGCGAACTAACCGCGTAAACAATCGACATATCGGCCGGGTTGCTTTGGCCCTCGAAACGATAAAACTCATCTATCGAGAAATCATCAGCAGTCATATGTATATCCTGTGATTTATCGTCTATGGTGTCGCCTTCCAGGCTTAGGTTGGCAGTATATCCTCTTTTCATCAAATCATTAGTGGCATCCACTAAGGTTTCGTAATTTTCCATGGTAGTTGTAGTTTAAGTAACGGGCAGCTCAACGCGGCCTCTATTTGCTTAAACTAAAAAACGAGCAAGGTTGTTTGGAATGTTAAGAAGATTTTTAGAAAGGATCTATACTTCCTTATCGGCGTCCCATTTTTCAAGGTAATGCGCTATCCGGCTTAAAAATGAGCCACCCAATGCGCCATCTACCACCCTATGGTCATAGGACAGCGACAGGAACATCATATGCCTTATAGCAATTACATCACCCTCGGGCGTTTCAATAACGGCAGGCTTCTTTTTAATAGCGCCTACGGCCAGTATAGCTACCTGTGGCTGGTTAATAATAGGCGTACCCATTACGTTGCCAAATGTACCTACGTTAGTTATGGTGAAAGTACCGTCCTTAACGTCGTCAGGCTGCAGCTTACCCGTACGGGCCTTAGCGGCAAGGCTGTTAACCGCTTTGGTAAGGCCAAGCAGGTTCAGCTCATCAGCCTGCTTAATAACCGGTACTATCAGGTTACCGTTTGGCAAAGCGGTTGCCATGCTGATGTTTATAGCGGCTTTTTTAATGATCTGTGTACCATTAACGGTAACATTAACCATCGGGAAGTCTTTTATAGCTTTTACTACAGCCTCGATAAATATAGGGGTGAAAGTAATTTTTTCGCCCTCGCGTTTTTCAAAACTGTTTTTAATTTTCTCGCGCCACAATACCAGGCTGGTTACATCAGCCTCGACAAACGAGGTAACGTGCGGCGAGGTATGCTTGCTCATAACCATATGGTCGGCTATTAAGCGGCGCATCCTATCCATTTCAATTATTTCGTCAACCAGCGGTTTTGCCGGTTTGGCAGACGCTGTATTTGGCGCTGCCGGTTTTGGCGCTTCGGGCTGAGCCGGTTTTGCTTGTGCAGGTGCTGCCTGTTGTTGTGAAGCTGCAGGTTGTTGTGGCACCGCTGGTGCAACAGGTGCCGCTTGCGGCTGTGGAGTAACTACTCTATTGCGGAGATAATTTAACAGGTCATCCTTGGTTAAACGCCCCTCCGATCCGCTGCCCGGTATACCGTCCAACTCGGCAACGCTGATGTTTTCCTGTAAGGCGATATGTTTTACTAAAGGCGAATAAAATCTTGACTCGCTCTTTACCAGTTCTGTTGATGGTGGTACCGCGCCGTTTCTTTGTGTAAGCTGTTCCATACCGGGTATGTTTGGTACGGGTTGTGGCGCTGGTGGCTGATAAGTTTGCTGTGGCGCGGCAACAGGTGCCGGTTGCGGTGCGGCTACCGGTTGAGGTGCCGGAGCGGCAACAGGCTGTGGCGCCGGGGCCTCTTTTTCAGGTGCGTCTGTTTCAATAATGGCTATAACAGCCCCTACCTGTACAACTTCATCCTCTTTGCAAAGTTGTTCAACTAACCTTCCTGCCACTGGTGACGGAACTTCAGAATCGACTTTATCAGTAGCAATTTCCATTACTGCGTCGTCTGCTTCAATATAATCACCCGGTTTTTTAAGCCATTTAATTATAGTTGCTTCTGCAACACTTTCACCCATCTTCGGCAACAACAGCTGATATTTAGCCATACAATAAAATATAGTTCTTTGGTCAAAATTAGATAAAAGATTGCTTACTTCTCAACATCCTTGAGTAAAGTATTCAACATAAATAATGCGCTTGTAGCACTCCTTTCAATATTTTGCTGCCTTTTAGAGCCAAATGTGAATTTCTTTCTGACAGTTTTTTGAGCGCAGGCCACCGCTATCCAAACGGTGCCGACAGGTTTATCAGGCATTCCGCCGTCTGGGCCGGCAATACCGGTTACGGCAATAGCAAAGTCTGATTTAAAATTACGCAGCGCACCTTCCACCATTTCAACAACGGTTTCTTCGCTTACCGCACCATATTGTAGCAGCGTATCGTGTTTAACATCCAGTATGCTTTCCTTTAGTTCGTACGAATAAGATATAGCTCCGCCAAAAAACACTTTTGATGAACCGGCATGCTGCGTAAACAGGTGCGATATATAACCGCCGGTACAACTTTCGGCAACCGAAAGGGTTAAGCCCTTTTGGGCCATATAATTTAAAATGGCTTTTTCAAGCGGGATGTCTTCCGCGGCAACTACAAAAGCGCCTACACGCTCAATAAGTTTTGATGCGTATTTATCAATCTCCTGCGTTAAGGCGGCTTCATCGGCTCCCTGCCCGCTTAAACGCAAACGTACCTGGCCCAGTTTTGGCAAATAAGCCAGTTTGATGTGTGCAGGTAATGAATCCTCAATATCAGCAACGCGTTCTGACAGGTAAGATTCGCCCTCGCCTACTGTTAAAATGGTTTTATGAACGATATACGGCAGTTTAAATGACGCCTTTAATTTTGGTATCACCTCCTCCTCCATCATGTACATCATCTCGAAAGGTACGCCCGGCATAGATACATAGATCTTGCCATCAACATTAAACCACATACCCGGCGCGGTCCCGTTTTTGTTGACAATCACCTCGCAATTAGCCGGCACCTGCGCCTGCAGCCGGTTAATTTTAAGCATGGGCCGGTTGTATTTTTCGAAGATCCCGAGCACGTTGTTTAAAGCGCCTTCATCTTCAACCATACCTACTCCAAAATATTCGGCAAGGGTATTTTTGGTGATGTCATCCTTTGTCGGGCCAAGCCCGCCGGTAATTAAAATCAGGTCTGCTCTTTCGGCAGCTTCTGCCAATGCCGTAAGGATATGCTGCTTATCGTCAGACACTGAGGATATTTGCTTAACACGGATGCCTGCATTGTTTAGCTGCTGGGCCATCCAGGCCGAATTGGTATCAACAATCTGCCCTATTAATATTTCATCGCCTATAGTTATTATCTCTGCAAGCATTGTGTTATTGATTAAAGTTGGCATTGCTGGTATAATCGCTTCTTTTACTCAATTTTAATGCCTGTAAAACAGCCGATTTTACCCTTAATGTAACGTTATATGATTTAAAGTAACCAAACGGCAGCCACTGTATTGACAGGTCCCAGCAATGCAGGTCGCGATAGATGGCAAACGAGGTAGCGCTGCTTAGCTGGCCAACTTTTAAATCGTAGTTGGTATTAAATTGTACTTTCCATTTAGCGGTAAGGCTCACATCGCCGCTTAACATTATTGTATTAGCAGTTTGGCTTGAAATGTACGCGTTTGAATAGCTAAAGTTATAATTAAGCGTTAGGTTCCAGGGGATGTTAAAATCAATATAGGCACTTGGATCGCTGTTAAGCAGGGCCAGGCTTTGCCGTTGCTGCGCGGTAGCGTTTGCCAGAGAATTTATCCGTGCTGCTGTACTATTATTATTGTTATTATCACCATTTTGCGACGGATGAAACGCAGCCGGATTTAATGAACCGCCTATAGAGAGACTGAAGTTGGTAAGCATAGGTATTTTGCCATCCTGCCAGGTATACCTGTTTATTTGCCGTATGTATTTTGCCATTTGCCCGTTGGATATAGAATCGCGTACCTGGGTAACATAGGGGTCAAAATTGGCGCTAAAGCTTACGTTTATTTTATCATGAAACAACCCGGTATGCCCCGATACGGCAATTGGCGACAGGTTTAATGAGTCGGCCGCGAAATTGTAAAATGTGTTAAACGACAAGCTTTGAAGCAACTGTATTTTCCGGTCATCCTGCACAGAATCTGTACTTTTAGCCCTGATCTTTGCCTCAAGGTTATTGTCGACACTTAAACTTATACCTGCCTGTTTGCCGCCGCCCGGCCCGCCATACACCGCTCCGTTATAAATAGAGTAACGTTGGTAAACAACAGGATATGGCACAGTGGCATTACTTACAATCAGCCTGTTATAAGGCCTGTCAAGGCCCGAGTAATCCGGCGAATAGCTAAACCCTACACTGGGTGTAATAACGTGACGGATGGCTTTAATTTTACTATTTTTAAAGTTTAGTATACCATATACTTTGGTTGATATGCCGGCACTCATATTATAATTACCCACCCGTTTAAAGCCTGGTATGGTGTCAATTACCAATGAGTCGGCCCTGGCAAAATGCTCGTTTATTGATTGGAAATACCAACGCTCTGTATAATTTGTATTTACATTAAACTGAAAGTATTTAAGAAGGTTAAAATTCAATCCTACCGGTATGCTATGCTGGATACCGTTTTGCATTTTCTTGGTTAATGTTTCTTTCTTGAAAAGCTCAGACTCGGGCAAATTATTTATCCGGTTGGTGGCCGTCATGGTATAAGCCACGGTTATTTTCTGATACCATTTTTGCTCGTCGACCCTGTCTTTTTTGTCGAAAGGGTTTATACTGGCCATACTAAAGTTAACGTTTGGCAATTCAAGCGATACCGTTTTTTGTGTAAGGTCCTGGCTATGCGAAAGGCTGGTGGTTAAGTTAAATGGCGATCCCGGCCAGGTTTTTGAATAAGATATACTTGAACGCAGGGCATTTTGCGTAAGCTGCTGCAAATTATACCCGGTTGAAGCCGGATTGTTCCTGTAAAAGCTTGAGGTACCTGCATTTACAGAGGCGCTAAAAGTACTGCCCGGGCTTGCATTTGGATTTTGGCTATGCTGCCAGTTAATATGGAAGTCGCGCGCGGGCGGGTCGCCGGGTAAGGCATAATTGTGCGAACCATAGCTTAACGCTACGTTGCCATTATACTTATACCTTTTCATGTAATTCATTGAACTGCTTACCTCGTACGATCCGTTTGAGTAATACGTACCCAGGTTTGTCAGGTCCATATAATCATTTATGCCTATATAGTAACCAAAATCCCGCAGGAAAAAACCCAAGGTCGCGTCCTCGCCAAAAGTGGGTATAATTACACCTGATGACCTGGTATCCGTTTTAGGGAAAAAGCCAAACGGCACGCCAATAGGTAATGGTATGCCCTCTATCATTAAATAAGCCGGGCCCGAAATTATTCTTTTCGGCTCGCCGATACCTTTTGTAATAACAATACCGTAATCCGGGTCCTCGCCTCTTGATGGCTTATCGCAGGCGCTGAAAATAACGTTGGCCAAGGCAACCTCCTCCTCGTTCAGCTTTTTGGCTTGCCCGTGCGAGATATAGTTACCATCCTGTTGTGTATAGATATTCCAGGTATTGCCCCGTTTGGTTTCATAATTAAACAGCAGCGAATCGGACGTTATCGGCTCATCCTTACCTTGTTTAGAGATAGGGCGGCCTATGTACCTGCCGGTTTTCTTATCGCGGAGCCCGCTTGCGAAGATGAGATGTTTTTTTCTGTCGATCCTTATATACTCGGCATCAAGCTCAAAATCGCCATAAGTTACCCGGGCATTACCAATACGGTAACTGATACCCGTTTTAACATCATTATAACTTGAGTCGGCAATATCTTTGATCTCGGTATTCATATCCGATTTCTTTTTTGAAGTATCAGATGCAATAAGCTTACCGCTGCCAGCGTTTTTTATAGCAGAAGTTGAGTTAGAATTTCTATCTTTAGTGGGCTTAGGAAGTCTCCGGTTAGAATCAAGCTTAATTATTGTATCTGCAACTGACCTTTTTATAACAGCCCTGCTATTGTTAGCATAAGCTATTATGTTAACCATTAAAATAAGTGCAAATAGAAAAATTAAGTTGGTAAATTTCAAAATTGATTATGAATAGTATTTTTGCAGATATAGTTAACAGCGTTCAAAAATAATGAAAAATAAGGCATTGAAAAGATTGATTTTTGGTTTATTGGCATTACCCGTTTGCTTTTCGTTATTTTCCTTTACAATAATCCCTTCGGTACCAACTGATACTGTTGTAAATAACGGCTTTAAGTTTAAAACTGTCATTGTTGATGCCGGGCACGGCGATAAAACCACCGGTCCGGGGCATTTCTCGCGTGGTGCCGACGGCACTTTCTCTACCGAAAGACAAGTAACGCTTGCCGTAGCACTTAAATTGCAAAAAGCGATAGAAAAAAATATAGTTGGCGTTAACGCCATACTTACACGCAAAACACCAGAAGACGTATCATTTGAACGGCGAGCCGAAATTGCCAATGAAAGCAAAGGCAACCTGTTTATATCCATTCATTGCAACTCGCTTCCTGAAAGGACTATACGCGAAAGAGTGGGCACTAAAAGAGGCAGGGGTGTTTATAAAACCGTAAGGGTTGCAGACAGATCGGGTAAAGGAGTTTTAATGTTAATTTATGCTTTAAAGCGAACCCGCGAGCAGCAAAACGAAATCAAATCAAACACCTTAGAGGAAGATATAGAAAATGGCGGCGTTGATCCCAACGATCCGGAGACCATCATATTAACCAACGAATACAACCGGAAGTTTAGGGTGCGAAGCATAACTATGGCAAATATCCTGGCTAACCAATTTGTTGATACCGATGGCCGGCGGCTGGAAGGGATACGAGAACAAAGCCTGTATGTGCTTTGCCATGCCGCTATGCCTTCTGTGCTGGTTGAGATAGGATACATTAATAATGCGGAGGAAGAAGAGTACTTAAATTCTGAAGAAGGACAAGAAGCTATAGTAAATACGATCGTACGGTCAATACAGGCTTATAAAGATAAAGTAGAACAAGTGGTAAGGTAATTGGTTATAGTGGTGTAAGATTTTCAATTAAAATAAGCAACTAAAAAAGATAGCGTTATCTTTCATCCGTTTTAGGAATGATAAGGTAAATCTTAGATCAACATCACAACTACACATGAAAATATCAAACGAGACAAAAATAGGTGCCCTTACTACCATAGCTATTGCGGTATTAATATTAGGTTACAGCTTCTTAAGAGGCAACGATATATTCTCAGGTTCCAATAAATTTTATGCGGTTTACAAAAGTGTCGACGGGCTTACCGTTTCAAAACCGGTGCTGGTTAACGGCTTCCCTATCGGGCACATATCAAAAATGCAATTGGGCGAGGATGGACGCACTACCGTAGAGCTTAAAATTAAAAGCGAATATAACGTACCCGTTAATACACTGGCCAAACTGGTAAGTACCGACCTGCTTGGCAGCAAAGCGATTGTGTTTTTGCTGGGCGACAGTAAACAATATGCCGAAAACAAAGATACCCTGCGTGCCGATATACAGGGTAGCCTGGCCGAAAGCCTGCAGCCTATCCAAACCAAGGCAGAGAACTTAATGACTAAGTTAGATTCATCGCTTGCATCTATTAATAAGATCTTAAATCCAAACTTTCAGCGAAATGTCGACCGTAGCTTTACCAGTATAGCTAATTCGCTGCAAACGCTGGAAAGTACGACCAAAAAAATAGATGCCCTGGTAGGCACACAAACCGGGCATATCAACGGTATCCTGGCTAACGCCGAAACTATATCGGGCAATTTAAAGGTTACTACAGCCGGGTTAAATAACGTAACCGCCAACTTCCAGAAGTTTAGCGGCGATTTGGCCAACGGCAACATCAAACAAACACTGGATAATGCCAACAAAGCGGTAGCGGATCTGCAAGCCACTATTGCTAATATCAACACTAATAAAGGTTCTTTAGGTTTATTATTGAATGATGACAAGCTTTACAAAAACCTGCAGGAAACGTCTTACAACATGAACGAGTTGTTTATAGATCTGAAAGCAAATCCTAAACGCTATGTACACTTCTCTGTATTTGGCGGTGGTAATAAAAAGGATTAGTGTTTCACTTTTTTGTGAGACACTTTGCAACAATTGAAACACTTTTTTTTAGGTAAAAAACTGTAAGTGAATACTTTAGCAAAGCAGTGTGAAACACTTTGCAACAGTACAAAAAATAGAGGTAACGACACTTAAAACATTACAATACAGTTAGTTACTCTTTTTTTTTGACTTATTGACCAAATGGAGTGAAACAGCTAACGTGAAACACTTTTTTGCTTCGTTAGGAGCAACAGGTCTTTAACACTATCCGGCGGTAGGCAATAGACTATTTTGCTGGCCTGAATAAGGAATTGCGCTTATCAACCAGCGAAGAGAAATCGATATTAAGCGAATTTATTTGTCGTTTCTGCTCATACACCTGGTTTAATTCATTCATAAACTTATCCATTTCTTTGGCGACCGGATGCAGCTGGTGGGCTAAATGCAACATTTCTTCGTGGTCAAGTTCGCCTTCACTGATGAGTGTAGTAATACCCAACATCGATGAAACAGGCCGGCGCATGACGTGCGAAATATCAAACAAGATCTGCTCCACCGAAGCGATGTAATCAACCAGGGCCGTAATGTCGCGGGTAGCTCCATACCAGATCACCTTGCCCTCCTTGTTTTTTTCAGGAGCAGCCTGCAACCAACGCCACCGGATCATATCGTTGACTATAATTCGGTATTGAAAGCTCATCACTGCCTCCGACTGATAAGCCTCTTTCATCTTTTCATGGAAAAGGGCTCGGTCCCCTTCATACCAAACCTCCAGCACTTTATTCGGATCCGCGGAAATCTCCTCCAGATCAGCGGTATAATTGAACTCCTCCATGCCGCGGTTAACAAAAAGGATGTTCGGTTTGCCGCTTTCTTCTATTTCAAACATATAGGTATTACCAGGCACCTGGCTGGTGATCTTTCTGACCAATTGTTCGCTTTCTTTGATCTTTTCTTCGGCTTTAATGCGTTCCGAAATATCGGTGTGGGTACCCAGGGTTATATTGGTGATATTGCCATCGCGGTCATGAAGCCGGCGGGCACGCGACCAGATCCAGACCCAATCTCCGTTTTCATGGCGCATCCGAAAAAAACTTTCATATAATTCCAGAGAGCCACTCTTTAAAAACTCATCAAAGGTCTTTATAGAACGTTCCCGGTCTTCCGGATGGAGCCGATCCATCCAGGTCGTGGCCATAGTTTCATCCCAAAAATCATCTGGTCTGTTTATGCCCAGCATGGCGAAATATTGGGCACTGTACCATACCCGGTCCGCATCGAGATCGTATTCCCAGGCGCCGGTATTGGAAACGGTGATAATAGATTTATAGCGTTCTTCACTGGCCCGCAGCTGCTCCAGGGCTTCTTTTTTAGATGTGATATCCCGGTTAATCGACATATACTGGTAGACCTTTCCATCCCCGTTCAAAAACGGGACGATCGTCGTATCTACCCAATACAGGGAGCCATCTTTGGCCTTATTGCAAAATTCCCCCCGGTAAGATTTCCCCTCCTGCATGGCCATTCCCAGCCCGTTGAAATACTCTGGTGGGTGATAACCCGACCACAGCATGCTATGCTGATTACCTATAAGTTCTTCCGGGCTGTATTTGCTGACCTTGCAAAAGTTCTCGTTGACAAAGGTAAAAGAGCCGTCCACAGCAGAAATACTGACGATAGAAGAAGTATCTAAGGCGTATTTATAATCTTTTAGTTCGTTTTCCCGTGCGCCCTTTATCGCTTCCGCTTCTTTCCGCTTGATGATCTCCCGCTGCAAGGTGATCAAACTGGTGCGCAGGTGATTGATCGCGTAATATTGTAAGACCATGATGGTCGCAAATGGAATGATGGCGCTGATCCACCGGCTAACCGGATCATGTATGATTGCAGCGGCCGGCAAATGACCACTCACTTCCAGCCAGGCCAGCACAAGGTCTGCAAGCATGGTTAACAAGCCGATGACCAGCCCCCCTCTCCGGCCCAGTAAAAATCCGGCGGTGAGTATGACGCTCATTTGCGATAGAATGCCCGGTGCAAATATTCCCCCTGCAGAGTAACAGGGAATGGTAATGTATAACCACAGCATGGCGGTAAGTGACCAACTGGCTGCCCGGATGCGTCCAAAATGATTCAAGGTTAGGTTAAAGGCTGCTATAAAAAGGGCAATACTCAATAATATCATCCACCGCAACCACAATTGAGGAAAATAAAAGAACCCTACAGAAACAACTATTCCGGTTACCATAGACCAGATAATGGTCAATACATAAACCATGTAGCTTTGGTAGTTCTTTTCTTTATCGGGCGTTAAGAAGGCGTTTTTCATAAAAGCGATTGGGTAAATTTTGGCACGGAGAAAAGGAATCTAGCTTGCTATCAGCTACCGCATTAATAAATGTACATAACTTTGGGGTAATAATCCCTACGGATTGTGGGCGGAAAAATATCTTGATACTTGATACTAACTACTTAACACTATGTAGCAAACGTCCGGCCGTTAATGTTTTATTTTCATAAATAGACATAACCCTATCATGGGCAATCCAAAGATTGCCTTTTCTATCTTCCAGGACATCCCAAAATCTGCGTCAACCTATTTTACTTGTAATATTGGTAAATGATTTTCCATCGTATCGAAAAATACCCTGCCATGAGGTAATCAAAATGGTACCATTTCGGCCTTGTTTTATATTACGAACTTGCCCGGGAGGGCCGTAAGAAGTGATTATGTCTTTGAGTACGCACTTAGGTGCGTTTGGTTGGTTTTGCCCGCACCAGGCGCAAAACCAACCGCCAGGAACAAGATGTAAATGTGTGCGTATTTCCTAATTTATTTACTTAGCAACCGCCTTTGCGAGGGGCACGTTTATAAATTATTGTACTATCCCGTTCTACATAGTCGCCCGATACTATTGGATATGAGTACTTGGGGGCGTACGATACATTATGGCTTTTTATAATTATTTTGTCGTTAACTTTCAGGCTATGCAATTGCTGAAATTCATTGTTAAATATTAAAAAAAGCTTGTCAGACTGTTCCGGCCCAAAGGCAAGAATATAATCGTCAGCATTAATCCTGACCATCACTCCGAAACCTAATCTTGAGCCTGGCGGAAGAGAAAGAGAGGTTACAACAGCCTCCATATTGGTATAGTCCTTAATATGCTTCCTTATTTTAGCAGCACCGGCATACACTTTTTTACCTTCTGGAGACGCTTCCCATTTTTTGTAATTTATACCATCAGGGGTAGCCTCCCATTTTTTCAATGCAGCTTTCCTTTCGGCAGCAGAGAGTGGCTTTAGGGTTGACCTTTTAGAAGTTTCATTTTTAATTTCGCGATTAGCAAATACTATTCCGCTTACCACAACCAGCGGTAAGATCAGCGCATAAATAACTTTTTTCCTATTTTTTTCAGGTTTAATTAACATAGATGTATCTACTGATAAATCAGATCCGTTTAAGGCATTTTTTTTTCTTCATGTCCTTTTAAAGTTGGTTCAACAAAAATACTTTGATATATTTCAGCCTGAGGAACTTAGATTGTAAATAAAAATGTAAACTTTGTAAATAAAATATAATATTATGCGTGATAGCCGAAACCTCTTCTCTGGGAAACGCAAGTACCTGGGCGTATTTATATTACTGCTGTTTGTTTTTGTATCCTGTATAGCTTTCCGTATGGCGGGCAGCGACGACTTTGATATAGCCAGAAAGGAAGTTTTGCTCCGCAAGATCGGGCATGAAGTACTCTTACAATCGGGCGACAGTGCATCGAGAGTACTCCCCGTAAAAAAGACCGCAGAAAATGAATACCAGATCAGGTTTGAGAATGCGTTTACTTTTCAATCGGACTCGCTGATGAATACAACCCGCCGTTTGTTGGCCAATGACCCGTTAACCGGCGATTATGTTGTCAACGTTTTAAATCCTGGCAACGCAGGTGTGGTCTTTGGATACGCTATATCCAAAAATAAAAAAAATGATATTGTAACATGTTCAAAAAGAAAGCAACCTACTGCACGCTACATGATTAACCTAAAATTTAAACCTGTCGGCATATATACAGCTGTGAATGGATACGTTTTGGGCAGCCTGCCATTTTTAGCATTTGTTGGTTTTATTTTTTTGAGATCTAAGCCGCGGAAAGCCTTAACAAACGATAAGTATACTAAGGCATTCACTTTAGGCTCGGTATTGTTTAATGTGCATGAACGGCAGCTGCTAATAAATAATGAAACCGTAGACTTAACCGGAACTGAAACGCGCCTGTTGTTAATTTTCGCGTTGTCGCCTAACGAGATTATAGAGAGACGCCGGTTGCAAAAAGAGATATGGGAAGATGAAGGTATTATTGTGGGCCGTAGTTTGGATATGTTTATTTCAAAACTTAGAAAAAAATTGGAATTTGATCCGAATATCAACATCGTTGTTATACGCGGGAAAGGATATAAGCTTGAAATTAGCCATTAGGAAGAAGAGCCTCGTCCAATACAATCCAAGTTACTAAACAACAAACGTCCTGCCCTCAATAGCCAAAGCTGTATTAGGGAATACACTTTGCGCTTCCTCCAACAATTCGTCCAATGTTTTGTACCGTGCCGAGAAATGGCCTATAAGCAGCTTTTTAGCGTTAACTGTTAAAGCTATCTGGCCGGCCTGCAAGGCAGTGGTATGGTGGGTTTCATTTGCCCTATCCACCATGTTATGCAAAAATGTGGCCTCGTGGTAAAGCAAGTCGGTATTATTTATTTGTGCGAAGTATTGCTCATTAAATAAGGTATCAGAGCAATAAGCATAGGTTTTTGGCACGTCCGAATCTGTGGTGAGGGTATCATTTTTATAAACCTTGCCCTTTAAATCGGTGTAGTCGGCGCCTTTTTTTAGCGCGGTAAAAACCTCTACCGGCACCTGTAAACGTTCCAGCTCGTCCTTCAATAATTTGCGCAAGCGCTTTTTCTGTCTGAATAAAAAACCGGTGCAGGCTATGCGGTGATCAAGCGGGATGGTTTCAATCGTAACATCCTCATTAACCACAATTACCTGCCGGCGGGTAGCATCAGTAGGAAAAAAATCAATAGCGTACTGTATTGTAGTTTCTGAATACTTAAACTGAAGGTCGATAATTTCCATCAGCTGCGGCGGCCCAAATAGCTTGAGCGGTTTTTTGCGCCCGTTTAAATGGAGCGACGACAGTAAACCTACCAGGCCCAGGTAATGGTCGCCGTGCAGATGGCTGATAAAGATATGATCTATCCGGCTGGCCCTTACATCAAAGCGCAACATTTGCTGCTGCGTGCCTTCGCCGCAATCAATCAAATAAAGGCGCTCATTAATATTGAGCACCTGCGATGTGGGATTTCGATTATAAATAGGAGTTGCAGAACTACTTCCGAGAATTGTTACCTCAAATTTCATATCAGGTAAACAATTTAAGTATTATCTTGCTTCTTTTTTTAATTCTTTTTCTATCTCCTCCATAAAGATATGGTCAATACCTTCTTCGGATGTAGGGACAATAATTAAAACGGTTTCTAATTGAGATATGGTAACCAGGCGTGATACAGCAGCATTTAATCCCGTAAGGATAAATGAGCCACCCGCGTTTTTGCATAAACGATGGCCAACCAACAAGCTGCTTAAGCCCGAAGAATCGGCAAATTTAACCTGTGACAGGTCAAGAATAATATTTCTCTGCCCTTCGGTATTGATCAATATTAATTCTGATTTTAGCTGTGGCGTGATCAACGAGTTTAATTTTGACTCATTGAGCTTCAGCAAAATATATTTCTCGTGTTTATCAACTGTAAACTTCATTTTATTAATTCAGTAATTTAAGTGCTAATATATAATTTTATTTACAAATAAAATCACAATGTGGCTAACGCGCTTATAATTGCACCTTCTACCCTGTCCAATACGTTTACTCCTGCAGGTTTTACAAACGTCTCGCCTGTTATTTGTTCATAAAGCTCAATATAGCGTTCTGATATCGATGCTACCTTCTCCGGCGTCATTACAGGCACCACCTGTCCATCTTTACCCTGGAAACCATTATCTATTAACCAACGGCGCACAAACTCTTTAGACAGCTGCTTTTGCGGCTCGTTATTAGCTTGTCTTTCGGCATAGCCTTCACTATAAAAATAGCGCGATGAATCAGGTGTATGGATCTCGTCGATCAGGTAGATCTGGTCGCCAACCTTGCCAAATTCATACTTGGTATCAACCAAAATTAAACCTTGTTTGGCGGCAATTTCGGTACCCCGGGCAAATAATGCCCTGGTATATTTTTCTAATTGCTCATAATCCTCAACCGATACAATACCTTGTTTTAGTATTTCTTCGCGTGATATATCCTCGTCATGCCCCACAGCCGCCTTGGTTGTCGGGGTGATGATGGGTTCGGGCAGTTTATCGTTCTCTTTTAAACCTTCGGGCAGGCTTACACCACAAACCCGGCGCTTGCCGGCAGCATATTCGCGCGCGGCATGGCCCGCTAAATAGCCGCGGATAACCATTTCAACCTTAAATGGCTCGCAAATGCGGCCAATGGTTACGCTTGGGTCGGGCACACTCACTACCCAGTTAGGTACAATATCGGCAGTGGCTTTTAAAAATTTGGCGGCTATCTGGTTCAATACCTGTCCTTTATATGGAATTGGCTCGGGCAGTACCACATCAAATGCCGAGATGCGGTCGCTTACCAACATTACCAGGTACTTATTATCTATCGTATAAACATCCCTAACCTTACCTTTATAAAAACCGGTTTGGTTTGGGAAATTAAAATGGGTTTCCTTTATTGCATTCATTTATTAGTTGTGAGTTATGAGTTGTGAGTTGTGAGTTAAAGCGGGCGAAAAATTACTCACCACTCATAACTCATAACTCAAAACTCTACTGTATATCTCCGTAAGCTTCTAATATCTTGCGTACCAGTTTATGGCGTACAACGTCTTCGCCGCTTAGGTACACTATTTCAATACCTTTTATATCGGTTAATATACGCAGGGCGGTATGCAGGCCCGATTGTTGTTTTTTAGGTAAGTCTATCTGCGTAACATCACCCGTAACAATAAACTTGGCCGACGGACCCATACGCGTTAAAAACATTTTTAACTGCATATCGGTAGCATTTTGGGCCTCATCCAATATCACAAAGCAGTTATCCAATGTACGGCCGCGCATAAATGCAAGCGGTGCTATCTCAATAGTACGGTTCTCTAAATATAATTTCAGCTTTTCGGCCGGGATCATATCGTCCAGCGCATCATATAGCGGGCGCAGGTATGGGTCTATCTTTTCTTTAAGGTCGCCCGGTAAAAAACCCAGGTTCTCGCCTGCTTCAACAGCAGGGCGGGTAAGGATAATCCGTTTGATCTCTTTGTTTTTCAAAGCCCTTACCGCCAAAGCAACCGCAGTGTAGGTTTTACCTGTACCCGCAGGGCCTATGGCAAACAGGATATCGCTTTTGTTGATACAATCAACCATTTTGCGCTGGTTGGCTGTACGTGCCTTAACCATAACACCGTTAGGGCCAAATACAATAACCTCGCCGCTGGCAAATTTGTCAGCAGCCGGATCGGCAGGCGCATTTATATCAATCTTCGAACCTAATACCCGCTCAAGGTCGGTTATGTTCAGGTTCTCAAACTTCTCAATATGCTGTATCAGGTGATTAAATTTTTCTTCAAAAATTACCAGCTCGCGCTCGTCGCCCAGTACTTTTACCTCACTTCCACGCGCAACTATCTTTAGTTTTGGGTATTGTTTTTTAATGATCTCGAAGTGATCATTGTTCGGCCCCCATAAAACGGCGGGGTTAATATTTTCAATTGAAATTTTGAGCTCGTTCAATAGTAATTTTGATTATTTTGTTGCTAATTTTTATGAATTAAAAATTGAATATTTGCAGCGTCTAACGCTTGTACAAGATTAGTAATAAATATTTAATAAATTTAATGGCAATAATAACTTTAACTACTGATTTGGGCGATAAAGACATTTATCAGGCTGCCCTTAAAGGTAGTATTTTGAAATTGCTGCCAACCGTTAATATTGTTGATATTACCAACAGTGTTGCCGCTTACAATGTACAACAAGCGGCGTTCATTTTAAAAAATAGTTTCTATTATTTTCCTGACGATACCGTGCACCTTATTGGTATTGATACCGTATACAGCGATAATACCAAATACCTGGCCCTGCGTTATAAGAACCATTACTTTGTAGGATCAGACAACGGTATATTCTCATTGATGTTTAACCAGGAGCCCGAAGAAATAGTGGAGATAAACATTATGCAGGACCTAAAGTTCCTGCATTTCCCGCTGGCAGATATTTTTGTGAAGGCAGCGGTGCACCTGGCAAAAGGCGGGAAGCTTACAGAAATTGGTATCCCAATAGCGGGCATTGAACAAAAAATGAACCTGCAGCCGGTGATAGAAAAGAGTGTGATAAAAGGCGCGGTAATTTATATTGACTCTTTCCAGAATGTAATTACTAATATTACCAAAGAGTTTTTTAACCAGGTGCAGCAAGGCAGGCAGTTTACGTTATACTTTAAGCGCAACGAAACGATTAACCACCTTAGCTGGCATTACAGCGAGGTACCCGAGGGCGAAAAGCTTTGCCTGTTTGGTATTAGCGACCACCTGGAGATAGCCATAAATAAAGGTAACGCCAGCGGCTTGTTGGGCCTTAATTTAGGCGATAGTGTAATTATTGACTTTGATTATAACAGATGAGGAAGATAATATTAGTTTGCCTATTATGCTTTTTGTTTGCTGATGGATTTGCACAGGCAAATACCGACTCGGTTGCTTACCAGCGCCAGCGCGCAAAAATTAACAGCATGCTGGCTGTGCGGGGCGAAAAGTTTGGGCAGTATGATGAAAGCCTGGGCACGCATACCGGCATTTTTGGCCTGCAAACTAAAAAGGACATCCGCCGCAGTAATGAAATACTGATGGATATTGTTAAAACGGATAATGACATATACCGCGAGCTTAAAATATTATTGGATTACCGGGCGTTTCAACAAACACAGGCTGTGGATAAATCAAAAGAGGTTGAAGGTACCGCCCTTGAATCTATGTATACCATTACCCGGTTGCAAAAACAATTAGAGAAATTAAAAAAACAAGACGACGAGAATATCAGGCTATCAGATAAAGCATCACTTAATTTTAAGATCATTGTTTTTATACTGGTTGGGATAATTTTATTCCTTCTTAAAAACCAGATCCGCCGCAAAGAAAATCTTAAATGAAATTAACTATACACGGTGCTGCCCGCCAGGTTACCGGCAGCATGCATTTGCTTGAAGTTGGCCTATATAAAATATTAATTGATTGCGGGCTTGATTACGAAAAGGACCGCAGCATCCAATCAAACGAAGATTTCCCGTTTAACCCGGCTGATATTGATGTAGTAGTGTTAACCCACGCGCATATCGATCATTCTGGTAATATACCTACACTGGTGCGTATGGGCTTTAACGGGCAGATCTTGTCCACTCCCCCCACTGCTGATCTGACCGAGTTGTTATTATTGGATTCGGTTAACATCTTTATAAATAAGGCCCATAAAAGCCGTAAGCATGGTAAAGGTAAGTTTGGCACCAACGTGCAGCCGCTATACCTGCAAAAGCATGTAATGGATGCGATGGACAGGTTTGTAACTATTGGCTTTAACAAGCCGTTCCGCATTACCGGGGATATTGAGTTAACGTTTATCCCGGTTGGGCACTTGTTAGGTGCTGCCGCGGCAGTTTTTAAAGTAAACGATAACGGAACCGAAAAATCCATCGCCTTTACGGGTGATATCGGCCGTAAAAATTACCCGGTATTGGACGATCCGGAACCACTACCCCCGGTAGATTTTATAGTAACCGAATCAACCTACGGCGGGCGCATGCATACCAAAGACAAATCGGTTGAGCAAACACTGGTTGAAGTGATTGACAAGTGCTGCGTTAAAGAGCAGGGTCGGTTAATTATCCCGGCATTCAGCATCGGGCGCACACAATCATTGGTTTATTCGTTAAACAAGATCTTCAGCAGCGGACTGTTGCCACCGGTTAAAGTTTTTGTGGATAGCCCGATGGCCAGCATGGCTACAGGTATCTTCCGTAAATATCATAACCTGGTAAACAAAGAAGCGCAGGATTTTTACAAGGCTCAGGGCGATGAGTTTGAGTTTGATAATTTAGAGTACATCGAGTCGCTAAAAGACAGCCGCCAGATCTCTAATTATTTCGAGCCTTGTATCATCATCTCATCGGCAGGTATGCTGGAGGGCGGGCGTATCCAGGATCACCTGTTTTATAATATCCAGAATTATTACTGCACCATCCTTTTCATTGGCTATTGCGCTAAAGGTACTTTGGGCCACCGTTTATTGCGCGGAGATTCGATAGTCCACATCAAGGACCGCGATCTGGCCGTATATGCCACCATTAAACAAACCGACGTCCTGAGCGCCCACGGCGACCACGAAGACCTTATAAACAACATTAAAACGCAGGATAAAGCCAATCTTAAAGGCGTCTACCTTGTGCATGGCGAAGAAAGCAGTATGCAACTGCTGGCTGATAGTTTAACTAATGATGGATACCCGGTTACTATCCCGGAAAAGGGAGTCAGTTATATACTTTAACAACCGACTACTACAACACGTCATTGCGAGGAACGAAGCAATCTCTACGTAGGATATTCAATAGGATAAATCTCATTAGCATCCGTCTCAAACTGAGATCAAGGACATTGATTAGCATGTGCAGAGATTGCTTCGTTCCTCGCAATGACGCATTTTTCACAAACAAAAAAGGCGCTGATAGCGCCTTTTTTGTTTGTTGTGAGTTATTTCACTATTTCTTAAAGTGCCCGATAATTAAACTGGCCAGCTCTACGCCTATCCGCTCCTGCGCTTCGTTGGTTGCAGCGCCGATATGCGGGGTTAATGATATTTTTGGGTGAGCTAAGATCTCGGGACGAGGAGTCGGCTCGTTATCAAACACATCTAATGCCGCATAAGCTACCTGTCCGCTGTTTAACGCGTCGATCAGGGCTAACTCGTCAATCAATCCACCACGTGAAATATTGATCAGTTGAACACCTTTTTTCATTTTTGCCAATTCTTCGGCTCCAATTAGGGCTTTGTCGATGAATGGTGTATGCAGGGTGATGAAATCAGCAGTTTTGATAATCTCGTCTAACGTAGCTTTTTTAACAGCAACGTTAACTTTTGTACCGCCGGTTCCTAAAACAATCTCAACCTCGGCGTTAAACTCGAACAGATCATAAGCAATCACATCCATACCGATACCGATAGCAATTTTAGCTACCTCGCGGCCAATACGGCCAAAACCTACAATACCTAAAGTTTTACCACGCAGCTCGATACCTTTGGCGTAAGCTTTTTTCAGGTCGTTAAACTTGGTGCCGCCATCAACCGGCATTTTGCGGTTACTGTCATGCAGGAAGCGCACACCGGTAAATAGTTGTGCAACCACCAGCTCGGCAACTGATAATGATGATGATGCAGGCGTGTTATATACACCTACGCCTTTTTCTTTAGCGTATTCTACATCAATATTATCAACACCAACACCACCGCGGCCAATAAGCTTCAGGTTAGGGCAGGCATCAATTAACGCTTTGCGTACTTTGGTAGCGCTGCGTACAGTAATGGCATCGTAGTTTTGTAATTTAACAGGTAGTTCGTCCTGTGGTATGTTATTAGTGTCAACCTCAAATCCGGCATCCTCTAACATCTTTTTACCGATAGGGTCTATCCCATCGTTAGCTAATATTTTGATCATCTTTAGTTGAATAGTTTATTAGGTTGATTAAGTTGATTAAGTTGATTAAGTTGATTAAGTTATAATGGTTAAAACCACTCACCTAATCAACCTAATCAACCATTCACCAATTATTTATTTTTCTCTGCAAACTCCTGCATTGCGTCAATCAGCACGTAAATGCTGGTTATTGGCAATGCGTTATATATTGAAGCACGGAAACCGCCTACACTACGGTGGCCCTTAATGCCTATTATGCCTTTTTCGTCGCATAGTTTCAGGAATGGTTTTTCCAGCTCAGGGTTTTCCATCACGAAACAAACGTTCATGTCCGAACGGTCTTCGACAGCGCACACTGCTTTAAACAGCGGGTTGCGGTCAATCTCTTCGTACAATACGTGTGATTTTGCTTTGTTTTCTTTCGCGATAGCTTCAACACCGCCTTTTGATTTTAACCAGTTTAGTGTCAACATCGAAACATAAATGGCAAATACAGGTGGGGTATTATACATCGATCCGCCTTCTATTTGTACCTGGTAGTTAAGCATTGCCGGGATCTTACGATCAACTTTGCCTAAGATCTCGTCCTTAACAATTATTAAGGTAGTACCGGCAGGGCCCATATTTTTTTGTGCACCGGCGTAAATGATACCAAAATCGGCAACATTAATTTTACGGCTAAAAATATCCGAAGACATATCGCAAACCACAGGTATCGGCGATGCCGGGAATTGATGCAGCTGCGTACCGTAAATGGTATTGTTTGATGTAAGGTGCAAATAAGCCGCATCAGTTGGTACGGTATAATCTTTAGGGATGTAAGTAAAGTTGGCTTCTTTAGAAGTCGCGATAACCTCAACCTCTCCAAAAAACTTAGCTTCTTTTAATGCTTTATTAGCCCAAACGCCCGACTCGACATAAGCCGCTTTGCCGGTTGACGGTAACAAATTATAAGGCACCATTGCAAATTGTGTGCTTGCACCGCCTTGTAAAAACAATACCGAATAACCCTCCGGAACTTCTAATAATTCTTTAACTAATTTTACGGCTTCATCTAAAACCGCCTCAAACTCGGCCGAACGGTGCGAGATCTCTAAAAGAGATAAACCGATACCGTTAAAATCAACAACCGCGGCTGCTGCCTGCTTTAAAACTTCATGAGGTAAGATGCCCGGACCGGCACCAAAATTGTGTTTCATATGTTTTGAAAATTGGTTTGAACAAAATATAATATTGTAAAGTTTATATTTTGATGGGGCAAAGGTAATTAATCTGACAAATTTTATAGGCTTTATTTGCATTTATTTTAAAAAATGCAAATGTTTTATAAAATCAGCTTTTTAGGCTACTATATTGAATAAAATGAAAATAAAGGCACTATTTGTATTACGATTGTAATAAAAATCAGGCATGTTTAAGGGTTGATATCATTGCCGATGGATCAGCTGCTGCAAACACCGCGCTACCCGCCACCAATACATTCGCACCTGCCAAAAACAGCTTACCGGCGTTGTTTTGATCAACACCGCCGTCAACCTCAATAAACAGGTTTGGCTTATTCGCTTCAGCCAGTTTTTTTACTTCGGCTACTTTTTTATAGGTGTTTTCAATAAAGTGCTGCCCGCCAAAACCCGGGTTTACCGACATCACCAGCACCAGGTCCAGCTCGCCGATAATATCAACCAACATAGCTACCGGTGTATGCGGATTAATGGCCACCCCTGCCCTGCAACCGGCTTCTTTTATAACCTGCACGGTACGGTGTAAATTAGGGCAAGCCTCAAACTGTACGGTGATACCGGCTGCGCCTGCCGCAGCAAAACGTTTGATGTATCTATCAGGGTCAACAATCATTAAATGTACGTCAAGCGGCTTCGTAGCGTGCTTATAAGCCACCTCGGTTACCGGGAAACCAAAAGATATATTGGGCACAAACAAACCATCCATAATGTCTACATGGATCCAGTCGCCCTCGCTTTTATTAAGCATTTCGATATCGCGTTGCAGGTTACCAAAATCGGCAGCTAAGATTGATGGGGAGATTAGATGGTTCATAAAGCAAATATAGTAAACCCCCCGACCCCCTAAAGGGGGAGAAGAAAAAAATTATAAGTTATTTTACTCCCCTTCAGGGGGCTGGGGGGCTCAGTCACAGTTTAACAACAGATCATAATATTTCTTCATCAGCACTACATCATAGTTAACTAACGAGTTATAAGCTTCGGTAACCAGCTCGGTCAAAATAGAAGCACCAAGCTGCCCGCCACCATTGGGGATGGAGTCGTAATAGGCAATCAATTCTTTCACCCTTATTATTTCGTACAATAACAACTGGACTAAATCAGCATGGGGTCCTGCCGGTTTGCCTGAATTATTGTTGCTATTGAGAAAATCTAAAGGGTCATGCGGAGTAGAGGTCATTTTTCAATAGATCGGCCTTTTAGCTTTTATCAACACTATAACTGACGTAAATATCAGAAAACCACTTTTTGTTTTAATTATTTTAGATTTTTAAAACAAAATTTTGATAAACCAACAAAGGCCTTATAAATAAGGCCTTCACAAGCCCATCCCAAACCCTCCCCTTCCGGGGAGGGCTTTAGAAAGTGCAAATATTAAGTCTCCCCAACCGAGGGAGATTTAGAGGGGGCAAATTATTGCGCTGCTTCCGGCTTAGGCAATAAAACTTTACGCGAAAGTTTCAGTTTACCTTGCTTGTCAACATCTAATAATTTAACACGTACTTCATCACCAACTTCAAAAATGCCGTCCATGGTTTCAATACGTTTGTGGTCTATTTCAGATATGTGCAACAAACCATCTTTACCCGGCATAATTTCAACAAATGCACCAAATGGCATAATTGATTTTACTTTACCTTCGTATATCTCACCAACTTCTGGTTTAGAAGCTATGTTTTTAATACGGGTAACTGCTTTATCAATTGCGTCTTTGTTATCAGCAAATATTTGAACTACACCCTGGTTGCCAACTTCCTCGATAGAGATAGTAGCACCGGTTTCGCGTTGCATTTCCTGGATGATCTTGCCGCCAGGTCCGATAACGGCACCAATAAACTCTTTGTCGATACGGATAGTAACGATACGCGGAGCGTGTGGTTTGTAATCTTCGCGGGGCGCGCTCATGGTTTTGGCCATTTCGCCAAGGATATGTAAACGACCGTCTTTAGCCTGGTTTAAAGCGTTGGTTAACACTTCCCACGAAAGGCCGTTTATTTTCAGGTCCATTTGTACAGCAACAATACCGTTTTTGGTACCCGTTACTTTAAAGTCCATATCACCTAAGTGATCTTCGTCGCCAAGGATATCAGAAAGGATAGCATATTTAGTACCCATTTCGTTAGTGATCAATCCCATCGCGATACCAGATACCGGGTTGGTAATTTTGATACCTGCATCCATCAACGCCAATGTACCGGCACAAACCGTAGCCATTGATGATGAACCGTTTGATTCTAAAATATCAGATACGATACGGATAGTGTAAGGATTTGCATCCTCGGCAGGTAATACACGTTTTAATGAACGCATGGCTAAGTTACCGTGACCGATCTCGCGACGGCCTGCACCCCTGTTAGGACGAACCTCGCCGGTTGAGAAACCAGGGAAGTTATAGTGTAACAGGAATTTTTGATAACCATTGATGAACGCACCATCAATCATTTGCTCATCATCCTTAGCGCCTAAGGTAACTGATGTTAATGATTGCGTTTCGCCCCGGGTAAATACAGCCGAACCGTGAGCAGCCGGTAAGTAACCAACTTCGCTCCATATTGGGCGTACCTCTGTAGTTTTACGGCCGTCTAAACGTTTGCCTTCGTCTAATACAAGGTTACGGATAGCGTCATACTCCACATCATGGTAATATTTTTTAGCTAAGAATTTAGTGATATCATCTATCTCGCCTAACGTTGCGATATACTCGTCGCGTACGGCTTTAAATTTAGCACCACGCTCGTCTTTACCTGAAGCTTCGCCTGCAATAGCGTAAACTTTATCGTAAGTAGCAGCGTAGATAGCTTTCTCCAACTCATCATTACTATGCTCATGGCTATAAACACGTTTTTCGGTTTTACCAACTTCAATAGTTAACTCTTTTTGAGCTAAACACTGAACTTTAATAGCAGCGTGTGCAAATTTAATTGCTTCAACCAATTCAGGCTCCTGGATCTCGGCGCCTTCGCCTTCAACCATGTTAATGTCATGCTCGTTACCTGCTACAATAAACTCTAAAGTTGCAGTTTGCAGTTGGGTTAAAGTGGGGTTGATAACTAATTTACCATCAACTTTAGCTACGCGCACTTCTGATATGGGGCCGTTAAAAGGGATGTCAGATACAGATAATGCCGCTGATGCAGCTAAACCTGCCAATGCATCAGGCATGATATCTTTATCAGCTGATATTAATGATATCATTACTTGTGTGTCAGCATGATAATCACTCGGGAACATTGGGCGCAATGCACGGTCAACCAAACGCGAGATCAAAACCTCATAATCTGACAAACGGGCCTCGCGGCGTAAAAACCCACCGGGGATACGACCGGTAGCAGCGTATTTTTCTTGATAATCAACAGAAAGAGGTAAAAAATCAACTCCTTCTTTTGCTTCTTTTGATGAAACCACGGTAGCCAATAACATGGTATCACCCATTTTTATTACTACTGATCCATCAGCTTGTTTGGCCAGTTTTCCTGTTTCGATCTCGATGGTGCGGCCGTCACCTAAATCAATTACTTTCTTAATTATGTTCATCTTTTTTTGCGTTATGATGCACTTTTCATCTTTTAGAGCACATCGGTTTTTTTATGGTGTGTAATATTGTTGCAGAAAGTAAAAAAGCCGTACTCTAAACTGAGACGGCTTTTTATAAAAAATAACTTAAAGTTACTTAATGATATCCCTAAGCGCTAACGCTTTGATGATGGCACGGTATCTTTCAATATCTTTTTTGTAAAGGTAAGCCAGCAATCCGCGGCGTTTACCTACTAATTTTTGCAGTGATAACTGGGTTGAAAAATCGTGTTTGTTTTTTTTCAAATGGCCGGTTAAATGGGCGATACGGTAAGTGAATAATGCTACCTGACCTTCGGTCGAACCTGTGTCGGCTGCACTGCTACCGTGTTTTGCGAAAATTTCTTGTTTTTCTTCTGTACTTAAATACATTACGTAAATAATATTAAAGCGTTAATTATTTTGTTATTTGTGGGTGCAAAGGTAATGTTTTAATTCAAAAGTAAAAAGTTAAAAATCAAAAGAATATAATTATTTAACGATACTTAAAACTCACTAACATAGTCAGCAAAGCGCTTCTCTCGTGTAAAGCTATTATTTTGCCCGAAAACTGTAAAATGGTCTTTACGCCGTCCCGGGTCAAAATATTCTATTCGTAAATCATTACGGGTTTGAAAAAGTAAAAACGCCTGGTTGATCAATTCGCCTTTTACATAAAAATCAATAGTTAAGGGTTGCGTTGTAAAATTGGCTACGTAATCCATTAAAGTAACACTGGTTGCTGTTTTCCTGATGACACGATTAGAGTCAATGAAATTTAATTTAACTTTTCCGGTGTCCTTTTTAAACTTGCTTAACCATTGGCCAAGCAAGTCTTTATAAGAAGGCAATCTCATTTCTGTTCCGGGCAGCTCGTTTTTCACCTTCACAAACACCGTTACTTTTTTATTAGTAATATCAGCGTCTTTGGGTATGCCCCACATCATCCTGATTAAAAAGACACTGTCATTTAAAAATTTAATTTGAGGGTGACCGTACCTGGGATGTTTGGTATTTACCTGTGTTGTAAATTTCAATTCAATAATATCCTTATCAGCCTTTGCAGTATAATTCATTTTATTATGCACAAAGCCATCATTGGCTACCCATGCTCCTGTAGAGTCGGTTAAAAAAAAGATATTAACCTGCTTGCGCTTTGCTTCGCGCCAATGGCCGATAAGATTTTTTGGTGTGTATTGCTGGGCATAAACAACCGCCGTGCTAACAAATAAAATTAAAGTGATAAGTATTCTTTTGATCATGCGATAGTTGCATTTAGGTTCTCTCAAATATAAAACGAATGTTTAAATTATCAACTCCCGGTAGCAATCTCTATTAAAATATCCTGGTGCCTGAAATAAAACCCAAAAGTTTTACGAATTAGTTGCGGCTCTTGCGCTAACGGTATGCCGCCGGCTTTTAATCGTTCAAACGTAGCCGTTACTTCTTCGTCCGTTGATTGGAAGAACCCGATATGAAAAGCGTCCGGGTAAGTATGGTTACCATTTTGATTAAGCTTTTCGCTCATCAGCACCAAGGTAAACCCACCCCCGCCTTTTAAAATTGAGAGGGTATCGTTTAGCTTTACGTCAACCGGTTTAAAGTCGAAATAGGTTTCAAAAAAATCGCGGGCTGCCGCTACATCTTTTACTGGTAGGTTTATATGATTTAATTTCATGGTATAGGTATCGGCACAAATATACAACCAAATACCAATACTGACCTATCTACTTAGCAGGCGGTTCTACAACGGGCTTGTACGGCAACTTTGTAATCAGTTTACCGTCAATATAAAGCCTTAAATTATCAAACCACATTTTGCCCTTCCCTGTTAATAACCCGCCAACGTTGATGCTGCGCGCAACCTCGCTGTTATAGGGCATTGAAATGGTATATTCCTTCCAATCGTTGGTACCGTGCAGGTTTTGCTTTTCCATTTTATCAAATTCGTCAATACCATTTACCCGCATCCAAATACCTGCATAGCCATTGGTAACATTTTCTGTTTTAATAAACCCTTTTAATTGCAAGGTACTGCCGGTAAAATTATAAGGGAGAACACAGTTAATAGCGCCATAAGGGGCGGTATCGTTTGATGTAATACTGATTGCATATTTGCCGTGTTTCACCGTATTACTATCCAGTTGATACCTATACCCACCTTTCATTACGGTTGTCCAGGCTACCGGCATATTGGTTTTGGGGTCTATCTTTTCAAGATCACCATTAAATATCACCTGCGCTTTTAAGCGGTTACTGCTGATAAAGCATATCACCAGTATAAATATAAAAACAGGACGTTGCATGGCTTTAAATTGGTAATTAAAGTTACCTATTAAAATCGTCGGTTTCCTATTTAAAAAAGACAGCGATTCTATTTATTCCCTTTTGAATTTTTACTTTTGATTTTGACTTAACATGAGCTACGCCACCTTTCAAACCGAATACCGTGTTCGGCCCGACGATATTGATATGTACCGCCACGTGCACAACAGCCGGTATTTTGATTACGTGCTGGCCGCCAGGTACGACCAGATGGAACGCTGCTACGGCATGGCTATGGAAGTGTTTTTAGAGCAGGGCTACGGCTGGCTGGTGCGCAGCGTGTTTATGGACTATAAGCGCCCCCTAATTTTGGGCGACTATTTTACCGTTAACACCGGCATTGAAAGTATCGACGAAAAGATCTGCCGCGTTAAATTCGACATCAAAAACAAAACCAGCAATAAAATATGCTGCGATGGCTGGTTTGATTTTGTAATGGTAACTATAGCCGATGGAAAAGCTGCCAAGATCCCGGCAGATGTGATTGAACACTATACTTCATTTAAAAAATAACCTGGCTAAGTAGGGCGCTCCGCTGGAGCCGTTAAATATTGTTGGTATTTACTATAAACAGGTAGTTCCGCTGGAACTCTCTTTTTTAAACTCCGGAGGAGTAACCTGTTTATAGTAAGAAGAAACAAATTAGAAGGCTCCGGAGGTGCCTCCTTAAACGGTTTTTAGTTAAAAAAGCAATTCCCTGCGACTGAATCAAAGTTCACTCTCATTAATTTCATCCAAAATAGCTAAATTAGGTTTCGCTATTTAGCTATGAAAAAAAAATTAACTGCTCTCCTGTTTTTGCTGTCCCCGGTATGTGTTATCGCTCAAAAATTCACGCCTGCCGAGATCTCCCGCTATCGACAACAAGCCAAAACCGTTACCATAATTAAAGATAACTGGGGCGTACCGCATATCTACGGACCTACTGATGCCTCAGTAGTATTTGGGTTGCTATACCAGCAATGCGAAGAAAATTTCCAGGGTGTGGAGCGTAATTACCTGTACCAGCTGGGCAGGCAGGCCGAAGCTGATGGTGCAACTGTATTGTATACCGATGTGCAGCTGCAAATGATAACCGACACGGCCTATGCCATAAAAGCTTACCAAACCTCGCCCTTATGGTTTAAAAAGCTGATGAACGCCTTTGCCGATGGTATTAACTACTACCTGTACAAACATCCCGAAGTGAAACCTAAAGTATTTAAACATTACGAGCCATGGTACGCCCTGATGTTTACCGACGGCAGCGTAAATGCTACCGTTACCGCAGGTTTGACTCTAAGAGAAACAGAAAACTTTTACGCGGGCATGGGCCAGGCTACCGGTGCTGTAGCGCCGCATAAAATAACCTCGCCGCAGGAGTTGTTGGATGAACGCGAGATCGGCTCGAATGGCTTTGCCCTATCTCCTGCTAAAACAGCTTCGGGCCATGCTATGTTGTATATCAATCCGCATGTACCTTTTTATTTCAGGGATGAGGTGCAGCTGGTAAGTAACGAAGGGCTTAACGTTTACGGCGCGGTAACCTGGGGACAGTTTTTTGTTTACCAGGGCTTTAACCAGCATTGCGGCTGGATGCATACCTCGAGTAATGCCGATGTTGGGGACTTGTACGCCGAAAAGGTTAGTAAGAAAGACGGCAAGTGGTATTACGAATATAACGGCGCGCTTAAACCTGTTACCGGGCGAAAATTAACTATCAATGTAAAGGATGGTGATAAGGTAACGCCTAAAGTGATAACCGGCTACTATACCCACCACGGACCGGTTTTGGGCAGTCGCGACGGTAAGTGGCTGGCTTTGAAAGCCAACAATCAATCGTACAACGCGCTTTTAGAATCATGGCTGATAACCAAAGCCAATAATTTAGGCGAATATAAAAAGGCGATGAACCTGTTATCAAACGGAACAAATAATACCGTTTATGCTGATGACAAGGGGAATATCGTTTTCTGGTACGGCAACTTTATGCCCAAACGCGACCCGAAACTGGACTGGACCCAACCCGTAGATGGTTCGACAATTGCAACCGAATGGAAGGGCCTGCACCCGCTTAACGAAATTGTACAGGTTATAAACCCGGTTACCGGCTGGATAGAGAACTGTAACTCCACCCCTTACACCTCATCAGGCAAAAGCAGTCCGGATAAAACAAAGTACCCGGCTTATATGGCTCCCGACGGGCAAAACTTTCGCGCGGTAAACGCAATCCGTTTATTAAGCGATGCAAAAAATGTTACTATGGATGGGTTGATAGCAAAGGGTTACGATCAATACTTAAGCATATTCGACGTATTACTACCGGCTTTATTTAACGCCTATAATAAAGCTGATGCCGGCACAAAAGCCTCTTTAGCCGAACCGATAATAGTACTGCAACAATGGGACCGGCGATCTGCCGTACATTCTATCGCTACCACGCTGGCAGTTGAATGGGGAAACAGTATCATACTGGCTATGCCACGCGCAAAATCGTCCGAAGATGGTACTTACCAAACCGAACGTATTGGCATCATCCTAAAAAACATGAGCGATAAGCAGCTGCTTAACCTGCTTGCCGAAAGCGTACAAAACCTGCAAACCCGTTACGGCATATGGAAAACCGAGTGGGGCGATATTAACCGCTACCAGCGCCCCGCCAACGGTGTGTTTGACGATAACGCGCCAAGCATCCCCGTGGGCCAGGTATCATCAGCCTTTGGCGAACTGCCATCATTTGTAAGCCGTACGGTTGATACCAAAAAACGTTATGGCTACTCGGGTAATAGCTTTATCGCCGTAGTTGATTTCGGTCCGAAAGTAAAAGCCAGATCTATCATCACCGGCGGGCAATCGTTCGATCCAACATCAAAACATTTTACAGACCAGGCAGAGGGCTATATCAATGGTAAATTTAAAGATGTGCTGTTTTATAAGGCTGATGTTTTAAAGCATGTGGAGAAGAGTTATCATCCGGGGGAATAGGAGGGAAATCGCTTTTAAAAATTAAAATTTTTCTAGGAGGCACCTCCGGAGCCTTCCACTGTGTTTTTTATTTCTATAAACAGGTTACTCCTCCGGAGTTTAAAAAAAAGAGAGTTCCGGCGGAACTACCTGTTTATAGTAAATACCAACATCTTAACGGCTCCAGCGGAGCCTCCTATTCTAAAAGCGATTTCGCTGGGGGGGGATAGTAAATTTTTTAATATTAAAACTCAAAATGTTTAACTTAGTATAAAAATGAAGGCCATGGATTTAAAGATCGAAAAGTTGAATATTTTACAAACTATAATGAATACTACAGACGAAGGACTTATTATGGATGTAAAAGCGCTTTTGTCTGATAGAAAAACCGACTGGTTTGATGGCCTAAATGATGAACAGCAAAAAGATGTTTTAGAAGGACTTGCAGAAGCCGACCGTGGTGAAACCGTTACGCATGCAGAAGCAGTAAAACTATTTGGAAAATGGGGGTTGAAATAATTTGGACCCCGAGAGCACTTAAAACATTTGGTAAAAGAATAGCTTATCTTGAAGAACACTGGACGGAAAAGGAAATATTTAATTTTACCGCAAGGGTTAATGAATACCTTGAAACATTAAAAACCGAACCTTTAATGTTCCGCAAATCCACCAGGCTGAAACAAACTCATATTGGTGTAATCATTAAGCAAGTATCCCTGGTATATCGATTCAAAGCCAAAAACAATAAAATTGAGCTGATTGCTTTTATTGATAGCAGGCAAAATCCTAAAAAACAGGATTATTAATATCTTCAAGATTGCTTTGTCTTGTTTCATCATGAAACAAAAAGGCGTTTCTCGCCACTAAAATCAGCTATTTTGCAATTAACTGATTATCAAAAATATACACTAAAATAAACTATAAATATACTGACGCAAAAGTTGTTTCATTTTGTTTCACTAAATTTCAGAAAAAAACTGTATATCAAATAGTTAACTCAAAACCTTGTTTCACCTGTTTCATTTGATTCGCATTTTCGTGAAACAAAACAAAGCAGCTTAAACTACATATTACTTTCTATCAACTCACCATAAAAATCAGGCACGCTCATGCCTGCTGCCCTAACCTGCTGCGGTATTAAACTGGCTGATGACTGGCCCGGCGTAGTGTTGATCTCGATAAAGTAAAAATCAAGTGTATCGTCTAACAATATAAAATCTATCCTGGCCATGCCTTTACAGTTAAGGCGCAGGTAAACTTCAGTTAATATCTCGGCTATCTGGGCATTTTTTTCAGGGCTCAGGTCGGCCGGGGTAATTTCTTTAGTTTCGCCGTCTGAATACTTGGCTTCATAGTCGAAAAAGTCCTTTTTAGTAATGATCTCGGTAGCCGGCAGCACGGTTATTTTGCCATGCAGGCGGGCAATGCCCCGGCTAAATTCGCGGCCCTTTATAAATTCCTCTATCAATATCTGGTCGTCCTCATGAAAAGCTTTGGCAATGGCCTCAGGCAACTCGCCAACGGTGTAAACCTTACTCATACCCACACTGCTGCCGCCATTATTAGGCTTAATAAACAACGGGAATTTTAAAGCCGCGGCAATATTAACAACATCATGCCCGTCATTCCTAAACAGCCGCAGTGATTTAGCCGTGTTGAGGCCATGTATGCCATGCACAATGGTTTTGGTATAAGCCTTATTCATGCTAATGGCCGATGTAGTAACATCGCAGGTATTGTAAGGGACATTTACCAGGTCGAGATAGCCCTGCATTTTACCGTCCTCGCCGGGGGTACCGTGAATGGTTATAAAGGCAAAGTCAAACTTTATTTTCTCCCCTCTTACAGTTATACTGAAATCGTTTTTATCCACATCAAAGCGTTCGCTGTCATCTTCGTAAAACCAGCGGTCGCGGTTAACTAATATGGTGTAAACGTTGTATTTGTTCTTATCTAAATTAGCCGCTATGTTTTGAGCGCTGTTTAATGATACTTCGTATTCGCCGGTAAAGCCGCCGGCCAAAAGTGCTATGTTTTTCATTGTCATACGGTCAAATATAAATATTTTTGAAGCAGGAGAGCTAATAAATACATTAGTTTTTCAAACTGCATAAATCCGAAATTATCCTTATGTTTGATGCATTATTAAGTATAATACTACCAGGCTGCAGATGAGTAAACTCGGAGAATATTTAAAAACCAAATCTTTCAGAAACAATATACTTTTGGCTATAGGTTTGGTTATAGCAATAGTATTGATCGCGTTTTTCAGTCTTAGTTTTTATACTAATCACGGCTCAGGTATTCCCGTTCCCAAATTAAAAGGTTTGCCTATCGATAAAGCCATCAGCATATTAGAAGATCAGGGTTTTGAATACCAGATAGATTCAGTGTATGTAGGCGATGCGCCTCCGGGTACGGTTATAGAACAAGACCCTGACCCCGAAACCAATGTAAAAGAACATCGTAAAATATATTTAACCATGGTTACGGTAAAGGCCCCGCCGGTGGCGTTCCCTGATATTGACCAGATGCCTTATATACAAGCCGTTGCTACCCTGCAAAACAATGGGTTAAAAGTTGGCGATACCACCTATCGGGCTGACATTGCATTGAACGTGGTTTTAGAAGCAAGATTAGCTGGGCAGACCATAAAGGCAGGCACAAAGATCCCTAAAGGCTCAAAAATTGACCTGGTTTTGGGCGATGGTGTCGGCGCCAGCGAAGTTGAAGTGCCTGATCTGATAAACCAGGACCTCGACGCGGTAAGGTTTATATTGAAAAACTCGAACTTAAGCGTGGGCACAATTACTTACGAGGGCGCGATAACAGATTCAGGCAACGTTGTAGTGGTTAGCCAATCGCCAATGAAAACCGACTCATTAACTAAGGTTAGCATCGGTACAAAAATTAACTTAACAGTTACGCAAGGCAAACAATAATGCAGCAAATTGATGCACAAAGTTTTAACAGCAGGTTAAAGGGCAGCGAGCCGCTTATTTTGCTGGATGTGCGCGAAGAAATAGAATATCATACTTATAACATTGGTGGTACAAACATACCGCTATCGCAATTAACCGAAAAACTGGCGCTGGTGGCCCCTAACAAAAGCGCCGAAATAATTGTTATATGCAAAGCAGGCTTGCGCAGCCAAACAGCGCAGGCTATTTTAATACAAAACGGCTTTACAAACGTTAAAAATTTAACCGGCGGATTACTGGCCATGCAAAGATTGCAGGCCTGATCACACACTACTATCATGGCTAAACAAAAAACATCATCGGGCGGCACATTTAAGAAATTTATTATCGCCCTTGTAATTATAGTTGTCCTGGCATTGGGCGGCACCCTATTGTTTTATTATTTAAGATATTTCGGGCCAAATGTTACCGGCAACGAAGAATACCTATACATACATACCGGCGAGGACTTTGACAGCGTTTATAAAACTATCCGCGATAAAAATATAGTTACCGATACGGCTACATTCTCATGGGCGGCGCGGAATATGAAATACGTGGGCCATGTTAAACCAGGTAAGTATCGTTTACATGAAGGGATGAGCAACCGCAAGTTTATACGGATGCTGCAGTTGGGCGAGCAGGAACAGGTGGAATTGTCTTTCCATGTATTCAGGACCAAAGAACAATTTGCCGCATTTGTAGGTAAAAAGTTCGAGGCCGATTCGGCAACACTGATTCGTTATCTTGACTCGGCCGACTTTGTGAAACAATACGGCTTTACTACTGATAATTCTTTTGTAATGATAATGCCGGATACTTATCAGCTGTATTGGAATATATCGCCCGAGAAGTTTTATAAGCGCATGTTTACGCATTATGAAAACTTTTGGACACCAGCGCGTAAACAACAAGCAGCCGCTTTAAACTTAACCGTACCACAAGTATCCATATTAGCTTCTATAGTGGACGCTGAGGCCGTTTATGACGACGAGATGCCAACTATTGCCGGCTTGTATTTAAACAGGCTACGTAAGGGTATGAAGCTTGAATCAGACCCTACAGTTATCTTTGCCATGAACGATTTTACCATCCATAGGGTGCTAAACAAATATCTGTCGGTTAACTCGCCTTATAATACTTATTTGCATACTGGTTTACCTCCGGGGCCGGTTATGCTGCCATCAGTAAACGCCGTTAAAGCGGTACTGAATTACGAGAAGAACGATTACATATACATGGTTGCTAAAGAGGATTTTTCTAACCGCCATAACTTTGCTACCAATGTGGCCGAGCATAACAGGAACGCGCAAAAATTCCGCAAGGCGCTTGATGAACGTAACATTAAAAAATAAATGTTTGAGCACTCAACCAAAATAAGAGTACGTTACGGCGAGACTGACCAAATGGGTTATATGTACTACGGCAACTATGCCGAGTTTTACGAAGTTGGCCGTGTTGAAATGTTGCGCAGCCTGGGCCTTACCTACAGCGGTATGGAAGCATCAGGTATAATGATGCCGGTGCTGGAGATGAAAAGCAAGTATCTAAAACCTGCTTTATACGACGAAGAGATCACAGTAAAGGTTATTATGGATAAAATGCCCGGCGTTAAAATTCATTTCAGGTATGATCTGTACAATGAAAAGAGCGAACTCATTCACCAGGGCGAAACCTTGCTGGTATTTGTAAATATGAAAACCAGCCGCCCCTGCCTGCCATCTCAAGAGTTTTTAGATAAAATAAAGCCATTTTTTAAGTAAATTAGCTTCAGATGAGATGGGTTCACCGTTTATTATTCCGTATAAAACTATACCGGGCGTTTATTAAATGGACCAAAAGCATTGTATTGCCGGGTTTTGGTAACCTGTCTGTACACGCTGTTACCATTTCGTTGATAAATGAGTTTTTGGAGGATTCTTTATTAAACAAAGCTTCATCACTGGCATATAACTTTATGCTGGCGCTTTTCCCGGGTACGCTGTTTTTATTTACACTGATAGCCTATATCCCGGTTGATAATTTCCAGGAAAAACTATTAGAGTTGCTCAGAACCATTTTACCAACCTATGCCTATCTGGCCTTCGAAACTACAATAGAAGACATTATAAAGCACCAAAATGCGGGGTTATTATCATTGGGTTTTATAACTGCCTTATATTTTGCCACCAATGGCGTTAGTAACTTAATGCAGGCTTTTAATAACTCATCATTGATATTAGAAAAACGCACCTGGCTTAAACGCCGTTGCATTGCCATGCTGCTTACCATAGTTATTGCTGTAGCTCTTATAGTGGCCATAGCTGTTATGATAGCTGGCGAAAGTGTGATAACCTATTTACAAAGTCACGTAGCAAGCAAAAGTCATTTTTGGATCTATTTGCTTACGCTGTCGCGCTGGTTTATTATAATCACCATCTTCTTTGTCAGTATTTCGGTGTTATATCGTTACGGGCCGTCTCATAAACTAAAATGGCCCTTTTTAAGCCCCGGATCTATCCTGGCAACAGGGTTGGCCATTTTAACTTCGTTGGGTTTTACTTATTACATCAATCATTTCGCATCATACAATAAAATATATGGCTCCATCGGTACTATCATCGTAGTGATGCTTTGGCTATATTTAAACTCATTAATATTGCTCATTGGCTTCGAATTGAATGCAAGCATTGATCTTTCCAAGCGCAATTTAAAGATCGTCAAGCCCCGTTTTAATAGTTTTCGCGCAGAAAAGTTGTCAGATTAAAAATTCAATAACTTAACAGTCAATTACTTATAAGCCTTTTAACAAAATGTTAAAAAAAGTAAAATTCCCGCTTGCCAATTCGGCCCGGATTTGTACTTTTGTCCCCGGAGAGCTGGCAGAGTGGTCGATTGCGGCAGTCTTGAAAACTGTTGACTGTAACAGGTCCTGGGGTTCGAATCCCTAGCTCTCCGCGGAATACATTATCAAAAACAAACAAAACCCTGTAAATCAATGATTTACAGGGTTTTTTATTTTCATCAAAACAGCAAAAAAGCACAAAAAAACACAAAAAGGCGTGGCAAATACGTGGCAATTCTAAAATTTTATAAATTGCCACGGCAAAGCATGTAACTCACTGTATATTAAGTTGTTCACGAGGTGAACATCTTGATTCCCAATGACTGTTTTTCGACATTTATTCACTTTTAAACGTGGCAATTTATGTTAGAAAAAAGCTTCGGATTGCTTTTCTTTCTGAAACAATCCAAAAATGAAGGTAAAAAATTCATCTACCAGCGTATCACCGTTGATTGCAAAGCAGTAGAATGGTCAACCAGGGAACAATGGGATTCGAACCGTTGGGATCAGGACAAATGCCGTGCTATCGGCATCAAGGATGATGTTAAACAAATTAACTTCTTCCTTGACACCCTGCATAGCAAGGTGCTTAAGGCCCGTCAACAACTGATCAGTGAGGAAGAAGAAATAACTGCCGAATTACTGCGCGACCTCGTTACCGGCAGGACAACGCAAAGAATGATACTGGAAATTTTCGCCCAGCACAATTCACAAATGAAAGCACTCGTGGGACAAGATTTCGCGGACGGCACGCTGGATCGATATGAAACCTCACTGGAACATACCCGCAAGTTTATTGCCTGGCAATACCACAAGGAAGATTTTTCCATCAAAAAACTTGATCATTATTTCATTGAGCAGTATGCGTTTTGGCTAAAGACCGTTCGTAAGTGCAACCACAATACCACCATGAAGTACCTGGCAAACTTTAAAAAGATCGTACTCATCTGCGTGAAGAACAAATGGCTGCCGGGCGACCCCTTTGTTAATTTCAAACTAACCAAGAAAGTGATCAGCCGCGACCCCCTGAACCAGTTTGAACTCGAAAGGATGGTTGTCAAAGATTTCGAAAATGAACGGCTAAACAACGTGCGGGATATTTTTGTATTCAGCTGTTGTACCGGTTTGGCCTATGCTGATGTAAAAAAACTGAAACGGACTGAGATCTGCCAAGGCAACGACGGGGAACAATGGATCTTTACCGCCCGTCAAAAAACAAACACCCCCTGCCCTATTCCCTTGTTACCATTGGCGCTAACCCTGCTCGCGAAGTACGCCGATCACCCCAAATGTCAGCATAGTCATATGGCGCTCCCGGTACTGTCCAACCAAAAAATGAACGCCTATCTAAAAGAGATAGCGGATATCTGCGGTCTTAACAGAGAACTGACTTTTCACCTGGCCAGGCATACTTTCGCCACAACCATCTGCCTCTCTAATGGTGTGCCGCTGGAAACCGTGTCAAAAATGCTCGGTCACACTACGCTGACGCAGACCCAACATTATGCGAAGATCATGCCTGATAAGATCGGTCGTGATATGGCACAGTTGCGCAACAAGCTGACAGGCGTAGCTTCAGCGGAACCGGTAGCAATAAAAACACTGTCGTTAACTGACGGTAAAACATTACCGGAAAGCACCAAGCCCGAAAAGGAAATTGATTTGCCCAGCCGGCGCAAGTACACCTATGTTTACTCTGTCTCCTAAACAGAAGAAGGAGGCCGAACGGTTCGGCCTCCTTCTTCTTAGTAAATACAGTAACGGCTCAGCGGGACTAGTATACCAGCAGCGTTACCCAACTCCCGTTGAAAGGGTTATAGGACGGCCGATAAATGATATAGCCGTAATCCCGCAACTGCCGGATACATTTATGATAGGTAACAATACTGCCGATATGCGTACGAGCCATGATCTCGCTACGCGAGATTGGAAAAGAATCAGGGAAGTCGTTTACCGCCCATTTATTAAATAAGCTAACGTAAATACTAAAATGCCACACCGTGACGCGCTGATCGCGGGCCAGGTTATCCAACAACGCGTTAAAAGATGATTGAAAATTCAAGACCGGGACGCCCCCTTCTCCAGCATGAGCTGCACATCCGCGTAACGGTAGTAATAGGAACCACCCACCTTGGAATATTTCAGCTGGCGCGTTATCCGCCAGGTACGCAGTGTTCCAGCGGAGATCCCCAGCAGTTTCCTTAACTGTAAAGGCTTCAACCATTCCACCGGTCGGGACTGCTTTTCAGAAAGCATATTCTTGATCTCAGTTAGTAATTCATTCCTAAAAAGCAATAGATCTTCTTTCGTTACAATTTCCACACTCATCTTTCACACATTTTAATTAACACCCGAAAAGCAGATAAATCTTACTTCGCTGATTCCTTTTAAAGGAAGGTTCATATCTGATATAGCCAAATTCGTGGAGGTCCCGAATACATTTATGGTAAGTAGTACTGGCAGAAATCTTTGCTATCGGCATGATTTCATGACTATAAGCACTAATCGGATTTGTAAAATCATGATCCTGCCAGTACTGTACCAGCGTCGCGTATAAACCAATATGCGTTATACTTATCCGGCCATCCTTCTGGATCGCTTCAAAAAACCCCGCTATCGGCTTAAACACCTCCACTTTGATTAATCAGACTTTGACACCTGTTTTCCGGCGATGGCCGTGGTCATTTTTCTGCTCGGCGGCGACCGTGTCTTGTTGTTTTACCTGCTCTGTTTTGGACTGGCTGTTCGTTTCACTTTGTGCCGCCTGCTGGCCTTGTGCCTGATCTACCCCACCAGCTTTCAGGTCGGTTTGTTTGGCCGCTTCACCGCGCGCAATGGCTGCCTGCTGCACCTGTTGAGGGGTAAGCTCCACTTTCTGCGTTTGGTTAACTGCCTGTTTGTCGACTTTTTTAAGTTCCATTTTCTGACCCGCCGCGTCATAAAAATCCAACCGCATCATCCTCGGATTGGCGACAACTTTCGCCGCGATCTCCTGACCGTCTTTAATGATCGTCACATTCGCGAGGTTTCCCCTTTGGATCGACGGCAGCAAGCGGCTCAGGTCATATTTTTCCTCCACACCCTTGACCGGGTATTGCTTCAGTTCTTTTTCATGATCCCAGAACATCACTTTCGGATCAAAATTACCAAACTTATCGGCGGACTTGAAGTCCAGGGCGCGCCAGGCAAAATAGGTTTCACCGGTCGGCATCATTTTCATTTCACCATTTACTTCCACCCGTTCCATTTTAGGCTGTTCCCGAAAAGCGGCACGACCTTCCATCATATTGTAGCGTTCCTGGAGCGTGTAATTATATTTTGCGCCGACAAAAAAGGTCTGGGTCAAATCTTCCATTCCCTCCTTTTTCAAGGTCGAGTCAAAGCGGTTAAAAAAAGTGATATCCTTTTCTAACTGGTCGCCTTTTGAAAAGTGCAGCACTGAGTCGACCACATCTTTACCGAATGCCCGGCTATGGTTCAGCGTGAACTCAGCCAAATTCTGATCCATTTTGGTGTGCAGGTCTTTGGCGATATCTTCGCCAAAACCAAGGTTCTTTAGTTGATCTTTTGTAAATTCAAAACTTTCCTGATTCATAATTTCTGATTTTAATGATTGATAAATCTGTTAATTAGTAATTGCCGGGTTTCAGGCTATTATTGTCGCGCAGCAACAGCTGGTGCTTATCTTTTAGCTTACCTTTTACCTGTTTGATCTTTTTGGAAAATAAACCTTTCGCCGTATTGATACCGGCAGTGGTCAGCTGCGCCGTCATGGACGGATCAAAACTCATCATATCCATGTTTTGAACGCCACCTACAGCCCCATCACGCAATACGTCACCGGTTACCGCTTCAGGCACACTGATCCCTTCCAAGCCATCGTGCATATCAAATACCGTCAGGTCGACCGGAAAAAAATTATAACCCACATGGATACTCCGGATGTTCAAGGTATAGCGCTGGCTTGTCAGCGTGCCGCTGCCATAGATCAATTGCCCTTTTTCGTAGAACTGCCCGCCGATGGTCACCGTGTCCAGCAATTGCATTTTAATAACCGTCCCCTGCACAATTTTCTGGTTGCCGACAATTTCCGCCGGGATCGCCCGGAATTTTTTAACCGCGCCCTTCTCGTCTGCGGTGTTCGCCGCCTTCGCCCGTTCCGGATGCTGGATCTCCAGGATCTTTTCCAGCAAACCGTTCATTTGTTTTAATTCGGGATCCTCCGTAGCCGATTTGACTTTAACCACGCTATCTACTTTCGGCAGCACGGATTCCCTGACTGCCGGCTTTAGGGCTACCGGCGGGGCATTAATTACTGCCTGTAATTGACTAAGCCGCTGGTTGATCCTGGCCTCATTGGCCGCTGCGGAATGATTTGTGGCGCTGGTTTCAAAAGCCGGCACCGGTTGCGGTGAATAAGGATCGCCAAAACTCAAACGGTTCGCGGTGGAATCGATGACCGCCTTTGTGTAGGGATCAGTTTTCCTTAACTGGTCTTTTTTCAGCGAATCGGCTTGCGCCTTATCATAAAAACTCATTTTGTCGCCCGTCTGTTCCGCGCCGATGATCGAAGCGGGCAGCTTCATGCGCAGACCTTTTTTAGCGGCAGCTTTGGCCGATTCAGGTTGTCCGCCGCCCAGCGCCCAAAAGAGCAAGGTCGTGCAGCAAAAAATGATTAGTGGTAAGACCAGCAGCGCGATACGCTGGCGTTTTTGTTTGCTAGTTAATTCAGTTGTTTTCATAGTTATTATTATTTAATGGTTGGTGACACTTAATTCTTTATTTTCCAGCGTATTCCAGTTTTCGATCAGGAAACCCAACAGGTTATTATCACTGCGGTCGACTTCCCGCAGCTCGCCTTGGGTCACCAGGCTTTGAGCCACCTGGCTGGTCGAACGGATAATACGCAGGGTCGCGTAACAGCGAAAATGGTAAGGGCTGCTTTTGAGGTCCAGCTGGACGCTGTCGACAATGATCCGCTGGCTGATATTACCGGCCATAATGCCCGCGTAGTAGCCGCTGACAGATAAACTGTCGTAGACTTTTTTCGCCGAGCCGTCGGCGAGGTACAGCGCCCGTGATATGTTACGATGAATCACTTTGTCATCGGGATCCAGCGTAAAGAACGCTTCATGGAAGGCACGGACATGCCCCCGTAATTGCATGGGCAGGTAGGCGCTTTTTTCAGCGGCGACGGCTGACCAGGCACTGTTACCCGCCAGGATATAGACCTTGCTCTGCAACGCTATTGACGCCGTTTTGAGTTCATAGGCCATGAAACAGATCGCGAGGAAGGCGCAGACTACGATCGCGATGGTGAACCCCCGGACATGCTGGAAAGCGGTTTCAAGATTCTTTGGTTTCTTAAACATAGGTTATGATTTATTGGGTGAGTTACCGGACAGCTTGCCTTTGCCAAAATTGTTGCTGTCCCCGGCGGGTGAATTATTGGTTTGCGGCGTGTTGGTTGGTTTGTTTAAGTTAGAGCTTTGCATCATCACGCCGCCGAGATAAGAGATCGCCATGGATGCCATGCCACTCGCTTTACTGGCCAATGAATGGCCACCAACGTTCATGATGTAATTAGCAATGCCCGGCACTGTGAAATAGCCGACGATACCGATGAGCAGAAAGATGAGATATCCGGTGTTGGTATTGCCCAGGTCGTTGCCGCCCAGGTTCCCCGAATCGGCCGCGATAATCATATTCAGCTGTATCTTGGCTATGATAGCGCCGAAGATATTGGCGACGGGCAACCACATAAATACGTTGACATACCTGGCCAGCCACTGTTTCAAACTATGCTGAAAACCATCGAAAATGGATAAGCCGAAACACAGCGGCCCGATGATCGCCAGTACAATCAGTTTAAACGTCCGTATCGTGTCGAGGCAAAGGGCTGCCGCCTGGAACAGTACATTCAGCACTTCTGCAATAAACTTCCGTGCCCAGTTTTTGATGCTCCAGCCGGAAAAGGCGTCGGCTATCGGGTTGCTATTACCGCTATCGCCGCCACCCGGATGGCTGTATTGATACCATTTATCGGGATCATTGTTGGATTCGTTGGGCGCCGCCGCTTCGCTATCTGCTTGCGGGCGGTCCTGCAGCAAGCGCGCGATCGCTTCATTGGAATTGGTCACCATGCCCTGCGTCGCGGTGACCACCGGTTGCAATAGGCCATTGATCAGCCCCATTACCGCCGGGAAAACCAGGATACAAAAACCGATAGCGAACGGCCGTAATAAAGGATAGACATCTACCGGCTCGGAAGCCGCCAGATGTTTCCACACCTTGGAACCGATAAACCAAAGGGTCGCGAAACCGGCAATGCCGCGTGCGACACCGATCAACCCGCTGCATAAAGGCAGCATTTGGTTGTAAAGCTGGGCGAGTACACCCTGCAATCCGTGCAGGTCTTCGGCGACGCCCTGCGCTTGTGAAAATAAAGGCATAAGCGTGGCTGCGATCGCTGTCAAAGCGAATTTTAAGATTTTGTTTTTCATAGGATTGTTAGTTGATACCGTACATACTTTTGACACCCTGCCGGTCAGCTTCCGCCCGCGCGCGTTGCCCGGACATTTGCGCCGCCTGATCGTTAAATTTGCGCAGGTAACTCAGCTGGTTATGGCTCTCCAGGCAAATGCGGTCAATGGCCGTCAGGCGTTCCGCGTCACTCATCCGCAGCTCGCTGTCCGTGACGACCATGGCCAGTTCGTTGATATTTTTCAGACTGGCGCTGATCAGGTTATTATAAACTTTTAACATATAGTCCAGTTCGCCCGGGGTGAAATGTTTATCCTGCCGGAAGCCGCCAAAGGCCTGTTTGTATTCCCTGACCAGCGCGGCCTGGTTATTCAAGATATCACTCACCCGCGGGTATTTCCGAACCGCGGGACTGACCAGGTAGAGACCGTCTAAAAAAGCCTCGTGTAAACTAAAGTTTCCCTGCGCCACGCTTTTTACCGCGCCGTAGCCTTTGGTCAAAACACCATAGCCATTATACATTTGCCCCAGGATATTTTTCAAGCCGGCCAGCTTTTGATAGTCCAAAGCCAGTTGTTCAATACAATCCGCTATCGACTGTGCACTGCTGCAAACGGGCAGCGCGATCAGGAATAACAGCGCCACCAGCGCCGTTTTGATCTTGTTCTTTATCGCTTTCACTTTGTTCCCTCCTTTTGTTTATTGAATACCATATAATTTTCTGATCTGCTCCTTTTCTCTTTGGAGATCTTTCCTGCTCAGCGCGAGTTTGCGGCATTTAGCCGTGAAGTAACCGGCAAAGGCCGCTTTATCCTTCATCGCTTCATACAGATGGTCCAGCCTTTCCAGGCGTTCCGCATCGGTCAGTTGCAGCTGGCCGGGGGTCAGCACTTGTTTCAGTTCGTCCATATCCGGTTTCGCTTTGGCACGGAGATTATCACCGATCTTTTGCAGGTAAGCGATTTCCGGGGCGGATAGTAATTTTTGTTTCCGCTGCCAGTTGAGTTCCGTTTGAAACAGGCTGATAATTTGCTGATAGTAGTCACTGATCGCTTTACCCTTCGGATCATCGCTGATCGCCGGTGCGACCAGTTGCAACGACGTGAGGTAATTACTATGCAGCGAAAAGGTGCCGTTCTTCAGCTGGTTCGCTGTCGTCAGGCCCTTGTCCGCGATCGTATAGGCGGTTTTAATACCGTTCAGGTACAATTGATAACCGGCGATCTGTTCAGCCATCAATTTTTTCTTATCGGACTGCTGGCTAAAAAAGCCGCCGAGGAACTGCGCGCTGGCGCCGCCCGAAAAAAGCGAGCTAACCGAAATAAGTAAAAAGGTGATTTGAAAATATTTCATATGATGTTGTTTAATTGTCACAGCCTTAGCGGCCCAGTCCATAGAGGTCTTTAATACTTTGGCGGTCCTGTTCATCCCCTGAGCGCATCAGGCTCAGCCCGACATTCTGCCGGTTGAACTGCCGGAGATGATCGAGATTGGTTTGCATGGCTTTACTGGCCTGGCTGATCCGTTGCAGGCGGTCGGCATCATCCATTTGGGTGGTCAGCGAACTGACCGTTACCAGCAGCTCATCCAGGGTACGCAGGCTCTCTTGCAGGATGCCGCCGTAAATATTGCCCATGTATTCCAGCTCTTTTGGCGAGAAGTGGCGGTCTCGGTTAAAAAGCGCCGACGCCTGGCGGTATTCGCCGGTGAGTTGCAGCTGCCGGTTCATAATGCTTTTGATCTCCTCATAGTCGGCGATGGCGCGGCGGACTTTGGACAGTTCCTGGTAATAGCCGGCATACAGATCCTTTTCTTTATTCAGCCAGCCGGAAATATTGGTCAGGCTGCTCAGGTGCAAATTGTTCTCCAGTTGCTGCTCGGCGTTTTGCAGCGCGATAGTTTGGTTTTGCAGCCGCTGGACCTTCAGGTCGAGCGCGATGATCACTTTTTTGATAATACCGGTGATCAGGCTGACACCGGGAATTTGCGCGCTGCTCTTTAGCGGTGCGCCTGCGAGGCCAAAAAAGGCCAGCAATAAAACAATGAGGTTCTTTTTCATAATTAAGCTTTGGGGTTTGAATTCATTTCGGTCACTAAGGCGGCGATACCTTTTTCAACGCTGCCGTATTTCAGCGCGTAGTCCTGCACCTTTACCCGCTCACGGCCCTCAGTCGTAAAAGCAAAATATTCTTCCGGGCAGAGTTCATTTTTGTAAACTTTCAGGACCTGCCCGCCGAGATCGATGAAGATCTCGCGGTTGTCCTTATTGACCGATAAGAGTATAGTTTTCCCTTTATCCGATAAGCCCAGCGTGTCCTGCAGTTTGCCGAACTTGCCCTGGAACTTGCGCATGTCCATCAGGATCTTGATATCCGCGTTATTGATGATCGCGTCCTTGATCACCGGCGAATTGATCAGGTCGTCCAGTTCCTGCGTAATGACAATGGGGATGCCGTTAAACTTCCGGATCGTTTTAAAGGCGTAGCGCAGGAACTCGGCCATGCCGGATTTGGCGATGGCTTTCCAGGCTTCGTCAATGGTCAGCACTTTGCGCGTTCCCTGCAGCTTGCGCATCTTCGAAATAAATAGCTCCATGATGATCAGCGTCACCACCGGGAACAGGATCGGGTGATCCTTGATCTGGTCAAGCTCAAACACGATAAAAGGCTGGCGCAACAAATCCAGGTTCTCGCGGGCGTTTAATAAATAATCAAACTCCCCGCCGGCGTAATAAGGCCGCAGTACATACAGGAAATTATCCATGTCGAAATCGCGCTCCTTCACCCGGTGGCTTTTCAATACTGCTGTGTAGGTGGTTTCCAGGTATTCATAAAAAGTATTGAAACAAGGAAAGATGTTTTTATCCCCGGCCAGGTGTTCATAATAACCTTGAAGCGCGTTGGATAAAGCGACATACTCCGCCCGGTTGAACGTTTCGTTCTCTTCTTTCCAGAGCGAAACCAGTAAAGCTTTTAAACTTTCCTTCTTTTCGGTATCCAGCACCTCGCCGTCACTCAGGTAAAAAGGATTGAACTTGATGGGATTGGTTTCTTCATAGGTGAAATAATAACCACCCACCAGTTCACACAGCCCTTTATAACTGCCGCCGATATCCACCGTTACACAATGCGCCCCCTGGTCGAATAGCGACCGGAGGATATGATTAGACGTCATGGATTTACCGCCGCCACTGGTTCCGCAGATGAGCGTGCCCATATTGCTGGTAATGCCGTCACGGCGGGGTTTGTTATACAGATCCACATAGACCGGGCTGGCGCTTAAACGGTCGCAGAAACGAATGCCTTCTTCGGGACTGTCGCTACGGTAATTACCTTCCAGGTTAAGGAAGCAAGCGGCCTGTTCGGCGAAGGTGTCAAAAGTATCGTTCAGCGGAAAGTCACCGGCATTACCCGGAATGCCTGCCCACCAGATCTGCGCGGCACCGGCGGTTTCGCGTTTGGCTGCCGCATCCATTCCGGCCAGGGCTGATATCACTTTATTGCTCACCTCTTTGAGGCGGTCGGGGTTCTCCGACCAGACCATCACGTTAAAGTGAGCTTTGACGGGTAACCGTTGCTGGCTGATGGCTTCGTTTAAAAAAGCATTAGTGGCTTCCAGCGAAATGAAATTCTCCCGCGAATAGGCTGATAAGGATTGCAGCCGCAAGCGCTTTTTCTCCAGCTGGCGCAAAGTCGCCTGCGCGTCGCCGACCAGGATATACTGGTTATAGATATGGCTGCAATCGAGTAATAGGCCCAAACCGGCGGCGAAACTTACCGGGAACTTGGTCTGATCGGTGGAGAACGGATCATAAGTGATCCGGCAGCCGCAATGTCCCGGCAGTTGTTCGGCATCACCCAGGGTGTAGACCGCGACTTCCTGGTTACCGATACGGACGCCTTCGGCCAGGTCGATATCTTTGATCAATAGTTGTTCGGGGTTCTCGGATAAATAGCAATAGCGTTCGATCAGGCCTGACCGTTTCAACTGGCTTTGCAGGTCGGCGGCGGTCAGCCGTGTCAGTTTCACCAGCCGGGTATCTTCCAGCAGGCGCTGGAACTGGCGGCTGATGTCCAGGAATTCTTCGACGGCTTCGGCCCTTAACAAAGCCTTGGGAACCAGGTTGGGACGCAGCAGTGATGAAAAGACCGAGCTGCTTTTGACCCGTCCTTGCGGCTTTTTAGTCAGGTAAACCAGGCTATCCTGTTGCAGGAAATGCCGTCCCCGGAAATGACGGGCGCTGGCTTTAGCTAAGAATCCTTTGGCTTGTCCGGCGGCAGTTTCATGGACTTTTCGGATGAACCAATCCTGTTTATGCAGCACGCTGTCTTTGGGTAACAATTTAATGGCTTTGACCCAGGCCTGGTGCAGGTTCTCATAATCCTCGTCTGACAAGGTAAAGATCTCGGGCAGGCTCACGCGAAAGCCAACGGTATATTCGCTCTGCTTGGACAGGATGCAATCCTGTTCCACCCCGAGTAAGGGCATAATGTCTTTTAATTCTTTTTCCATCTCACTGATCGTTCTGTTGTTGAATTGCGCTTAAAATTTGGGGCGGTTCCGGGGTTTGATTTGCTGTACGTTTTGCTGGTGGTCTTCCGTTAAGGCCTGTTTGTTGCGCTGGATCAGCGCCGGAATGCCGGTCTCACTCAACGGGATGATCTCGGCCTTCAGATCTTTTTGTATCGGATAACGGCGCAGCAGCTCGCGCTCGTCGATGCCATAGATCCGGGCGGCGCTGACTGGGTCCAGCCCTATCTCTGCCGGGATGATGATTTTGACCACCTGGTCGGGCAACTCCAGTATTTTGGGATCAATTTCGACGATCTGCTTGGTTATGGGATGGTAAAAAGCTTCGAAATGATCGCCGTCTTTATCCAGTTCAAAACGCTTCAGGCTGAGGATCGGAAAGAAATTCACGGCATGGCGGAGTTCCTCCATACGGAGGTCGACAATAAAATGCTCGCCGTGAATATCAATTTTGGGTAATAAACCATGACGACGCATGGCCAGCAGCTGCTGGTCAACCATTACCTCGAAGTCGGGTTTACCTTTGAGTTCTTCGACGGTGCAGTCATATTTTAGGGCCATTTGTTCCGGCGCGAGGGTGGTCAGCTGCGGCACCCGGATAAGCCGGACCTGGCTATCGGGCATGTTCTCTTGTGCCACGCTATTGATTCGGGGGTCGTAACGCAGTTCATAATGAGTCTGGAGATCTGCCATATGGTTGATAAAGGAAATTTCATTCTCCGGGCGCTGAAATTCACGCAGCACCTGCTTATCGATGTCAACAATAAAATGGGTATCGCCAATTTTATAAACCGGCCTTACTTTGAGCTTGTTCATTTGCTGTTCTCCTGTTTGGTGACGTATTGAAAGATTTTACGGCTGTAAGATTTAAGTACTTTGGGCACCCGCCGGCGGGCGGCAGCTTTCATCAGGCCGTATTCACCGTACTTACGACTGAGCCGGAAAATCAGCACGCTGCCATAAGCCGCCGCTGAGCCGGTTACCGTGACACTGATGAGCGTACCGGCGCCACAGATATAAAGCGCGGCATAGACGATCAGCAGGCCCATGACCAGCCCGCCGAAATACCAGATGTATTGCGCGCGGAGCCCTTTGAATTCGATGCTTTTATTAATGCCTTTATTGATGGTATAGATACTGTTGTTCATGGCGATCGCTTGTTGAGTATTTAAATTCGTTGCCCTCTTGCCGGTCGGAGTTTCGCGGGTTCGGCTTCGTGGCCGAGCGCTTCGCCGTTTACCTGTTTGGCCCGCAAGGTTCGCGGGATAATTTCAGGAGTATAAAAAGCGGTCGAAATGCTGCCTCGCAGGGATTGCACGGCTTCGCGGTAGCCAGCTTCATCAAGATTATTCCGCAGGAGTTCATGGAGTTCCATCATGGAGGGATAGCGCTGCAGATCGCTTTTGGAGGCGTTGCGTTTCTCCCCGCCTTCCCGGGCGCCGGCCAGGAACAGAATGGCTTTCAACCCGCCGAAGCCGGCATATTTACGCAGGGCAATAACTTCGGTTTCCGTCGGCTGCCTACCATCACGGTAAGCCAGCGCGATCCGGATCGCTTCGATGTTGTCCCTTAGTTTTTGCAGCGGTTGAAAAGCCATCGTTGGTTAGCGTTCGAAGTATTCGGCGATCATACCCATGAGCGCGTGTTTAAGTTCGTGGCTGTCTTCGTTCGTCTCGCCGAACGCGAAGACCTCGAAAATGGGTTCACAGCCGCCGACCAGGTTGATCAGTTCATAGGTGAGGATGCCGCTTTGGCTGAAGGCTCTGAAGTCGGCTTCAAACTCTTCTTCCAGCAAATCGCGCAGATAAGAAAAACGGGATGGCCGGAGGTCACGGGTCAGTTCTTCGAGACATAGCGCTTCGATGACATAGGCGGGTCGGTTTTCTCCTTCCAGCTGGCTAATCAGTTCTTTAACCGAGTCCACTTTGGTTTCGAGGTAATGATCCAGGCGATGGTCTTCCTGCAGGGCGATCAATAGGTCGGTCTGGTGGTTGAGCATATAGCTGTGCAGGTGGCTGATAAGTTGTGTTTTCATAGCTGTAGTTTATATCCCAAAGAATGATTTGATAATGGTAGCCACGACCACCAGGAAGATGCAGGAGCCGAACCAGGCGGCAGCGACCTTGGAGGTATCCTGGTCACCACCATTCCATTTTTGGTAGACCTTGACGGCGCCGATGAGACCGACGATGGCGCCGATACCGTACATCAGGCTGGTGCCGGATTCAAAATAGCTCCTGACCTGGGTATTGGCCTGCTGGATGCCGGCGTTGCCGTCCTGTGCAATGGCGGTAAAGCTGATAATAGCTAAGCCTGCGCAGGTAAGCATTCTTTTAAGGGTTTGATTGGTTAGTTTTTTGCACTTCTCCATTTCACATCTCTTTTTAGTTGATTTTTTCACAAATATTTCCTCGTGCGGCCCTGAAATGGCTCCATGGCTGCCAGAGTGGGCTGCCTCGTTCCCCCATTTCCGGCGAATGATACTACAGAACCGGGGCGGGACAGCTGAACTCTTGATTTAGCCGCGGTTGCTTTCCCTTGGCCCCGATCCGCTAACCAGCGGGCCGGGGCGGGGAAGCGGCACGCGCGCTAAGCGCTCCACCACAGGTCTACCTCACTTTCGCTCAGCAGCGCTGTGCCTGTCCTTTCACATTGCTGGATAATAAAATCTATGATTAGCTCACGGTCGGACGAGGCGGCTATTTCAGGGTAATCGTTTAATATCTTTTTCAACTGCGGGATGAGAATTGCTGATGCAAAGGGTTTGCCGACGGCGGCTTGTATACATTTAGCTAGTAGTACTGCCAGCGCCCCCGTGTCACTGATCAGGTCAGGCTTAACTTGTATAGCATGATCGGATATGGCTGGTTGGACGTGTTCTTCTGCCTGATATTGTAAGGCGGCAGGCAAACCGTCATTGCTGGTGATTTGGCCGGTTAGGCGTTGATAGATCGTTACAAAATCATCTCGGAAAAACTTAACAGCGATGATGACGTAACAGGCAGTTAAAATTAAAAAGGCGATTTGGAGGTAGGCTTCCCAGCTGAGTTGATGAAGTAGTTTGTTCATAGTTGCGCTATTTTAAATGTGGTTAATGTTCTGTTGGGACAAAGGTGGCAGCTTTGGCCTTGCGGGTAAAGTCCAATTTTGCTTGGGTCCTTTTTGGGTCCCTGGTACCCTACTGATAATCAGCGCAATGAATTTTAGAAAAAGACTTAAACTAATTATAAGGCATAAAAAAGCCAGTCGTTTAATGGCGGCGGGTTAGTATTGTGAAGAGTTAACGGTAGCCTTTGATCTGGGCGATCATCTTTTCCAGTGTTTCGATGGCGATATCTTTGTCGCGGTCCTCGGGCCGACCGGCATGGCTGCGGATGGTGTCCCAAGCGACTTCATCCTTCCAGGGTGTGGCGATAAAAGGCGCGATGGCCTTGCACACCTTACGGAAAGATTTGCCGATGATAAGCTTGACATCAAACGCTGCGCGTATAAGGATGCCTACCTGGTCTGCACTAAGGGCGCACAGAACCTTGGTAAGCAGGCCGACGGCGTCTGGGGTCTCATCAAGCTTTGTAGTAGCTGTTTCGGGCAGGTAATTTGGATAGCGGTTATGGAGCCCCCGCTCCATTTCATTGAGCAGACTCAGTAACTCGGTGGCGACAGGTCTGAGTTTGCTATTTCTGGGGTAACGCTGCAAATGCTGCTGTAGTTGAAGTTGCAGTAGCCGGACGGCCTGGTCATAGTGGCCTGCAACCACCTTGATGTGGTCGCTGGAGTAAAGGCAGAACGCTTGTGTTTTAAGGGTATTAGTGATTCGGCTAAACTCCTCTGGCAAACGAAGGTGGATCTGTTGGAGTTCATCCGTACCTAAAGTCTTTGGATTGGTTTTATCCGGATTGAATAGCACTTCAACGAGTTCATCAAGCCAAAAAAAAGGGTAATTACTGTCATAGGCTGTTCCACTGCTCATATCCGTTACATTTTAGGTAAACATTGTATTTTCTCCGTTCAAAACATAAGTCATCTAATCGAGATAGACTTTTTGATAATTCTTTTCTAAGCAGTTCAATTTCAGATTTCATAGGAATTATGTTCACATTAGACAATAAAATTTCATCCCGGTTTTATTTCAACCGCGTAATGTCAATCTGAATAATATTAGAGCTCAACAGCGCTGATAGCGGTCGGCCAGTGTAGCGCCTTCAAAAATGGTTCCGAGTGCGTTTGCCACCTTACTCTGAAGGACGGTAAGAAAATAACTGAGTACTACGACCGCGATCAATTTATCATACGAGATCGCACTTACACGGTTAGCATATAAACCATAAGCAAATACGGTTAGCACGTTAGTCGTCGCGATACATTCGTTCCAGAATCCTTGTTTAACCAACTTGTTCGCAAACTCACTGGTAAAGGTCATTGCTTGTTGATTAGCAGACATGAATTGGTCGATCTGCTTGTTTTCAAGATTTTCGCCAACCGGAAAGTTCAGCCCAGCTAATAAAGCCGTTTCTAGGTACCCAGTATGCCATCTTAACTTGGACGTATCGAACAGTGTGGATAATGAACCAGCGACTGATAAATAACCAGTTAATAAAAGACACAAAGTATTTATTAAACCGGAAATAGGTTCATAATACCAGAGGCCAGCTAATATAGCTATGATCAATGTCCCTTCCCCTATTAACGCCGTTACAAATGCGGTAAGCGCATTTTGAATTTTACGAATATCTGTGATCGCCATTTTGATACCCGCTTCACTATTCCCGGGGGTGTTTCCAACTAGCTTAAATAGCTTTTTGAAGATGATCGCATTGAGTTCAAGGCTCACAGCAGCATTCAATTTGATCAACACCCGCTGTCGTATATAATTGATCACACTTTTAAATAAGGTGATCAGCAACAGCAAAACCATTAACGAAACGATTAGGCTCAATTTACTATCAGTGATCGAGGTAGTAATTCCCCTTTGAAGCATCCAGGAAAACGCAATGCCAAGAATTAATGAAAAGGCATTTAGTAGCGGGATATTAAAAAACATTACCTTTTTGAATGCCTTGAATCGAAGCAGCGAATATCCCAATTGTGGTTTTATAGATCGTTCATGCGGGATCAATTCGTCAAAATACAACGCGGTCCTGCTCACCCAGATGGTTTCCAAATCGAATTGAGTAATATAATTCAATCCGATAGCCGGGTCGCCTATCAGGTAATCCATATGGTCACGACGTTTTGTTTTTCCGAAACATACAATATAATGGTCCCGTCGCTTAGCGTCCTTGGTATGTAATATACATGGCCTGCTCAATTCCCCAAGCGATCTGACATCCATCCGAACGCACTTGCAAGATAATTCCTGTGCTCGAGCAAGGTCATGCAGAGCAAGCAAGGAAAGGCCATCTACCGGGACTGGTGTCCGTATGGAAAGCGAATAAGCGTCATGAAACCTTCCGGTGTAGTTAAGGATCATGCTCAAACAGGCGATCCCGCAATCGTGCGGCGCCAATTGCGATGTGTAGTAATTTCTGTAGGCAAATAATTTTTTCATGGTAGTTTATTAATTGAAGTGATAGAAAGATAGGGTTTGGATCAGCCCGTTGCCGGAGATATCATAAGGGAAATAAAAGTCACCAGCGATATCCAGATCAAAAGTGCGGGGACATAGGATTGCACAACGATCTTTAAGGAGGCATCGTAGTTTAGGTCAGTGACGTTACGGATCCCATAGGCAAGGAAAAACCAATAGAAGACCTCGAAAATATTAAACGTTTGAAAAACATAATACCAGTCTGCAGGCACATTTGGAAAGAGTTCCAATAAGGAGCCGACGGAATATTTGTTCCAGCCTAACAAATTGCCATTAGGGAACGTATAAGAAAAAAGTACGATCTTTAGCATGGAGTGGACGAAAAGAACAGTTTCCGCGATAACTGTTATTTTAAAAATATCATACATTGCAACTTCATGATCGTTTAGATAAAGCGCAGTATGTAATATCAAGCTGATGATCGCCAGCTTTATCAACAAATAAAAAATAGCGGACAAGTAGATCCACTTTTGTAAGTTATCAAAAACTGCCTGGCCCTGCCCCGGAATGCCAAACAAAGGATCTCCACTATTTTCATAAAACCCTGTAGTTAAAATATAGTGATCAGTGTAAAAGATCATTAAACAGGTAATTGATATCCCGATTCCCAGGCATAAAAGGCCATTTCGCATTAAAAACTTCATCGTCGTAGATTTTGAAGTAAAATTCCGAGGGAACAGGGCCATTTACAATTACAGGAAATTATAAATTATTAGTAAATGTGATTGCGAATTAAAAAATGATAATCTATGTATACCTTATCGAATACTATCAGGAACATTCCGTTAACACTGTCGGTCATGTCCGTCATTTTCATTGGGATGTCGATAACCACTTTTTCGAAAAAGCTTCATTTAAAGTTTATCCTGCATCCGGTCAGTATTTTCAGACATTCCGAGTATTATAGATTGTTCACCTCTGACCTGGTGCACAATGATATCGGCCATTTCCTCTTAAATGAGGTAATGGCGTTTTACGTATGTGGTGATCTGGAAAGAAACTTACGGTCGAGATCAGCGCATGGCAGCTTGTTATTGCTGATTATTTATTTGGTAAGCTTTGCAAGCGGGATCATTTATACGACGTTTCGTCACCGGCGAGACTTTGATTATTCAAGTGCTGGTGCATCCGGCAGCATCATTGGGTGTATGATGAGCTTCATGATATTAGCACCGAGTTACATTGCGCTTTATCTACCCCTAATCGGTGGGATCAAAAATATTTATGCAAGTTTGATCGTGCTGATTGGCTTGATCATATATAAAGTACGCAGCGGTAATGAGTTAATGGATCATGAGCGCCATTTTTTCAGTGCTTTGGGAGGAATACTGATCACGCTGGTCTTATTCCCAGGCGTGTTTATAAAAAAAAGACCCCGGGAAATATCCCGGGATCAAAAGGGAACCTACCACCAGGCGAGGCAGGAAGGCCCGGTGGCAGCAATTACGGCACCCACGGCAGAACCAACTCCGCCAAAAAGGCCGCCAATGGTCGCGGAGACCACAATGTTGTATCCGCAATCGGCTGCACCGGCTTTTAGTTCACCAGCTTCTTCAACAGACAAATATTTCATGGTATGGTAATTAAGTTTCTTCCCACTATTGAGAATTGCGGTAAAGGTCAAGCCGCGGGCTGGCGTCGACAAAAACCTGAACTTGTAATTTATTATATTTGCTTATAGGATAAATGATATACTGCCATGGATAACATCGGAGAAAAAATAAGGATACGTCGGGTAACGAAAAGTTACAGCCAGGAATACATGGCCTTTATGCTGAACATATCGCAGGCAGCCTATTCTAATCTTGAACGGGGCGAAACAGCCCTAACGTTGACCAGAGTTTACGAGATCGCAGAGATATTAGAAATGTCACCTTTTGAATTGATGCCCAAACCTAAATTTGGACTGGGAATAAACCATGTTGCGTTTATCAAAACAATCAAAAAACTGCAAGCAACGCTGACTGCCCATGTTAAGGCACGAAAAAAGTTGACCTTTCCGAGCCGGTAACTGCTAGACACAGTGCCATATTCAAGGTATTTTTCAAATAAATTATAAGCTACGCTTATAGTTTTTTCCCTGACAATAGCTCAATTTCATCGTCCGATCCTGACACCGGATGAATTATGGATTACAGAAGCTATGAAAAACGCCTCGATTACATTTTAGAATTAATCCAAAAGAATCGCTTTCGCACGATCGCTGCGGCCGCAGAGCGCTTCGGCTGTAGCACGCGTACCGTCAAACGAATGCTCGATCACCTCCGTGACCGCGGTCTTGATATCCGGTACGACCGTCTTCAAAAAAAATATTACATCAAAGTAAAAGAGTGACATATTCTGACTGTAAGGGTCCTATACCTTTGACTTAAGGACACAATTATGAAGACAGTTAATAAAACAATTTTAGATATCATCATTTTTTTACTCATCATTCTTTGGGTTTATTCTGCCTCAAGCAAGTTGTTAGACTTTGGACATTTCAAAGTACAAATGTCTGCACAGACGATTCCGCTTTGGATGGCTAAAGGTCTGGTTTATACGCTTCCGCCATTGGAAATCGTCACTGGTATCTTATTGTTAAACAAAGGCACGCTAACCATCGGCTTGTACTTATCGGCTATAATGATGGCAATATTTACCGGCTATGTAGGTTTGGTCATTTTACACTTCTTTAACAGGATCCCGTGCTCTTGCGGAGGTGTGATTGCATTCCTTGGTTGGAACGTTCATTTTCTATTTAATCTATTTTACTTGCTGTTAACGATTTGGGGAACATATATTGTTTACAGGGAAAGGAGGTCGCAAGGCGTTTAAAAATAGAAGGGTTGTGGTTTGCTGGTCAGGCCATAACAAGGGGGAGCTGAAAACCTCAACGAGTAAGCAATCGTTTATTTTATTAACTTAAAGTTTTTCAAAAGCTTTTTGATCTATAAAAGCTTTCAACAACATGAAAAAGAACATCATTGGAATTTTAGCTGTAATCATCGCATTAAGCGCAAGTGCTTTTACCGTACCTCATCAAGCGGAAAACAAAAAATTCACCGATCTGAAATGGTTTAATATAAGTGGATCTGTAGCGGCAAGTTCGCCAACGCCCTCAGCTAACGCTACCTACCGTTCAGGTGATGACGGTCCGTCCGCGCCGACGAACTCTTGTGCAGGCACCGGAAAACAATGTGTTTCTGGTTATGACGCTAGTCAGGTGGATCCCACTACTAACATGCTAATTGGAACTTCACAAACTCCGGTAACAGTGGTTGAGAAACATTAGAAAAAAGAAGGGAGCTGTAAAGGCTCCCTTCTTTTTTTAATACCCGGGATTTTGAGTTAATTTTGGATTGGTATTTAATTCAGCTAACGGCACGGGGTATAACAAAGCGTTACTATTCCAACCTGTTTTGTTACCTAAAAGCGCTGGTGCTCTACCTGTTCGCTTTAAATCGAACCACCTGTTACACCATTCACAAAAAAGTTCAGTTTGCCTTTCCTTTTCTAAGGCTAAGAGCATTGTTGATTTATCTGCAGCGGTAGTTCTGGCAAGCCCAGCTCTTTGTCTTACTACGTTTAGATCTGCTGTTGCCCCAGTCAAGTCTTCAGAATTCGCTTTTGCTTCTGCCCTGATCAGGTAGATTTCTGCCAACCGAAATATAATGGAGTATTCAGAATTCGTGCCTGATACTAACGCCAGTTTATATTTGTAAGGATATGGATATAATACTCCGCCTGTTGCGTTCCCTTTTATCCAGGCAGCCTTGCGCAAATCTCCGTTTTCAAAGGAGTTGTATAAGGTATTAGCTATCACATATTTTGGCTTAGTCGTATTGGAAGAAGGGATAAAGTAATATCCTTCCCAGGTTGCCCGCAGCGGTGCAACCGGCACCAGGTACCAGATACTTTCCGAACTGCCTGGCAGGAATACGTTGTTAATATTTGCAGTCAAGGTATATTTTCCGGAGTTGATAATTTTGTTGGTCTCTGTAACCGACTTCGTATACTGTTGGGTGTATAGATACACTTTGGCCAGCAATGCAGTGGCCGAATAAAAATTTGCACGTGCCTTAATGGAAGCGTTCGCCGGCAAATTAGCTTGCGCAAATTGGAGATCCGTTACGATCTGCGCATAAACCTGGTCTGCCGGTGCCCTGGGAGCTAAGCGATTTAACTCATAATCGGTTGTTGTAACGATTGGTACTTCACCATATAAATTCAGGAGATTGAAATAAAAAAAAGCCCGAAGAAACCTTAATTCAGCAATCAAAGACATTTTAGAGGAAATCGGGATATTTTCTGAAGCCGCAAGTCCTTCTATACTAGCATTGCATTGATATATATATTTATAAGCGAAAACCCATAATGCCAGGTTATTTGAATTCAGCGGCTGCAGTTTGTAATTGAAAAATTCGGCGCTAGCTTGATCCGATCCTGAGATATAAAGTTCATCCGATGATAGCCCTCCGTATAATGAAAAGCCGCCGTTGCTGAAACTCATGGCAGTTTGCTGCATGGCGGTTTCGTAAATACCCAGGACAGCGGCTCTTGCGTTTACGCTATCTGCAAATACGCCCTGGTATGTCAACTGATTTTTCGGAGGTTCAATGGTGACAAACTTTTTACAACCGGAGGAATTTAGCAGCAAAAAGATACTTATACACACGTATATTGAATTTGATATTTTCATAACGATAATTTTAGAGGTTAATATTTAAACCAAGACTGATAGATTTTAATGGGGGAACGCCGTAAAAACTTTGTGTTTCAGGATCATTACCTTTATAGTGGCTTATGGTCCATAAGTTTTGACCGGTAGCGGAAATTCGTAAACTATGAATATTTAACCGCGATAATAAACGGGTCGATACCTGGTAAGAAAATGATAAAATCCTTATTTTAATGTAAGACGCATCACTGTATGCGCCGGAAGATTGAATAAAATCGGAACCTGTCGTATATTCATCACCATATTGGGTAGATACGCGCTGGATCTCTGCTTGTTGACCTTTGTTCTGCCATCTGTTTACAAAGGAAGCCGGAAGATTTTGCTCGAATCCCGGAGGGTTTGAATACACTTGTGCGAGATAGTTTATACCGAGTTGTTTCTTGAATTCAGCAAAAATGTCAAGTTGAAAGTTTTTATAGATAAACGAATTTTGCAAACCTCCATAAAATTCAGGGTCAGTATTTCCTATGATAATATAGTCATACATGCTGCCAAGGTAAGGTGATTCAGGATCCGTGTTCAAGTGGCCCGCTGCGTCAATGAACTGAAAAAGTCCTGTTGTCGGATTAACTCCAGCGTAGTTATAGCCCGTAACCGTATTCAGTGATTTCCCTACAAAATAGGTAGTTGAGTAGCTGGAGCTTTGCAGATCAGGAAAAGAAAGCAACTTATTTTTTGGTAAGGTTAAGTTAAAGGAAGTTGTCCATTTGAAGTTTTTCGATCTTAACAGCGATGCCTGCACCGAAAATTCTAAACCTGTATTCTGTACTACGGCGTTCCAATTTTCATAAACCGATTGGAACCCTGTTTGGCTGGCTAGTGGGTATGTTATAAGCTGTTTCCCGCTTCTGTTTTGAAACCATGATGCGTTTAGAAGGATGGCGTCTTTTAGGAAACCTAGTTCCAAACCAAATTCGAGTTTTTTTGTCGAAGCCCAGCTGAGGTTCGAATTATACAAATTTTGTGGAGCGTAACCTAAACTCCCGTTGTAGGTATAACGAGTAGGCGCCCACCGGGAGAAATACTGGTAATCCGAGATTGCATCACTTCCGGTCGTGCCGTAACTTCCCCTTAATTTTCCGTAACTAATTAACGGGAAATTATCTTTGACATAAGTTTCTTCGCTAAAGAGCCAGCCTGCACCAACGGAACCAAATGTTCCAAATTGTTTATCAGGGCCAAAGCGACTGGATCCATCCCGCCGGACGTTTAGGTTCAAAAGATATTTGTTATCCCACCTGTAATTCACCCTACCGAATATGGCAGCATACTTGTATTCATTGTAAGCGTCGGAAGCGGAAATAGTTGAAGCACCTGAAATTGAATTTATTAAGGCATCGTTGATATAACCATACCCGTCAGTTTCAGTTTTCAAGTTGCTATTCCGTTGGAAAGTGCTACCAATCAAAATATCAAATGCACCCTTACTTATTTTTCCGGAGTATTCCAGCTGCGGTTCAATGATCCAGGTCAAGTAGTCATTGTTCCCAAACTTAGCCAAGGATGTTGGGTTGTATATTGGATTTTGGGCGGCTATCGGTGTTCCGGAATATTCTTTACTATCATAAACATTATAACCTAAGCTGGTTTTAATCACCAACCCCTTTATCAATTGATATGCCACTAATAGATTACTGTTTAGATTTGTGTTTTGCAGACTATAAGATCGCTTGAGTACCGCGTAAGGATTTGTTGCTGCAACCGACCCTCCGAGTAAAACTCCTTTATAATTCCAAACCAAATTTCCGTTAACATCCAGCGGCTCGGGATAGTCCGGATCGAGCGTACCGACCAATAACAGATTTGGAGTTCCGGATGAGTTGTTCTTGTCATACGAATAGCCTGTTGAAAAGTCCAGGGTAAGCTTTTTCTCCGGGGTCGCATGATGCACGCTGGCCGAAAAAGTTGCCCTTGTGTCTGAAAAGCCACCGGGAAAAATATAAGTATCGCGGTTAAAACCCGAACTGATACGAAATTGAGTACTTTGTGTCCCTCCTGATATACCGGTCACGACGTTGACGCTATGTGCTACGTTCCCAAAGAAAACTTTACGCCAATCTTTATTGCGCGTGGTATCGAAAGCTAGCAGATCCGGTGCATAAGCTGGGCTTCCGTCGGTAAGATTTGGCGTCAGACCATCATTGGCAAAAGCTTCCTTTCGCATTGCCAAATATTGATTTATACTCATCATTGGTTTCGTATTTCCTACAAAACTTACACCATCTTTGATCGTTGTATTAAACTCTGTCTTCCCTGCTTTCCCTCTTTTTGTTGTGATCAGGATTACGCCATTGCCGCCTCGCGACCCGTAGATAGCTGTAGCATCTGCATCACGTAAAACTTCAATACTTTCAATATCGGACGGGTTAAGGCTATTAAAAGGACTGGATCCACCGTAGACATTGTTGTAAGCTGAAAAGTTGCCAGGTGATGTTATCGAGGTAAATTGGTTGACATTACCATTTTGAGTTGCAAAAGGAACACCATCAATTATATAGAGCGGATTGTCCTGCGGATTAATACCGGTGGCCGTAGATTTGAGCGTATTTTGTCCACGAATTTGAACCTGGAAAGAAGACCCGGGTAATCCACTTGAAGCGGTGACGACTAACCCCGGCACCCTCCCTTGCAAGGCAGCAAGTGGATTGGTAATATTTTGTTTTTCAATGTCCTGAGCTGTCACTTTGGTCACCGAACCAACATTGTACCTTTGTGTATTGGTGCCGTAGGCAATGATCTGAACTTCGTCTAACTTGTTTTCTGTTTTTGTAAGAATAACAGATACCTGTTTGGATTCGGTAACTTTCAAATCCAAGGTTTCATATCCTGAAGCAGAAAATCGTAAAACGTTGGTCGGGTTGATTAACGACAGTTTAAAATAACCGTTGTCGTCGGTAGCTGCGTTATTTTTGGTGTTGGTCTCCATTACGAAAACTCGGGAGAGGCCTTCATTACGATCGTTTCGGACAATTCCGGTAATCGTTTGTCCATAGCTCGTCAAGGACAATAATAAACCCAGGGTGATGTATAAATATTTCATGCGTTTTATTTTAAGGTTAAATAATTAGGTCAATTAGGGCGCGCGGCAAAAGCTTTGTCGCTCAGGACGAAATAACTGAGCTTCCGTCTTTCCTTGATCAGGATCAATCCTTGATTTAAAAGGCTTTTTGTCAATTTCTCCCGATCTAACAGATTAGCTGGCAGTTGCAGACATATTTCTTTATTACCACCTGTTTCGTTGATGAACGGGACCTGATAAACACCTTCCAGGGCACTTGTTAAGTCGCTAAAAGGCAGATTAGTAAAGTAGATCGTAGCTCCGCTATTTTCGTATATATTTGTTTCAGCCGTTTGACCTTTATCACAACCGGGCAGCGTTCCACCGGCTTGGAGTTTAATTACGTAGCAGAGCGTATCCCTGTATTCACTGTCTACTTTTAGGTTGAAGTAACTGTCAAGGTCAGCTTGAAGCACTTTTAAACTTTCAGCAAACGGTCGTGGAGAGAAATTTGATTCATAAGTGAATTGCACTTTATCAAAACCCACATTTGCGGCGCTATCCAATAAATCATTATGACCTTTGACAATTTTAAATATTGTCCTGTCATGTTCAAAGTTGGAATACTCGCGATAGGCGAATTTGTAGAGCGAGGTTAACAGGCCGTTATAAATACGGATGGCAGAAACGCGGTGGTTGGGTGCTGGAATAAAGCCGGAAACACTTGTTAGATTTTCAATACGTGGTAATAACAAAGTGCGAAAAATAAATGGCTGCTGCGCTCCACCATTACCATTTATAAATAATGGTTGCCGCAGGTCAAACTTCTTGTCTTTTTTTACAAAGATGGACTGATCTCGACCGCTAATTAATGCGGAAATATTCTCCTCAGTAATATGCTCGGCATCGGTTATAGCAACTACCCTATTGTCTTTGATCAAAACGCAGTGGGGCAATGTTTGATGCGGAAATAGGCTGGTCAATAAAGTGTCTTCCACAATACACGGAAAATAATATTGTGCTACTCTTCTATCCAGAAAATTCTTAATTGATCTTTCGGTATCATGTGTGCTTTTACTATTGACCAGTAAAACCAAGAATTTATCTCTGAACTTTTTTTGCAACGCATAATTTTCCGGAAACTTCACGATACAAGATGAACACCAGGTTGCCCAAAAATCCAGCAGAACCAGTTTCCCTTTAAGATCAGATAGTTTTTTTCTTTCATTTGGATAACCTATAATATTTTTGATCGTTATATCCGATACTAGATCACCGACCTTCAGCGTATGTGTATTAGTTTGAGCTAGAGCGATTACCTTAAAAAAAAGGCAAAACAATCCCACTAAGCATATTTTGAGCTTCATTTCAATACTGTTAAATGGTTAAAAAATTAGATTTACACGCGTTATAACATCACTCCGGCGGGCAGATCAAAAGGAAAAAAGAGTGTACAGGATAGCTATTCATGAACATCTCCTTCCTCATTTTTATTACAAACCCTGTTCGCTTGATGGACTTTATAAGCCGCGGCCACCAGGTCAATTAACTGATCGAAGAACAGGGCTATTTCTTCATCGGACAGATCCGCCTTGATATTGCAATCCCGGGTAACCCAGCATTGAAAAAACTTCCAGAAAAGGACTCTTGTAGAATCAGGCGTGTTTTCCCTAAAGAAAGTAGTCATTATTTCTTTTAGAGTTATACCTGCTGTGAAATTGTGTTTTATGATCAACGCTTCCATTCCCAAATTAATAGTGGCAAATTTGTCAGCGCAAAAAAACCATAGGCGCGGACTCAACTTACCGACTTAAGGCACCTGAGAAGGCCTATCCACGGTAAGCGAGCCCACACCTATGGTTATAGGATATGGGCGGTCACTTACGTCTCGTGGATTTGAAATTTCTCAGGTTTCTAAGTCGAGACAAAGCGATGCTTCATTTTTATCAAGAAGTATCGCAAAACAAATATAATAAATCATTTCATTCACGGAAGAATACTTCCGTGTTTTATTAAAAATATTTTTTCACTTTGACTATGTCATATATTTAAGAAAATTGAAAAGTAATTACGATCATTTGAAAGAACGTTTTGGAAGTAACCTGAAAACAATCAGGACGGTTAAAAAGCTATCTTTATTAAAGTTAGCGGCTAGGTGTGATCTTGACGATAGCCAAATTTCTAAAATTGAACATGGAGTATGGGATGTTCAATTATCGACAATTTTCGAACTCGCTAAAGGCTTGGAAGTCGAACCAAAAGAATTATTGGACTTTAAAATCTAATTTGCTTTTTCCTACACATAATAATGGATTGCGACAAATATTGCTAGCCACAGTAAAAGTAAACCAATTGCGAAATATAAACTGGTTACTTTTTTGGGTTTGAGATTCAATTTCGTCGCCATATGTTGCTTCAAAGAAGAAACTAAGTTACATATTGGTGTGTTAAAACACAACACTTTTTATTCTAAAAACTATCAATTTCCCCGCAGTTCTACTTACTGCGATGGCAAAAGAAATCTACAAAGATCATTTAGTTAAATTCGGCCGTCACTTACAAACACTTCGCAAAAGCAAAAATCTATCTTTGAGGAAATTAGCTACTAATTGTAACATCGAACATGCCGATATTGTGAGATATGAAAATGGAGAAATAAATATGACGTTTAATACTTTAATCGAATTATCGAAAGGATTAAATATTACTTTAAAGGAGTTGATGGACTTCTAAATGGCTTAAAGATGTATTAGGAAGTACATTTTAACGAAATTGTTTTTCTCATCAATCCTTCATTTCACTCTCTTCTTTTTAAAAGATGAACGACTTTCTTATTTGAGGCGGCAATACATAGCGGTCGACTGATAATGCCAATTACTCCTAGCCCATTTGAATATATCGAAAAATCTTTTGGTCTTTTGTTCGAGCCCATGTGGGTGGACCCACTGGCTAATTCTCATGTTTTACTTAAATAATACTAAATACTACGTACTACATTCAGCGGAATCTACAACATAGTCGGGAAAATTTATATTACAGCAACAACAAACCAACCACAATCTCATTTCCAGAATACATTAAGCAGTGCCGTTTCTATATCGGTTCAAAAACCCTATTACCATTAACAAAAATTAAGTTAGCTATTTTGATAGAGTAGTAAACCATAAGGCACTTTAGGTTCGATCCAGGTTGATTTGGGTGGGAGGTTTTTCCTGGCGTCAGCAACAGACATTAGTAGTTGTACATTAAGCGGAAACAGCGTAAAGACAATGGCATCGGGGCGTACCAGTAACTGGTCGGCAATTTCTTCAAGCGCCCGCTCTCCGCCAATACATTTAAGGCGCGGGTCTGTCTGGGGGTCTTTAATACCAAATACCGGCTCCAGTAGCTGTTCCTGTAATATCGCGGCATCAATACAACCTTCAACGGTCGCGGGGATTGAACGCGGTAAAATGTAATGCCATTCTCCAAACGCATACATCCCCATCTTGTTGGGTTTGTTAGGTTTTACAGCTTTGGTGAAAACTACTTTTGAAACGGTAAAATGAGTGCTGAGTCGCTGAAAAAAAAACTCCTGGTCAAGCGGTTTGTCCGGTAAAAACAACCGATCAAATTCCTGCAACCGCAATTGGTCTGAAGCAATATAAAGCGAACTTATCTTATCAAAAAGCGGGAGGTTATTTTCCCGTTGGAAAGCTAATAATTTTGCCGCTGATGCCAACCTATGATGACCGTCTGCCATGTAAACATCTTTGATAGCTGCAAAAGCGCTGATCAATTTTCGCTGGGTAATCTTATTTTCAATTTTCCAGATACGATGAAATCCCATTTTCGATCCTAAGGAAACCTTTTCACCGTTTTTCTGGGTTTCGGCAATAATGCGGTTAATGGCGACACTGGGAGAATAAGTTAACAAAACGGGGTTACCTTCCAGCCCCGTTTGTTCGCGGTAATTATATATTCTTCTTACGCTGTCTGTCAGCGTGTGCTCATGGGTCTTAATCCTTCCCTGCATGTAGTCGCTTACCGCTGTCAATGTCCAGATTCCGGCTTGCCGGTAGTTAGGCATCTCGATCTCGTAAACATATATGCCCGCACGGAGTTCGCGGTATAGCCGGGCAGCATCCATCAATTCAGTGAGCGTTTTTTTTATATTGGCGTAGGCCCGCTCCTGGCCTTCCGGAGTTTCAGGCCTTATGCGGGCGGCATTTTCAAGTTGATCTTTTAATGGCGCCAGGTTTCCGGCAGCGCTTACCTTCCACGATACGGATTCTACCTGCGGTGCGGTAAACACCAATTGCCCCGCATATAGCGGATTTGGACGAATTGCTCGAAAGGGATAAATGGTTGCCATATTTGATCTATTTTGATTTCAATTGTTTTGTTCAGCAAAAGCCCGCATACATTCGACCAACACTTTAACACTTTCGTATGGCAACGCATTATATAAAGAAGCGCGGAAGCCACCAACAGTGCGATAGCCTTGGATCCCCACAATGCCCTGTTCAGTGACATATGCCAGAAAATCTGTTTCTAGTTTTGGTTGATACATGCGGAACGTAACGTTCATTAATGATCGGTGTGTTCGTTTAGCTAATCCATAAAACAAGGGGTTCCGATCGATCTCATCATATAACAATTGTGCTTTCGCCGAATTTTCCGTTTGTATGAACTTAACTCCGCCCCTGCTTTTTAACCACCGGAGATTGAGCATTGTGGCGTATATCGCGAATACCGGCGGCGTATTAAATAATGAATTGCTATTCCGGTAAATACGATAATCCAGCATAGAAGGAATGTTTCCACTAACATTTTCAAGGAAACTGTCTTTAACGATAACAAGGGTAACTCCTGCAGGGCCCATATTTTTTTGAGCGCCGGCATAAATTAAAGAGAAACGAGAAACATCTATTTTACGGCTAAAAATATCGGAAGACATATCGCATATAAGCGGAACACCAGTATCCGGAAACTCAAACATTTCGGTTCCTTCTATCGTGTTGTTTGAAGTACAATGGAAATAGGCTGCATCGTCGGGAACATGAAAGTCAATGGGAATATAATCATAGGCACTCTGGCTAGATGAAGCGACAATATTTATATTCCCAAACAGTTCGGCCTCTTTAATAGCTTTCTGTCCAAAATAGCCGGCATCTAAATAGGCCGCAGATGTATTATTACGATTCAAAAAGTTCATCGGTATCATGCAAAATTGCATGCTTGCGCCCCCCTGCAAGAAAAGAATACTATAATCGTCCGGCACCTCAAGAAGTTCTTTCACCAGGTTTCGGGCATTCGTAATGATTTGTTCAAAATCAGGTGAGCGATGTGAAATTTCTAACACGGACAATCCGGAATTTTCCAATTGGGCGACACCATTTGCCGCTTCAATTAATACGTTTTTTGGCAAGATGCATGGACCTGCACCAAAATTATGTTTACGAGGTTGGCTCATAAAGTAAAGGTTGATATTCTTAAACTTTAAACCTATACTAAACCATTTATTTAGAAAAAACAACTATTATCTTCTACTTTTTTAGAGCATAAAGCTGTTCTAATATTTATTAAGGCACATTTTTGGAAAAAAGGAACAATACTACAACATATCTATACACTAAGTAGACTTTATTTCTTCAAAAATAAAGCCATTTATAGTCAAATTTAGCTTTATATATTCTTAAATTGCCGAATTAACAACCAAATTTATTACCGTATTAAATACACTAAGTATATGTCAAACCTTAAAACCCTGGGTCAGTTTATCATTGAAAAACAAAGTGATTTTCCTTATTCCAAAGGCGAGTTGTCTCGCCTGCTAAGGGATATTGGCATCGCTGCCAAAATTGTTAACCGCGAAGTGAACAAAGCCGGACTGATGGACATCCTGGGGGAGTCAGGTAGTACGAACATACAGGGAGAAACCCAGCAGAAGTTAGATGTTTATGCTAACGAACAGTTTATCTCAGCTTTACGTAGTGGTGGCGAATGTTGTCTTGTCGCATCAGAAGAAAATGAAGATATCATCCGTTTAGAAGAAGAGGTATCAAAGGACGCTAACTATATTGTAGCTATAGACCCATTGGACGGTTCTTCTAATATCGATGTAAATGTGGCCATCGGAACGATCTTTTCTATCTACCGCCGAAAAAGCACGACAGGCCTTGCAACATTGAAAGATGTTTTACAAAAAGGAGTTGAGCAGGTTGCTGCGGGTTACGTTATTTATGGTTCATCAACCATGCTGGTATATACCACTGGTAAAGGAGTTAACGGTTTTACTTTAGATCCCTCTATTGGCGAATTTTGCCTATCGCACCCTAATATGAAAATTCCACAAGATGGCGTGATCTATTCGATCAATGAAGGCAATTATGTACATTTTCCAAAAGGTGTAAAACAATATATTAAATATTGTCAGGTTGAGGATAAAGCTACCAACCGGCCCTATGCATCCCGTTATATTGGTTCGATGGTTGCTGATCTGCACCGGAATTTGATCAAGGGTGGTGTTTTTATTTACCCGGTAACCTTTTCGGCTCCTAACGGAAAATTGCGTTTAGTTTATGAGTGTAACCCAATGGCCTTTATTATTGAGCAGGCCGGCGGCAGGGCTACTGATGGCAGCCGGCGAATACTTGACCTTGAGGTGACAGAATTACACCAGCGCTCACCCATATTTATCGGCTCGGCAAATATGGTAAAGCGCGCGGAAGAATTTCTAGCTACCGCCGGTAACCTGACATTTCACGACGCAGAACCTGTTTTAACCGCTTAATAACTAATAAATGAAAGACAATCTTGATCAAACGGATCGCGGTATCCTGCGCTTATTGCAAAACGATGGTCGCCTTACACACAAAGCAATAGCCTACGAATTAAGAAAAACTGTAACTCCCATACATGTAAGGATTCAACGCCTGCAAAATGAGGGTTATATTAAAAGATATACAGCTATAATCGATCCTAATAAGATCGGGCGTGGCCTAATCGCATATACCCAAGTTCAACTCAAGCAGCATTCACAGGAAAGCTTGCTCTTTTTTCAACAACAAGCGGTTCAATTATCTGAAGTAATGGAATGTTACCATATGACAGGAGCGTTCGATTTTTTATTACGCATTGCCATAGCGGATATGAATGAATACAATAATTTACTAATGAACAAATTATCCAAACTACCAGACGTTGCCGTTATGCAAAGTTTCTTTGTTATGTCTGAGGCTAAAAATGAAACGGCTTACCAATTTATCTGATCAGTAACCATCAGTTGTCAAATACCATTTATTATTAGTGAGAATTCCTCACTGCTAAGAAAGCATTTGACAATACTAAAATTACTTTATATGGGCTCTTAACATCCAAGCCATTTTTTCATATGTCTGTATTAAACCAGTAATGAAATCGCTGGTACCCGCGTCCTTCAAATGGACTTTGAAGACCACACCATAGCATTTCAGGCACATCTATTTGGGCTTTGTGATTTCGTATCTTATATGTTGAATTATGATATAACATAATATACATACATCTACTTTTATGTAAGTTGCTAAAAATCAACGACATAAAAACAGGCCAAATTTGGCGTATCTTGTAACTGTCAATGAAGATTCGAAAGACTTAATACCTATACTTAGAACCAAATTATGATACCATTCAAAGTACCTGCCTATGAGCAGGCGCCTTAATTGCTGCAACCTGTTTACAAACGCTACAGAAAAGCAATGGGATTTGTTCCTAACCTTTACGCAAAGATCGGCTGCTCACCAAACGCTTTAAGCGCCTACGCTCAATTTAATGCTGACCAGATAAAGGAAGCCTTTCACGGCACGGACAGGGAAGCAATCTAACTGATCGTTTCGCAGATCAATGGCTGTCATTATTGCCTGCCCAATACCCTATCCGCCATTAAATTCGGCTGGGAGGAAGAGGAAACTTTATTGGTCAGAAAAGGCAAGTTGCCGGAACCTAAATAGCAGATCCTATATAAAGTTGTTAAGTCGATCCTGGATAGAGCTGGATGGTCATTCCATTTCATGACTCAGTTTAAATAAATAATAAATTTGGCGACCTGCTCCTGTTCGTTAATGGTGAGCACTTCACCATCGTAGATCCAGTAACCCTCGCTATCAAATAAGATCCGTCCAAGATAATCCGGATTTTGTTCATAATTGGTATACAGCCGGTTACTGGTGCCCGGTTCTTTATGCACCATATCCAAAACCAACGTGACAATCTCATCCGTACCATTTTTACGCTTGATCCAGGCTTTTGCCTCATTAACTAATTCCATGGTGCTACAAATGTGGAAATTATTTTGTAATTATTTCTACAAAATACTAAAAATATTAGCATAACTTTACCGTCCCCTATTTACACAACATGGCCGCTACGAAACAAGAACTGATCACTGGGTTGCAGAAGCAGATTTTGCAATGGGAAGGTTACAGGCCGCCGGTTACGGGTGCGCGCTCGCTGGTCGGCTTGGGGCCGCTGGAGCGCGCTTTTCCGAATGAGGTTTTCCCGGTATCGGCAGTACATGAGCTGGTCTGCGGTTCGTCGGAACAGGCGGCGGCTTGCCGCGGGCTGGTCACGGGGATCATGTCGGCTTTATTGAAGCAATGTGGTGTCTGTGTCTGGATCGGTCGGGCGCGGCGCTTGTATGCACCGGCGTTAACCGCTTTTGGGGTCGCGCCGGATAAAGTGATCTTTATCAGTCTGACCAAAGATAAGGACGCTTTATGGGTCATGGAAGAAGCGCTGAAATGTTCGGGGCTGACCGCGGTGGTCTGCGAGGTGGGGAAACTGGATTTTAAGCAATCGCGGCGCCTGCAGCTAGCGGTCGAGCAAAGCCGGGTGACGGGTTTCGTGTTGCGTAATGCGACAACGAAGCTGGGGTCGACAACTTGCGCGGCGCGCTGGCAGGTTAAGTCATTGCCGAGTACAGACCTGGCGGGTTTGCCGGGACTGGGCTTTTTGCGCTGGCGGGTCGACTTATTGAAAGTACGCAACGGAAAGCCGGGGAGCTGGACGGTAGAATGGAGCGAAAGTGGTTTTGTGCCGGTCGAGCCGATAGAGATTTTGGAAGAAAGACAAGCGGGGTGAGTGATGAAAAGATATATGGCGATCGTATTCCGGCATTTGCTTACGGACGGTCTGGCGCTTCGCCGGGCCGAACTGCGGGAAGTGCCGTTTGTTTTTGCCGCGCCGGTAAAGAACCGGGTAATTATTACCGCGGCAAATATTTTGGCTGAACAGCAGGGCGCTTTTGCGGGGATGGCGGTTGCGGACGCGCGGGCGGCGGTGCCTGAACTGGTGGTCATCAATGATACCCCGGGTAAATCGGCTAAGCTGTTACGGTTATTGGGTTTATGGTGCATCCGCTATACCCCTATCGCGGCGGTCGATCTGCCGGATGGTTTACTGCTGGATATATCAGGTTGTACACATCTTTGGAAAGATGAGCGGGGTTACCTGAAAGAAATTGTTTTGAAATTGCGCAATAACGGCTTTGACGCCCGTGCGGCGATCGCCGATACGCCGGGCGCGGCCTGGGCGGTCGCGCGGTTTGGCCGCACCTCCCCTATTATTGCGACCGGGATGCAAACGCAGGCTTTGACGGGCTTACCGCCGGCTTGCTTGCGTTTGGATCTATTGATAATTGATAAGCTGCAAAAATTAGGCTTTCGTACGATCGGGCCATTGCTGGCCATGCCGGCTTCGGTGCTGCGGCGGCGGTTCGGCAAAGAACTCTTGATCCGTTTGAACCAGGCGCTGGGCCGGCTGAACGAAACTTTGGTACCCTTAACCCCACCGGTGCCGTATGTGGAGCGGCTACCTTCACTGGAGCCGATACGAGACGTGTCGGGTATTGAGATCGCTATCGAACATTTGTTGACGGCTTTATGCCTGCGTTTGCGATCCGAAGGTAAAGGCTTGCGTAAAGCGATCCTCAAATGTCACCGGATCGATGGCCGCCGGGTACAAGTGGGGATTACCACCACCAAAGGTTCGCATAGCGTTTCGCATTTACTGGGTTTGTTCCGGTTACAGATCAGCAAGATCGAACCGGCTTTAGGTATTGAGCTGTTCGTGTTGGAAGCCCCGCGGGTGGAGGATATGGCTACGGTCCAGGAACAGATCTGGGCGGTGGATCGTGGTTTAGCGGCTACTTCGCTGGCGGAACTGCTCGATCGCATCGCGGGTAAAGTAGGCCCTGAGGCTATCCGCCGTTATTTACCGGCCGAACATTACTGGCCCGAACGCGCAGTCAAGGTAGCCGCCTCGCTGACGGAGGAACCGGCGATCGCCTGGCCGGTGCAAATGCGGCCGATCAGTTTGTTGCGTATCCCGGAACCTATTGAGGTGATGGCTTTGGTGCCGGATAACCCGCCGAAGACCTTTGTCCATAAGGGTAAACGGCACCGTATCATCAAAGCCGACGGGCCGGAACGCATCGGCCGCGAATGGTGGCAGGACAGCGGCGAGCACCGGGATTATTATGCGGTTGAGGACAGCGACGGTCAGCGTTACTGGCTGTTCCGTTCAGGTCATTATGATGGCGGTGACGCCAGGTGGTATTTACACGGTTATTTTGCTTAGATGACGTACGCGGAATTACAGATCACTTCGAATTTCAGCTTTCTGCGCGGGGGCTCGCACCCGCAGGAACTGGTAGAGCAGGCGGCGGCCCTGGGCTATTCGGCGATCGCGGTCACAGACCGGAATTCTTTGGCTGGGATCGTGCGGGCCCATATGGCGGCGAAAGCGGCGGGCATCCAGTTTATTCCCGCCTGCCGGCTAGACCTGGCGGATGGAACGAGTTTACTGGCCTACCCGACCGATATCACGGCTTATGGCCGTTTATCGGCGCTGCTGACCTTAGGCAACCTGCGAACGGAAAAGGTGAATGTGAATTATATAAAGCAGATGTTTATCAGCATGCCGAAGGGTTATTATTGGTGGCGCTGCCGCCGGACAAGCTCAACAGCAGGTTTGAATTTGAAACCCAGTTTTTAGCGGATCTGGCCGAGTACCGCCGCCATTTCGGCCGCGCCTTGTATCTCTCCGCTTCGTTTAATTACAAAGGCCAGGATGCCAAGCGGCTCTTCCGTTTGGCGGAGACGGGCGTGCCTTTGGTGGCGACCGGCGATATTCATTATCATTGTGCTTCGCGGCGCGAGTTACAGGATATACTGACCTGTGTCCGGGAAAAATGCACCATCCATACCGCAGGTCACCGGCTGCACCCCAATGCAGAACGTTTCCTGAAAGAATTGCCGGAGATCGCCCGCTTGTTCTGGCAGTACCCGCAGGCGCTTGCCAATGCGAATGCCATTGCTTCGACCTGTACTTTTTCGCTGGATGAGCTCAAGTATCTGGAACCGGCAGAACAATTGGTTGACGGCCTGACGACCCAGCAGCGGCTGAGCAGGCTGACCTGGGCCGGCGCTAAGGTCTGCTTTGGTGAGGAGATACCGGAAAAGCAGCGTCAACAGATCGAATTTGAATTGGCTTTTATTGCCAAAAGGAAGCTGGCCTGGTATTTCCTGCGCGTCTACCATTATACCCAAAAAGCAGAGGAACTGGGCATCCTGCACCAGGGGCGCGGTTCGGCGGCGAATTCCACGGTTTGTTTTTGTTTAGGAATAACGGCGGTCAACCCGGTCAAGTCCCGTTTACTGTTCTCGCGCTTTATGTCGGATGCGCGCGACGAATGGCCGGATATTGATGTGGACTTTGAGCATGAGCGCCGTGAAGAGATCATCCAGTTTATTTATAAGGATTATGGCCGGGACCGCGCGGCGATCGTGGCTACGGTGACGCAGGAACGGCATAAAGGCGCCATCCGTGATGTGGGTAAAGTGATGGGGCTTTCGGAAGATACCATCAAACGCATCGGGGCGACGATCTGGGATTTTTACGAGGAAGGCTTTGATGAAAAGCGTTTGCGTGACCACGGCCTGAACCCCAGGGATCCGCTGATCCTGAAAGTCTTACAGCTGACCTTTGAGTTAATGGGTTTCCCGCGGCAGTTGGGCCAGCATACCGGGGGCTTTGTGATCACGGAAGGGCGTTTAGCAGACCTCTGCCCGGTATTGAACGCCCGGATGGAGAAACGCACCCAGGTGGAATGGAATAAGGATGATCTTGAAGACCTTAAAATATTAAAAGTAGATGTGTTAGGGTTAGGCATGCTGACCATGATCCGCAAGGCTTTTGACCTGGTCTTCCAGCATTACGGCCGGAAACTCACTTTGGCTAATGTGCCGCAGGATGATGTGGAAGTTTATGATATGATCTGCCGGGCGGATACCATCGGGGTGTTCCAGATCGAAAGCCGCGCGCAGATGTCGATGCTGCCGCGGTTAAAGCCCCGTTGTTTTTATGACCTGGTGATCGAAGTCGCGATCGTCCGCCCGGGCCCGATCCAGGGCGATATGGTTCACCCCTATTTGCGTCGCCGCAACGGTGAGGAATTGCCGGAGTATCCTAAACGGGAGCTGGAAGAGATCCTGAGCCGGACCTTGGGTGTACCGCTGTTCCAGGAACAGGCGATGGAGATCGCGATCGTGGCGGCGGGTTTTACGCCGGGTGAAGCTGATCAGTTACGACGAAGCATGGCTTCTTTTAAAGCGAACGGCAAACTCCACTTATATGAAAAGAAAATGGTAGAGGGCATGGTGGCGCGGGGTTACGAGGAAGATTTCTCGCGACGGGTATTCAAGCAATTGCAAGGTTTCGAGGGGTATGGTTTCCCGGAGAGCCACGCCGCCTCTTTTGCGCTGCTGGTCTATATCTCTTCCTGGCTGAAATGTCATTACCCGGATGTGTTTTGCGCGGCGCTGTTGAACAGCCAGCCGATGGGGTTTTACCAGCCGGCACAAATTGTGCGTGATGCGCAGGTACATGGGGTGCAGGTACTGCCGGTGGACGTGAATGCCTCGGAATGGGATAATACGCTGGAAACAAAGAACGGGAAATATTTAGCGGTGCGGTTGGGCTTCCGGCAGGTCAAAGGCTTGAAAGAAGCCGATATGCTGCAGCTGGTAGTGCTACGTGGCGACGGCTACGGGCATATTGACCAGTTACGGGCGTCGGGTGTGCCCGAAGCCGCGCTGGAAAGGCTGGCGGACGCGGATTCCTTCCGTTCGCTGGGTGCTCACCGCAGGCTGGCACTCTGGGAGGTCGCGGCATTGGCTGACCGTCCCATTGGCTTGTTTGGCGGGCAGGTATCGGAAACGGTTTTAGAAACAGTTGTGGAACTACCGGCGATGACCCGGGGTGAGCATGTCGTGCAGGATTATATCTCGACGGGGCTTTCGCTGAAGGATCACCCGGTGGGGTTGGTGCGCGGGGCGCTGCTGAAAATGGGTAATGTGCGGGTGAGTGATTTGGCGCAAAAAAAAGATGGTGGCCAGGTTTGTATTGCGGGGTTAATCACGGTCCGGCAGCGGCCGGGAACCGCTAAAGGTGTCTTATTTATGACGCTGGAAGATGAAACGGGTTCAGCTAATCTGGTGGTCTGGCAGTCGCTGTTTGACCGGTACCGGAAAGAGATTGTACAATCGCGCCTGCTCATGGTGTCGGGGAAATTGCAGATCGCTAACGGGGTAACGCATTTAGTGGTGCAGCGTTGTTTTAACCGTACGGGCCTGCTGCGGAGTTTGACGGAAACTGACCTGCCGCAAACCTTGGCGCGGGGTGATGAGACCATCAAACCGGTCAATCATGATGGACGTTCGGGTCCGCCTGCTGTTTCTGCGGAAGGCGCTTTTCATAAAGGGCGGAATTTTCATTAAGTTTGTGGCAGCCGAAATTAGCGAAAGGCTACTATTAGCAATAATTTGCAGGTATGCAGTAGAAGGTGGAGTTATAACTACACTGGTTATTATGTAAGGCGATAGTCTTGATCTCGGAATAAGGGCCTCGTGGGCCTTATCAGGCAATATCCATTGTACAGATAGGTTATTGCCTATCCAACCTTGTTATGTAAGGCCTCAATATAATATCTATACCCGGCCTGTAGGGCGACCGTTACTGACCGCTGGAAGCTAATTTATCCCATTGCCGGGAATCGGTCCAGCTCTTTGTACTTGCAAATTTTATTCTGTTTGCCTGGTTGTCATTGGTGGAAGCCATAGTTCTCCGGAATCGTCGGCGGCAATCCAGGAGGTATAATGTCCATTGGCCGGAGAATAGATATACTAAAGCAAATCTAAATAATGTTAGACTTCGACTGAATAAGTAAGAGTTTCAACACCTTTAATGGATTTTCTATCAATTGTTTTATCGCATAATATTATTAAAAGGGGCACCATTAATCTTACTAACCGCCTTTATCGGATTAAAAGTATTTTAATTACTGGTATTATTATTATTTGCGATATAGTTCCATCTTCCCCGTTTTTCCTAACCATGGCTAATATAATTTCATCCGTTGCAGTGCCTTCGCGTGGTGAGTATTCAATTCAACGCCGGCCTAAAGTGCGAGATCTACGCTCCAATCAATAAATAAGTTTCTGAGTAGCAGATGGGGTACGGTGAACCGGTTTAGTGCCTTTGCGATATGTTGGCTTATTATTTGGGCCGTTTTCCCCAGTAGCTATATCAACAGGCCTATCCGGACTGTATTGATAGTCGGTTACAATCCTATGCTCTTCCGATTCAAAGTTCAAAGATGCTTAAAAAATAACCGGGGCCATTTCAGTAAGCTTTGGAACGAATTTTGCAAGGTCAGCTATGAGCGTGGCGGGTTCGGTTAATTCCATGTGTTTAGCACAGCGACCCATGTAGAGATAATATTAACTTATTAAATATCAGTAAAAATACATATAAACAAGAAATATGTCCTCAATACATAGCTGTAATTTTAATCCTTAATCTCGCTTAATTATAAAATTCTAACCAAAACTTTAAAAATGCTTTTTTCGTATAATGAGTATGTTCAAATCATTAAAGATACCTCTTGCTTTCCTTGCTACTGGTATTGTGTGGGCAATTTTGATGCCTCCAATCATTACAATTTTCGCACGAACATATCATCTAATAAATCAAGACCTATTTCGAAGCTTAAATGATTTTACTTTCGTCATCATAATTACTTATGTACTGTATCACGAAATCAATAGACAGCAGCGTCAGCTAGCTCGGTCTGAGGCTGAATACCGACAGTTATTCGAATCAAATCCAAATCCTATGTGGATATATCGAGAGAAAGATTTAAAATTTATCAAGGTTAACGATGCTGTGGTTGAAACATATGGCTACAGCAAAATGAGATTTTTGAACATGAAAGTAACCGATGTTTTTCATAACGAGGATCGCATAGATTTTCCTAACCTAAAAATCAATTCTACTCAAATGCATAGCTCGGGACTCGTCAAGCATAAAAAAAGTAACGGCGAAATATTTACAGTTTCTATTGTGGTACACCCGGTATTGTTCAATAAAGAAGAGTGCAAAATGGTATTAATTAACGATATGACAGAGATTACTAAAAAAGAGATAAAACTTCAGGAATCTTATCAAAAAATAAAATCTGCAAATCAGGCCCTGGCTCAAATAAATTGGTCTAACTCGCACGAAATCAGGAAACCTATTTGTTCAATGTTGGGATTATTAAATTTTCTTGAACTTGGTAAGGCCGAAAAAGAACATGCCGAAACGTTTAAAATGCTTAAAGAATGCGTTTTAGAACTTGATCAAATAACTCGTGAAAACAACAGCAAGGTATCAGCAATGAATCCCTGGGAAGGAATGGATAATAAGTAAGGATTCTAAACCATCAGGAATGGGTATGGTGTTTAAGTATTAATGGGGTTCGGTAAGTTATTTGAGGCGGCGCTAATAAAGGCATTCAGTGAGTGAATAAGTAAGGTGAAATAATAGGAACATGAATTACAATTTACCAGGAATTATAATTAATACCAAATATTTGTTTCGAAAATCTTCATTGCTTACATCGGTCCCTATTAAAAAACCCGCCACTTGGACGGGTTCGGGTCGGCTAAAAGGTTATAATAATTGTCTTTTACGTACGTTAAAGTGAAAATGTTAGTGTGTAGTGTAAAAAAGCATTTCACTACGATTGTGCAGGTAAAAACAGGAGACTTTTCTGGTTGCTCGAACCATTGGGATGTATGAAGATTTAGCTATAGAATTTAACGGATGGTTGTCACCCGCATTCGCAATTTGTTGTAATGATCGCACGTAGTTGCTGCATGAAAGGCGACTTAAAGGCCGGGGCATTGACTAGTGTGACTAATCGTTCGGCAACTTATTCCCTGCGCTTGGCGCTATGATGAATGGACATTAAAAGCTAGCGAACCGGGATGCAACATATCTGATCATATCGAGAACCTATTGCTAGCGATTGGGGCAGCGTAGCGATTAACTAATTTTTCCTGTTAGTAAATAGAAAACACAGGTTGATTATTTCACCACAAATGTATTTGTCCAATTGGCTACGAGGGTTCCTGAGAATGAAAATACTGATTGGTTTTTAGAATCGTACACGTCTGCCTTAATCGCTTTATTGCCTCCTGGACATACTGCAAAATAAACCGGCGTGCCTGCTGCGGGATTGTATTTTAAATAGCCAATACCATCTGAGTTGAAAAGAAATGGAATAGCGTCGCCAGCAAAGCTCGCAATGGCCGTACAATCCTTACAAATTACTCTAACAACGGCGCTGCCTTTTGTGCCATTAAACCAATAATCGGGTATTGATGTATTAATGCCGCTAAAAATTTTATTGGTATTAGTGTCACTTGGCTCGGTCAAAACCGGGGAAACGTTTTCCTTTACACAACTGCTTAAAAAAAGCGTAAACAGAATAAAGAAAAATATTTTCATTTTTGACAGATGGACATCATAATTTATAACCATGTATCAAAAATCAACCCACTGCAAAGGTATGTTTGGCTTAGTGATAAACGGGAGGAATTTTCGGAATTACGGTGCGCAAAAAGTGGCAGTATTTGCCCGTTTTGAGACTGGCACGATTTTAAAACAGTTGTGCATTCGAAAATCAGAGATCTTCAAATATCATTTAGAATAAGTATAAAGCTTTATTGTAAAGGCGGATACTCGGACCTGTGGATAATGAAAGGTTAGACTTTTTCCATTTTTTGGAAAGATTCAATACACCCAAACGTTTCTTCAATATCGCAAGCAAAATCAAAGCGAAGTAGTTCACGCCAGGTGGGCATTCATAGGCTGACCCCAATTAATGTTCATAACGTCCATTATTTTCAAGTCGTTTGCCAGTAAATATAGAGTGCCAAGCGGGACACCAAATAACACCCATAGGATCAGTTTCTCCAAACTGCAAAGTTGTGCCTGCCAAGGGTGCATGCCCCTGAGCGGTGCAAATGTACCCAAAGTAAATTTGCAGATTAATGAAAAGCCACGAGTACCTGTAACTGCCTTGTATTTGCCAATCGTTGCTATCCGATCAACCCACAAATATTTATTTGTCGTGCCCATGTAAAGAGATGGAGGGATTGCTGTGGCTTTAATTTACTGACGGATTGAAGTTGGGTTAATATTTAGCCAGATTTAAGAGACGTTCGAAAATAATTACCTAATTGCCTATCTCATAGCAACTTTATAAATGAATCTACCGTTAAACAGTCTGATTAGAAGTGAATAACAAGTTAGAAATTTCAAAATGTAAAAAACTAATTGGCAACTACATGAATAAAGAGCTAATAGGTGCAGGTTTAAAAGCACGTCGAAAAGAGCGAAAAATAACGCAAAGGGATCTTGCTACGATGCTTAATGTAAAAGATGATACCATCCGCAACGTTGAAAAGGGAGTATCTTACATTTCTCTGAAGAGACTGATGCAAGTCTGCGAAGCCTTGGATATGGAAGTTACAGTAACTCCTATTAAGAGGGTAAAGTCAGCTTGAGAAACTTCTTACCCTGGCCCGGGTTCCTTACCCCACCTGACGCGAACAGGCATTAAACAGCTGAAGGTGATATATGCTCCCTTATTCGATAAAGCCATTATCCAATTGTCATTAAATGATAGGTAATTGGATCGTCAGGATCATCGGTTTGATCTTTCAAATAATCGCGGATAATTATTAAGTCCAAGTCTACAGCAGGCAAGAATTTATAGCAATCCTTTAAATCACTAAGATTGCTTTCTAATTTGTCTATATCCATTATTAAAGGTAACAAATGCTTATTTATAAAAGGGCAAAAGAAAAAAACAGGGGCGAACAGCCGGGGTTGTAACCGCGAAGAAAGTCAGGAAAAAAAAACATGAGCGACCAGCCGGCCCTCGGGAACATTATCGATCTGGTCAGGCTCAGCGCCTTCACGGGGGTAATGAAGGACGGTATAGGATTCGTTTTCGGTATTGACGGTTTTAATCACGGCGGTGCCGGTTGCTGGTTTCCCCTCCATTGTCAATAAGATTACAGGTTGTCCTTGTTGGTATTTCATTGTTGCTAAAATATAGCTTCGGCAATTTTCTACCAAAAGAAGTTTTAAACACTCTATCATTTCCAACTGAGCGGGCTCTTATCGGCTACGATGATCTCAGGCTTGCTTCTACAGTAGATAAAAGCTCCTTACTAAGTACAGCTGCACGGTAAGTTCCGCTTCAAATTGGTGAGACAGGAACGTTCCGTCCCAGACCGCCCGGGCCTGTTCATCCTCGTTAAAATCGTACAGGGTCAGCATTGGGCAAAAATAGGAATTATACAGAACTTATTTTTTGATTATACTTGCCGGGTTATTATTCCAAATTTCACATGTCTATTGCTACATCCGGCCTGGTTCAACTGGCGGCTAAATATATCATACTTACTGAAAGCCGCCGGATCTTCCGCGGTAAATGCCCGATTTTAAGACTATATCGGCGGAGCTGATTTTTTCTCCCCAGGCAGTTTTATCGCATATTTTTTAACTTGAGAAAACAGGTGTTTGGGGTTAAATGGTTTTATTACGCAATCTTCAAAACCATTTTCAATCAACTTGGCCAACATCTGCCCGTCTATTACCGAAGCTGTGAATGCCACTACGGGAATATTAGGATATGATTTTTTTATTTGAAAAATAGCTTCGTGACCACTCATTACAGGCATTTCAAGATCTAACAGTATGATGTTAAAGTTGCTATTTTTCTCCAAAACTTCTAAGGCTTCCTTGCCATTATAAGCAGGTGTGCAAGTTGCTTTATTACTGGTAAGCATTTTCAGAGCGATGGTCATGTTTATAAGGTTATCGTCAACAACCAATATATTAAAACCTGCCAGGTCGTCGCTTTTGTTATAGGCGTGTTCAATTTTGCGGGTTGTTTTTTTGACCTTTATAAATGTAAGTGAAAATGCAAACGTGCTTCCGCACCCTTTCTCACTGGTTAAGGTTAAAGTGCCGTCCATCAGGTTTATTAAACTTAAGCAAATCATTAATCCCAAACCAGTACCTCTATGCCTACGGGTACTTTCGTTATATACCTGCTCAAATCCCTGAAATATACGTTCCTGGTCAATCTTATCAATACCGATACCCGTATCCTCCACAATAAAATTAACTTTAATTAATGATGCGGATATATCTTCGCATGATGCGTTTAAGCATACGTACCCTTCTTCGGTAAACTTTAGAGCGTTGGATAGCAGGTTATTTATCACCTGTATTATTCTAAGATCATCTGCCAAAACAACAGCATCAAGCTGCTGGTCAAGTTTAACCTTTAATTGCACACTCTTTTTTTCAAAGTTATTATAAAATGGCAATGCTGAATTAGTCAACAACGTTTTCAAGTTAACTTCAACCAAGTGTATGTTTAATTTGCCTGCTTCTATTTTATTAAAATCAAGGATGTCGGTAACCAACTGCTCCATGTGATTTGAGCAATATTTAAGTATTTGGAGATACTCGTTAGAGTTAAACTGTGGTTGTTCGTTGGTAAAAATATTTAACGCGCCAATAATGCCATTTAATGGAGTCCTGAGTTCATGCCCCATTGTTGAAAGGAATCTGGTACGTTCCTTAATGGTGCGGTTTTTTTCTTCAATTAAAGCCCCTATATATTTTCTTTCATAATAAATGTAGGCCACCGCAAAACTTAGGGTTAACAAGATAGCACAGGTTGCATTGGTAAAAAGCATGCGGTGAGCAATATTTTCGGGTATTTTTTCAAAAGGTTGTATATAATGGCCTACGTAAAAGTTAATGCCAAAGGAAACAATACCCATAAGAAAATAAGATCCTAATTCAATAAACGAGGATTCTTTATGGTTTACTACAATTGGAATTACAATTATTATCGGGAAAAAATAAAAATACTGCCCTGTTACCGAACCTTCTACAAATGAACTTATAATCAACAGAAGGCATATTGATGTTAATACCAGCGGCTGAATATTTTCTATAATATGAGAGAGCTGCAGAAAAAGAATAATTAACACGCACAAACTGTAGCACCCAATCATTATTGCTGAAGTGGTTAGTCCAAGTGCAAGGTAATATGTAGAAATACCCACACTTAACGCAAGCACAATAAAACTTAACTGAGTAGCTCTTCGCGCTAGTTTTTTAAACTTAAATGCTTCGTTATCAGTTAGTTTGGATTGGCTCACTTTATGCTTCAATTTGAAATTACCGGTTTCCTATGGAAGGTTATGCTAACGCAAAATCTTCTTAAAAATTAGGTCAATATACTCTACAACCCCTTGGGCTGGAATAGAATTTTACCAAAAATAATTAAATAGTTCGGTTAACTATTACGTAAACAATATGATAGACCAAAAAAAATTGATAATTGATTTATTAACAGATAACACCCATGTTTGGAAATCTCGGAGGGCTTGACCAAGCAATTCCGTGGGATGTAGAGCATCAATTTGTGTTGGCGATAACAAAAACCCTAATTATATCAAGTGATTAGCTTGGTTAAAAGTGTAACGGAATAACCTATTTGCTATTTCGGAACAGGGTGTCCAATGGCTTGTATCCCGTTCTTATTCAATGAAACAAGGTAGCGTATTGGCAAAAAACATAGATGCCTTTAAATTATCCCGTATGCAATTTTTACGAAACAATCCGACTTACAACCCGAATCTTCCGGGCTTAATTGCCTGATTATTATATATCTACCTATGAAAAAAGCTTCCATATTTGGAAGCTTTTTTATTTATATAAAAATTAGGGGATATAATCGTTTAAGATAAGCAGAAAAAAATAGCTATTAGTTTATCATGCTATTTTCTGTGCAAATACTATCAATGCATTTCCCGATAGTTAATAACGCGTGAGTGTCCAATTGATCTTCATTACGTTGCACCCATTCTTTTCCGATTTTATAAAGCATCGCTTCTTTTCCATCTATAAAATTAATATGCCATACGTTCCAGGTTTTATAGTACTATTAATGTGTACAAATTCAATAGTGCTGTCGGCCAAAATAATTTCAAACCCAATCTTTGATAAATTAAAAAATTACGCAATAAAGATTAATTTGTATGATATTGTAGATAACTGTAGGTTTTTTTATGCGTTTGTTTGCTACATCAGTTTAATTGATTTTAACTCCAGTTGTAGGATTTTATTGGTATCGGGTTCTTGTACTTTGATGTGCATCATGGCGGTTATTTTAACGATATTTTCTCACAACAAAAACCATACTAAAAAACAGAGCCCGGCCATTTTCATGGTCGGGCTTTAACAACATGAGCGACAACTACATTTTATTGGTCGTGTCTTTCATCATGCCTTTTTTCATGGGCATTTTCTTCATCTTTCCGTTCATCATTACACATTGACCTTCTTTCAACATCATTGTTTTTCCGCTTTTCATTTTAACGGTACCGTCAGTCATGACCATAGTCCCGTCGGACATGGTTTTTGTTTCGGTCATTGGCATACTTTCGCCATTCATCATGGTCATCATTTTACCGTTCATCATCATGACGGAATTGTCCATTTTGTGCATGGTGGTATCACCCATTTTATGCATTGATGTATCATTCATCTTGGTTTGTGCCATAGCGCTACAAGTAAACATAACGGCAATAACGGCAATCATAATTTTTTTCATGGTCGATTTTTTTAGTGATTTTATAACTTATTCATATAAAATTCGAGCCACAATTAATTGAAGTTTAATTAAACCTTAATAAAAACTGTTTGTTGTCTGCTGTATACGTTCTTATTTAGCTGTTAAATGTATTATACATACCTACAGGTAATTAAATGATAGGAAACACGATGAAGAACAAAAAGAAAATAAACACTTCCTGAAACCAGCAAGGATGAACTGCACTCTGAAGACCCTATAAGCGAAAAAGACGAAGTAAATGCGGAAGAAAGGATGCGGAAATCCAACGGTAAGAATGAACAAAATGTGGCCGCAGAATTAAAAAACCGGGAAAGCAGTTAGATTATAGGATCGTAAAATAATAATGATCAAAGTTTTTTATGCAATTAAATTAAATATGAACAAAATTATACGCTTATAAATGAAATATACATTGCTAATTTGCCTTGCCAGACAAAAGATCAGGACATCAGGCAATTGTTTGAGCGTTTTGGCGAGGTAGATTCCGTTAAAATTATAACGGAAAAAGATACCGGTAAAAGTAAAGGATGTGGTTTTATAGTGATGCCCAATATAGACCATGCTCACGATGCTATCGGAATGTTGAAAGGTTCAATGGTTGGCAACTGGCAAATAATTGTGACCGGTTAATAAAATGCTTGCTTAATATAAGCGATTATGATTGGGTAATAAGTTCGTGATGCTCATGCATGAAAGCATCGGCACAAACTTTATAAGCTTGGGCACATTCCTTGCAATAGCAATAAGTTTATTCAAGACTGCCATTAGATAGTGGTTATCAAACGGCTTTCTAATAAACGCATCGAATTTAAAATTACCTATTGCTATAGTTTGTTTACTATATGCCGACATCATACAACAGGGATTCTTTCGGTATTCTTATTCGTTTTGATAGTTGTGCAAATTTATCCTCAAACCTGGCAGCATGTAATCGGTAATCAAATCCGGTGGGTGTAACCTTTCCAAATTGATGATATCATTAGTTGGATTAACGCCAACAACATCGAAGTTATTCATGTCTAATATCATAACGGTAATTTCAAGGATATCGTTTTTTCTTCATGTAAGGAGATTCTCTAAATTAAGAGGCTTATGTGGGCTTCAACCCGTATTTGGAAATAATATCTGGATGGAACCCATCTTGCCGGCTATTATTGTTTTCTGTTTATTCAAATGGGTAATAATAAAACCAGTTATAATTTCAGACAGGCGTATTATCAACCTGTGTTATTATGGTTACGAAATAATGTTTAGCCTATAATGAAATCTAAAAAAGAACGTCCTGCTTAAAAACAACAATTGTACACGCGCCCGCGCCTACACCTGTGCTGGCAATTTCAAAAGTTCCGGCATGGCTTTCAATAATAGATTTGCAATTATACAAACCCAGGCCGGTGCCATTTAATTTAGTTGTAAAACCTCTTTCAAAAAAACGGTTTTTAGTTTCCTGATTAAATCCTTTTCCATTGTCAAGCATTTTCAACTCTATAAAGCCACCAATCATTGCCAACGAAACTGAGACTTTTTTCTCGATTGCCTCAAATGGTATCGCTTCGAGGCTGTTTTTCAAAACATTTAATAACACCTGCACCAATTTAGTTTGATCACCTTTTATGATATAATTTCCTGGTTTGATATCAATTTGAAATATTATTCCATGCTTTTCAAAAGAAGCCTGCAACATGGCCTTACAATCTGCTATTATATTAACCAGATTGACCGGCTTCCTGGAACGGGATTCATCCCGGGTTGCAACAAATTGCCTTTGGATACTTAGAATTTCCTGAATATGAGTGATGATGTTAACGAGTTCGTTTACTGATGTTGTAATTTCTTTATTATTTTCCAGCTGATTGTTTTCGATGCCATCGGTTACGGTTATTAATGCCTTGAATTTTTCTTTACCTATTGTATTTTCTAAAACATCTTGCTGAGACCTGATGAAGCGATTAAGATTTTGAGCGGCATCTAAATGCCTTTTATCATTTACCCTATTGATGCGATTTAAATAAGCACCGAATCCAACTAGTGCATTACCAATATCGTGCAGTACTTCAGACGCTATTTCAAATTTACCCTGAGCAATTGCTTTTTCAAGCTCATAGTCTTTTTGACGGGTGAGTTCTTGATTTAATTGTTGCAAATCTGCTGCTTGTTGATTTAACTCTGCTGACTTTTCTGAAAGCTGAGCCGTCAGTTTTTCCAGATCATCGTTTCGCTGAACTAAGGATCTCATGATCTCTTCTCTTTCAAACAATGCGGCCTTCATTTGTGTGATATCCCGGTTAATTCCTAACAAACCGACAACCCTGCCAACCTTATTTTTAATAGGTACCTTGGTACTTAAATTCCACCGGGTTTCACCAGTTTCGTTGTCGACAAAATATTCTTCGTGATTAATCAAAGATTTATCCGTCTTCATTAATAGCTGCTCATCCTCAAAAAACTGTGCCGCTTCTTGAGGATGGCAATCAAAATCGGTCTTTCCGATCAATTCGGCTGGGGTCTTAAACCCGGCATTGGCTGCTACAGGGGTATTACAAATTACAAAGCGGCTCTGTGCATCTTTTAAGTATATTTGATCTGGCAAGTTTTCAATTACCAAATTGAAAAGGTCCCCTTTTGCAAAAAGAATGTCCTCGCTTATGTTGTTGTTCATATCTCTATTAGGTTTATCGTTTTAAAAGTTTGTCAAAGACAGATGTCTTACATCAACGGCAAACTCATAGTAAATAACGCCCCATCATGATTTTCAACGGCAATCGTTCCTCCGTGAGAATTAATGCATTGTCTTGCAATGGCTAAGCCCAGCCCGGTACCGTTATTTTTTTTCCGCGTTACAAATGGATCGAACAGAGTTTTTATAATTTCAAAAGGTATACCGGGCCCATTGTCGCTGACCTGGATCAAAACACAGTTATTATTAGAGGTAGCAGATATATTTACAACCCCATTTTCTACCTTATTATCATGGAGCGCGTCAATTGCATTGTTTATCAGGTTACTTAAGGCCCTCCTTAATTTACTTTCGTCCCCCTGTACTATGATATGCTCGGGTATCTCCCTTATTATGTTAACAGATGCTATTCCTTCCCGGCAATCTGCCAGTTGGATTGCATCAGCAACTAATTTCTTTAATTCAACAGGTGATTTTATGATCGGGGAGTTATTTAAGAAATCTATAAAATCATCAAAAATTTCCGATGCTTGTTCGGCCGATTGATCAATCAGATCGATTAAGTCATTATCAAAGCCATCATCTCGGATCATACCTGTTATAACTTTAATATTCTTGATTGGAGGCCTGAGGTCATGCATGACCATTCCTATCACTTGCCCTACAGCAGATAGTTTTTCTTTTTGTATAAGCGTCTCATTTAATTCTGCATTCCTTATAGCCTGTGCGGCATTTTGTACAAATAGCCTTAACAAGTACATTTTTTCGGTTTTTAGCTTTTCCTGCTTCTTAAGCACGGCGAACACGGTGTAATTATCCATTCTGGCAAGGAATAACTCATCTACCTGGATAACACTGTCTTTTTCGAGATCGATCTTTTTAACGCGTGCGATTAGTTCATCGGTATTGACCGAATTGTCCAGCGTACCAATGGAAAGGATCTTTTCATAAGAAAAATCATCGTGCAATTTGCCAATCAACGCCATATCCGTTTCGACCGAAATTGCAAGCTGATCTAAAATATTCTTCAATAGAGAATCCAACTGATTCTTATTCAGTCCGATGGAAGAAATCGATTCGATTAAACTTTCGAGGTTTCTTAGCTTATTATAATCGGTCACCGCTTTAGTCGCCAGTTGTATAATTTCTTCCGGAGCATAAGGCTTACAATGATAACCCACATTTTGGCCAGCCTGTTCGATGATCTCCTCAATCGATCGATCGCTGTAAGCCGTGATAAAAATTATTTCTGCTTTTATGTCATATTTTCTAATCTCTATCGCTGTTTCCAGTCCGCTCCAGCCCGGCATTCGCATATCCAAAAATATAACCGCATACGGCTGTCCATTGTCAATGGCCTGCTGAACTAGCTTCACACCATCCATTCCATTGGATGCTTTATCAACAGTGAATACAGGAATATTTGGTGTACGCGATGTGATTAAGGGTTTAGGCGTATCAAAAAGAATGTTAATCGCGTCATTCATATCCTCCACGGCTTCGATATGGGGCATTAGTATGTCTTCGATATTGTTTCGTACCATTTCTTCATCGTCTATGATTAAGACGGATGTGTTAATTGGGGGCATAATTGTTTTTATAAAAGGATAGACTGTTATACGCTATTGTATCATTTATGTTACCAAATATATTCTAAATTGTTAAAAGATTGATGATACTAAAGAAAGTATTCTTAAAGCTGTGCTTTTGGCTTGGTTATATTCATGTCCACAGCATCCGCGAGCCTTTTCTCCGCCGAGTTAGCCTACGGTTACGGCTTTTCCTTCTATATACACAAAAGTAGCTTTCTTTAACCAGTCGGGAGCACTTTCAGCCGTGGCTTTACCATATTCCTGTTACATCTTACGTCCGGTAATTTCTGCCAGCCGGCGTTAAAAAAATAACAAAACTTGTCTACACCCGCGATTCAGATGAGAACCGGCGCCGTATCGACCATGATCCTGAACTGCTCTTCAATAACAATAATTGGTTTTAGCCAGGTCGTACCTTCACCCAATACGCCTAAAAAGAGATCGCCGATTTCCTTCAGCCGGTCGATGGCATTATGGATGGTGAAATGCTGAAGAGATCAATTGTCAATGTTCATCAAAATATTTCAGGTGTATGATCGCTAATTGAGTTCTGTCAAAGCGTTGCAGGGACTTATCGAGTTACGTAAAACTAATTGTTTTAATATAGTGTCAGACATCGTCCACTCACCTTCAAATATTTAATGCTGGTGATAAAAGGCTTTATCATTACATCACTCTTACCTATTCGGCAATGACACAATATTAACAGGACCAAATTCTTAATAATCAAATAGCCGCCCAAAATCATGCTTTATATTAAAATCAAGCTTGACCGCGTCCCAATAACCGCTATCGATTACCCGTCGGATCGTCATCATCGGATTAACGGGATCACGCGGTTGATCTAGTTGAAAAGCAGCCAGGAATCCCTGCTTACGCAGTTCAAGTAATGCTTTTGTGTTCCATAAACCATACGGAAATGCAAAATACTTCACTGCTTTTCCCGTGATCTTTTCCAATTGCCTCGCTGGCTCGTTTACCTGAATCACCCAGTTCTTACCCTGCAGTTTTTTACAATTAACATGATCCCGCGTATGGCAGGCGATGACGTTGCCTTCAGCCGAGAGTTGTTTCACCTGTGCACCGCTCATATAATGGCGGTTCTTGCCGATATCTGTCGTAACGATAAAATATACTCCTTTAAAACCGTATTTCAACAATTCAGGACGCGCCACCTCAAATTGATCACCGTCCGTGTCATCAAAGGTCAGCAGAATGGCCTTAGCCGGCAAGACCGTACCCTTGGTCAGATAACTATGCAATTCATCCGGCAGGATTGTATGATATCCGCTGTCCGCCAGCAGTTTCATATGCGCCCTGAACAGTGCAGGTGGCATGATATATTCTTTATCCACCTGACGATCATCCGGTCGCCATTCCCGGATCTGATGGTAACACAAGATCGGCACCTGCCGACGCGCCAAAACTTTCGCTGACTCACGCGTTTGGCCGGCAGCCGTTAAACCATAATAACAAAATAAAAAGGAGGCGATGAGAAATTTAGACACAGAAAATAATAAAGTCCAAAAATAATAAAAGACCTAACCAATCCTATGATAATTTTTTGATAAAATGCGGCTTATCCTTTGATTCAGACATTGATAAAAACAACCCAACTAGCGCCCTCCCTGGAATTTAACTGAAATTTTCTCAAACCAGCCTTATCCCTTATTGTTGTCTTTAGACACGGAACTCACATGGATAATCAAATCAAAACCAGCGAACCTGCCAGGAGGCTGATCAACGTAAACAAACCTAGCGAATTAAGCAATTGGTCGGATAAATTTTATGTTACCCATGGCCGGTTAAAAGCGGCGGTTAACACGGTTGGCAATTCGGCCGGAAAAGTAGAATCCTATTTAAAGAAAAATAATAAAAAATAAAATGATGTCAAACAAGTAGAGAGAATGAAAGCGCCTATAATAGTCATACCCTTTTTAAGCTATGCGGGCATGGCTTTGTTTCCGGTCATACTGGTGCAAAATAAAGCATCAAAATCTGATCGGGCGCTTATTCGACATGAAACAATTCATTTAATGCAACAACGCGAACTGCTGGTGATACCCTTCTACGTTCTGTATAGTCTACATTATCTCCTTAACCTATTCCTATACGGGAACCATGATCAAGCTTACCGAGCAATCGTATTTGAAAAAGAAGCTTATCAATATGATGGGGATGAAAGTTACCTGAACAACCGCAGTACCTGGGCGTGGGTCAAGTGCTTTCGAAACAAATAAAAGGCAGGCCAATGGCCTGCCTGATCGATAGGAAGCGATTAGAATAAATTTCCTAATGAGCTCCCTATGCTCTGGGGTGTAATACTGCTATCATTCGGGTCATTGGCTTTGTGCGCAAATTTTTGCAACAGACCTGGCAAAGCCGCAGCTATTGCGCCGGTGATGGCTGGTGATAAACCAAACTTACTGCCTAAACTGCCTACGAGCCCGCCTTCAATAGCATAGGGCTACCGGACGTTAGACTGCCGGATAAGGAGGAAAGTAAGCCGCCGACGCCTCCCTGTTCGCTCACTTGATTTTGCAGGCCGTTATTAACGTGGGCTGCGATTTCTTTATAAACATCATCCTGCTGATCTTGCGGAATGGCTGATGATATTTGCGGATTACCGCCGATATGGTCTCTGACCAAGTTTAAAATCTCGTCAAACATTATATAAATTCTTTAGGATTGGGTTAAATACTGGCTGTAAGCATAGCCTTCTATACCGCCGTCTGTCCTTACTAAACTCCATTGCTCATTAGGGCGGCTTACGATGAGAACTACTTCATTATGGGCTGTTTTGCCAACAACTGGCTGGTCAGTTCCCGGGCCTTTACGGATATTAAGATTGGAGGATTCGGTTGATACCGTAGCTTTTGTACCTGAGGCAGCAGATGCGTCAATGTTAAGAACCAGGTCGCCGGCCCGGTAGTCAGGGTCGATCTTGTTATAAACATCCCAAAGGCTATCTTTTAACGCACCACTATTAGTACTGCCGTCAATGTATAAAATGTTGTCCTGTTCGCGTACTTGAACATTGCTGATCCCACCGGTTTTTGCCGCTTGGATCAGTTCGGCGTATTTATCTGTTAATGCCATGTGATTATTTGCTGATGGTTAATTGATTGTTTACTTTTTTGGGATGCAAGGCGTTAACTGGCAAAGCAGTACTTATTCATAAATTTAAATTGGTTTTAACTACGCTAAACTAATAAACTAGCATGGATTATAGGCAGTTAAACTACGCTATGGATTGCGTAATGGATATGTTGCAATTATTTCTTAAACAGCAACATCGGATTTTTATATGCAGGTTTTTGTACTAGCACCTTTAACTTTTTGAAGCTTTTTATTGGCAGTCTTGACAGGAACTTATGATGAACCTAGCCTATACATCGTCATCAGGCTCAATTTTTAAATAGCAACGCGGCTGTAGAGAATTTTCCCGCATATAGCCAAATAAACGCCTGCTTTATTGCCGATAGCATAAGGCTAACCACTTTATAAGTTAAGAAAGGTTTGCCACTTTTACCGCTGTAAGAACTGGTATTACTAATGTTCCAATTACCACAATTTCAAGCGATACGCTAGCGATAATCGAAGGCGCACCGGGTTGCAAAGTAAAATAAAGTTGTAACTAATTAATTTACCCATTCGCTACCTAAAGGCGGGATCGCAAAAAACACCCCGCAGGTTATACGGAGTGTTTTAATGTAGTCTGTCCTATTAATATCCAGGGTTTTGAACCAGTTTTGGATTTTTAGCAATTGTGTTTTGCGGTATTGGCATCCAGTTTTGATAATCCTTAAATATATTGGTGTATATATTTACCGGGGTATATTTAGGCACCCCAGCGGTATAAACGATGTTAATACCAAATTCTGGATTAGTTAACACCCCAGTAGGGCCTGTTGTAATTAACCAACGCCTTATATCATACCAACGTTTTTCTTCAAAAGACAACTCAATTCTGCGCTCCCTCCTGATACTTGCACGCATTTGCGCTTGAGTTAAGCCAGCAGCAACATTAGGCAGACCGGCCCTTGTTCTGATCAATTGCATAGCTCCATATACTGATGCATCCGGCCCTACTGCTTCGTTCTGGGCTTCTGCATAACTTAATAACACTTCACCATAACGGAAGATCACCCAGTTAGATGAGCTTGGCGAAGTTGCAAGGCTGGTTTGGCCTATTATATTTTCGTCTAATAGCTTACGGCCATAATACCCGCTGGTAGTGATATCACCGCCCCCGGCTCTTTGGTTATTACCTCCAACACGGGTGGTAATAATGTCTCCCTGCCAAGCCGCACCATCATAAATTATTGATTGGTAAAAACGTGGCTCGCGGCCAACATAAGGATTTTGGGCATTGTAGCCGGATGCCGGGTCTGTAATAGACAATCCATTTGCCATTAAATAATCGTCGACCAGGCTTTGTGTTGGTTGGTAATTACCCCAGCATTGCACCGTACCTTTTACTACAACTGGCCCCTCCTGGCCTTCCGCTTTACTGCCTTTACTTGGCGGCGCATACATCTTGGCAAAAATAGTTTCTGAGTTAAAATTATTAGCCGCTAAAAACTGAGTAGCATAGTCTGAAAATAATGAATAAATTTTTGAATCCATCACTTGTTTGTTGGTAGCAGCAGCTTTGGCCCATTTCGCCGGGTCATTAGCGGTATTGCAAAGTGGGCTCGCAGCGAATAACTCTACCCATCCCTTGAGTGTTAAAGCAGCACCTTTTGTAGGGCGGCCTGTTTTATCAATGGCGGCAGGCAGATCAGCAGCAGCGGCATCGCAATCCTTTTCGATAAAAACCAGTGTTTCATCAAGTGTTGCCCTAGCCTTAAAAATATCCGTGCCGTCTGTGTTGTTTAATGGGGTAGTGATTAGTGGTACACCGCCATACGCTGTAAATAATACCGAGTAAAAATACGCCCTGAAAAAAGTAACCTCGGCAGTACGTGCTTTTAACCAAGTTGCAGAAAAATTAGCTTTGTATTTTGTTGTTTGCTGAAAAAACAAGTTACATTTCCTTATATAGCCGTATGTATTCTCCCAGTTCCAGATGCCACCATTAGGTCCTGTAGGTACATTGCTTGGCGATATAGAGCCGTTCCTTACGGTATTTGCACCAGTATGGGTTTGTTTTGTCCAACTGTTATCTGCATAAGAGTCCGTATGATTATAATCATTTTTTTCATCGGTTAACTGATTATAAATATCATTTACAAATAAGTCGGCATTAGTTTCAGAACTGAATGTTATTTCGTCCGTTACCTGACCTTTTGGCGGTACCGTTAAAAAATCATCCTTTTTACAAGAACCAACTGTTATTAACAATAAGCCCAACACAATAACAACCTTGTTATTATTGTGTATAAATTTTATCAATTTCATTTTTTAATAATTAAAATTTAGCGTTAATACCTATTGACAACACGCGTTGCTGATAATAATTCTGATTGCTACCCCCATTTTCCGGATCTAAAATTTCCCTTAAATGTGGGGTCCAGGTAAATATATTTTGTCCTGCAACAAATACCCTTAAAGAGCTAATTGTGTTATGCAACATTTTATTAGAAAAGGTATACCCTAACTCCGCGCTTTTCATCCGGATGTAAGAATCATCCCTTGTCCACCATGAAGAACTCTGCGTATTATTAGAGGTTGGCGAATTTGACAGGCGCGGATAAAGTGTGTTGGTTCTATCTGGTTTCCAGTATTCCGTAAAGCTAAGTTCAGATGCCGAACCTGACATTTGGAAAGGGAAAACGAAGAAGTTACTTAGTTGGATGGTTGAATTTGCACTACCCTGGAACAATACATCCAGGTCAAAGTTTTTAAACGATACGCGCGGCTCTAAACCGTAAATAATACCCGGGGTTTGCGTTCTGCCAATAACTGTTTGGTCATTCGCGTCAATTTTTCCATCTGGTACGCCATTCGGTCCCGATAGATCGGCATATTTAAGGTCGCCGGGCCTAACAATTCCAAAACTTGGCACAGGCATGCCTGTTTTAAGTACCGGCGATGCAATATTTGGATTAACAAAATCATCGGGTGTAAAATAACCTAATGCCTGGTAGCCAAATTGTATGCCGTATTGGCGGCCTATTAATCGCCTGTTGGGATTATTAAAGGTTGCTGCATTTTCGTTATACACTAGTAATTTATTAATAGCATAAGTAAATGTTCCGTTTATATCAAGCCTAAGGCCATTACTGAACGTGTGCGAGCTTCGAATGGTCAGATCTACACCGTGGTTACTCATTACACCTGTATTTTGTAAAGCTACCTTGGTCCCGTATTCGCCCGGCAGCACATCAGTTGAGCCCTGAAGCATATTTGATCGTTTTTCATAAAAATAATCGGCTTCAATGCCTAATACGCCATTCCATAAGGTAGCGTCAAAGCCAATATCAAACTTATTAGCCCGCTCCCAAGTAATGTCGGGGTTTGCCTGAGTGCCTTCGCTGATGCCTTGAGTCGCAACGCCATTTACAACAGCCGAGTTGGTATTTAAGTTGTAACCACTAAAATATTGATAGGTTTGTATAGTACCATTAACCCTTGGATAGGCCCCTGATTGGCCGTACGAACCACGAATCTTTAAGAAATCAAGCCATTTGATGCTTTTAAGGAAACTTTCTTCAGAAAGCACCCACCCTGCGGAAAATGCCGGGAAAAACCCAAAACGGTGGCCCGGTGCAAACAGATAGCTTCCGTCATACCTGCCAGAGGCTTCAAATAAATATTTTTCGCCATAATTATAGGTAGCACGATAAACATACCCCAATTGTTTTTGCGCGCTTGATGAGCCGCCATTAGTAAGGTCTGTAGTACCCGGGCCCCCATAATCTAATTCATCAATACCTAAATTATAGTTTATTCTGGAGGCGGTAAAGGTTTGGTATTTAACATTTCTTGATTCTACAACGCCGGTAAAGCCAATATTATTTTTACCAAAAGACCCTTTATAATCTAAAATGCCCTGATAGGTAAATGATTTGTTTTGATAATAGGTTTCAGTAAACTTAGGTTTAGAACTGCCTTGTACACCCGCTACGTAAGTATAGGGTGTAGTATTTTTATTAACCGTATAAAAAGTAATTGGCGTGGTATAATTCCGGGTCAAACCGTTTGGATTACCAAATAATGCATCGGGTGCCACATCATAACTAACAACTGCTTTTAGGCTTAAACCTTTTAACGGTAATTGCTGGTTTATGCTAAACTGCGATTGCGTGCCAGGCCTTTCATTAAACCCATAACCGCTGTCATAAATTTCGCCGTAAACAGATTGTGCTATATAGCCAGCAGTCAGTCCATTACTGTACCGTACGGGGAAGTCCGGCGTTTCTCTTTGTGCCTGGCCAATAATAGTTCCGGCGCTCTGCGACGGGAAATGCTGGTCTTCTACCCAACTGTTAATGGTGAAGTTAACCGTGGTGGTTTTGGTAGCATTTGCGGTAAGGTTTAAAGTTCCATTATACTTATCCAAATAAGTTGGATCCCACATACCGGCCTGGTGAGTATAACCCAAAGATGCGAAATACTTAAAGTTTTCTGATCCGCCAGAAAGTGAGAGGTTATGACTAGTTATTACACGATTGTGCTTAATGATCTCTTGCAGCGGGTGCGAATCGCCATGAACGTCAGGGTCTGAATGATCCTGAAATTTTTGCAAGTCAGTGGCACTATAAGGTATAGCTACCTGAAAATCATTAACATTCGCTTCATTCTTCATTAACGCGTATTGATAACCGGTAACAAAGGTTGGCACTTTAGTAGGGTTTTGAATACCAGTATAACCACTGTACGACAATGATGGTTTGCCTATTGTACCTTGTTTAGTGGTAACTAAAACCACGCCATTGGCGCCCGCAACACCATAAGGGGCCACTGCTGCTGCATCCTTTAAAACGGTTAAGCTGGCAATAGTGTTAGGGTCAAGGCGGCTAAAATCGCGCGGCACCCCATCAACAATTAATAATACTGCTGAGCCCCCAATGGAGCCTGAACCCCGGATAGAAAAACTCGACCCGTCAAAACCAGGCTCACCGCTGCCTTGGGTAGCTATAATACCAGAAACGCGTCCGGCAAGGCTATTGGTTAGGTTAACAACTGGTTTTTGGGTGATTTCGGACATTTTCAAAGTGGCTACCGAGGCGGTCATTGAGGTTTTCTTTTGCGTTCCATAACCAACCACAACTACCTCGCCCAAATTTTTGCTTGATGGCTGCATTTTTACATCTAAACTGGTTTTACTGCTAACAGAAATTTCAATGGGGTCATAACCCACATATGTAAAAACAAGGGAAGCGTTCTCGTCCGCTTTGATAGAATAGTTTCCATTTATATCAGTAACGGCTCCTGCCTGGCTACCTTTTACCTTTATAGTGACGCCTATTAATGTTTGCCCATTTGAAGCATCAGTAACATTTCCTTTAATAGTTATTTCGGCAACGTTTTTTGTATGAGTACTACCCCTTTTATGTGAAACAGGTAATAACGTATTCGCTAAGGTTAAACTTGAAACAAATAAAAGGATTATACTACCCAGTAACCGGGACCTTTTAATCGGAATTTTGTTTAGTAAAGTCATTTTCATAATTAAATCTTGGTTAAACATGGTGAGAAGATGTTTATTTGGTTTTTGTAATTGTTTTTCATTAGGTATTATTTAAGTGATTTTATAATTATTAAAATATTTACAATTGCAAAAATTAGGCAATACAATATCACTCAACACCTTTTGATGTTGTTCAATGTCTGTCCTTATATGGACAAATCAGTGCTTGGTTCAGATTTTCAGGAAGTTTTTAAGAGTTTCTATAACAAGAATTTATTTCTTATTTTTCCTGAATTATGTAATTGTAGCTGTTGAATTGGTGTAAAATTTATATTTGGTTAAGCTATATTACGAAGTATTCAGGCCATTCATTTTATAAATAATGATAAAAATTCGCGCAATCGTTGCCGAAAAATGGTGCAATCGTTTGCAGAAAATTACAACAAAGGACAATCCTTAACAAACGGTATAATCAAAAATAACCGAAAAAATAAAAACCTGATACTATAAAAGATGTCGCTTTGCCTAGTCGCCCTAATGGGGTCGCTGGCGCAGCGTTAGGGCTATGAAAGTAACCCAATACAAAAAACTAGCGGTTGAGATTCTGCCTCACCTTGCTTGCAGTTGAATTAATAATACAGCGGTAGCTGTTATTTTTTCAGCAATAGGAAGGGGTGCCATAGCAGAATGAACCCGCCACACTCTAAATTATTTGTCCGTTTGCCTCAGCTTTCCTCTAGCGTAGTTGATTTAGGAATACTCATAGAAGAATATTTGGACTATTTTGAGGGTATTTATTTTCTCCAAGCTCTAAATAGTTAAAATGACCGAAAATGAAAAACTTAAAAAGGCCTCGTTTGAGACAGCCTTTGACCAATTATACCTCGATCGAGATATTGAGGAGAGATATTTATTATTTTATTTCTTTTTCAATAACTCTATCTGATAACTAAAAGTTGTGGGAGTGGCAAACACCTGATAAGGCTCTAATGGCCTTGGCCCGCAACCGTTTGAACCTACACCTAACGTTTTGTGGCTTATACATAATACCGTACCGCTGCTTTTTGGCAGGTCTATTTTGTATTCTACATTTTCCATTTCTTCGTCGCTGTAAGGTAATGCACCAATTTGTAATACAGAGTCAACCTGTTTAACGTTTAAGCCTAAACCGTTTACACCGGTTAAATTAGCCCAACGCACATCTTCGTGATTGCCTTGTTCCATTGGTTTTTCATAACCGGTCATTTGTTTATACACGCTGCTTGAGTAATGGCCCACGTCAAAGCCGCTTTTACGGTCGCTGTAGTTTTCCATTGGGCCGCGGCCTAAATAATCTACCTGGTTAAGGTCTTTGTTCAGGAACAAACGCACTCCAATTCGGGCCAGTATCAATTTAGGATCGCTAAAATCAACGCTGTTTTCAGATTTTATCTCGCCTTTACCGTTAATGGTATAAACTACTTTATGGTGTACCACAAATGTTGCTTGGCCGGTACCGGTTAGGTTAGCGCTTATTTGCACAACGTTAGGCGCAAGTTGCGTGCTCTTAATATCACCAGCCACCCAACTAATTTCTTTTAGGCCGTTTTTAACCCAATCTGTATAGGCCCAAATATCATCTTTTTGGTGAGGCGCGCGCCATAAGTGAAGCATCGGGCCGCCTTCATTACGCAACATATTGTCGCCGCTTTTTTCCAGTTTAGTAAAAGTACCTTTGGTTTTATCGAAGGTTACGCTAAAATCTGCGCCTTTAACCTTGATAACGTCTTTGCTATCATTCAACGTTAAATCACCACCTTGTGATTTGCTTACTACAGCAGGAACAAGTGTATGTAATTCAAATTGCTGCTCGGCAATTTCAAAACCGTGTTTGGCCCATAATTTATCAGATGATAACTGGAACGAAACACGTACAAAATACTCGGCACCTGGGTTAGGATTGATAACATATGGTAATTTGATATCTTTTTCATGCCCCGGGCTAACAGAACCAATGGCCAAGTTGCCTGATGATATGGTAGTACCGTTTTCACTTACTTCCCACTTGCCGTTAAAACTGCTTAGGTTGGTAAACTGGTAACGATTTTTGATAGTGAATGTCTTTTTGTTAAGGTCTTTTGCTTTAATGGTGATCCATTGGTAAGCATGTTTTAACTCCGGGAAGTGAGGTTTAGGTGTACGGTTAGAAAACACCACACCTTTATGAATAAAGTAATGATCATTAGGATAATCACCAAATCCTCCGCCATAGGCTATGACAGGGTGATTTGGTTGGCGGTTATTGTAAAGGCCCTGATCTTGCCATTCCCAAATAGCACCACCCAATAATTCCGGGTGTTTATCAAACATATCATTATACAGATCTACAGACCCCATGGAGTTAAACATGGCGTGCGCGTATTCGCATAAATAATATGGCTTGGTTAACTTATCATCTTTAGCATGCTCTTCAATGCCGGCCACGCCGGTATACATTTGGCTGTCAATATCTGCCGGGTTCCTGTCGTTACCAATGCCAAAGCCTTCATAATGTGTTGGCCTGTCGTCAATAGATCTTACAGCGGTCAATGCGGCTCTAAAGTTTGTACCGCCACGGCCGTTCTCATTACCCAATGACCAGATAACTACCGACGGATGGTTTTTAAAGTTCTCTACGTTTGCTACGTTACGCTCAATGATAGCCGCTTTAATAGTAGGCTCTTCATTAAACTGGTTTTGCTGCGCGTGGCACTCTACGTTAGCTTCAGCAACTAAATATATACCGTACTCATCACATAACTCATACCAGCGCGGATCATCAGAATAATGGCAGGTACGCACGTGGTTACTGTTGGTTTGTTTGATCAGGACGATATCCTTTATCATTTGCTCCTCGGTAATAGCGTGGCCATCATCCGGCCAGTTCTCATGGCGGTTAACACCTTTTAATTTAATGGGTACGCCATTCACCAAAAACAAACGGCCTTTGATCTCGATCTCGCGGAAGCCTGTGCGGGCCGACATGGTCTCTAAGGTAGTAGCACCATTATTTAGGGTGATAACAGAAGTATATAACTTAGGTGTTTCTGCGGTCCATTTCTCTGGGTTGGTTACGTGGAAACTTGCTTCCACTTTAACTTCCTCGCCCGGTTGCAATGCCGGTACCGCTTTTTTAACTGCGGCACCCGGTACTTTTACTAAACCGTTGTAAAGCGTCAGTTCTACCTGGCGCGCCGGAACAGCAACGTTGCTATAGTTTTTAACTTTAGCTGATACGGTTAGATCCGCATCGCGGTATTTGGCATCTAAATTAGTTTTGATAAAGAAATCGCGGATATGCTCTTGCGGTGTACTCCATAGGGTAACATTTCTAAAGATCCCGCTCAACCGCCACATATCTTGGTTTTCCAGATAGCTGCCTGATGTAAAACGGTAAACTTCAACAGCTACCATGTTTTTACCCGGGTGTACATATTTGGTCAGGTCGAACTCGGCAGCATTACGGCTGTTTACACTGTAGCCAACTTTTTTGCCGTTAACCCATAAAAAGAAACCGGCATCAACCCCATCAAAAGTTAGGAATATGCGGCGGCCGTTCCAATTTGTAGGTACGTCAAAATCGCGGCGGTAGCTGCCAACCGGGTTACGCTCTGTAAGTGTTGTATATTTTTTGTTTTTAGGTTCAGACATTACCCTCGGGAAATCACTCTGGAATATCAGCGTAAAGTTGCTATAGTCGGGCGTTCCGTAGCCCTGCACCTGGAAAGATGAAGGTACTTTAATGTCTTTCCATTTGGATACATCATAGTTTGTTTTGTAAAAAGTAGACGGGCGTTTTTGGGGCCAATCAACCCAATTAAATTTCCACAAGCCATTTAAGCTGATAGCTAATGACGATGCGCGGCGGTTAGCTTTTAATGCTTCAGATAAATTGCCATAAGGCATCAGCGTAGCGTGGTTAAGCTCTTTGTTTATACCGATGTTTTCCGGGTTCTCAATTTCTTTAGGTACCGTAGCGGTATCGGTTTTATTAAGAAAGGCAAAAGCTGTAGACTGCTGTGCTAAACATGTTTGGTACATAAATAGTAATGCAACTATAGATAAAAGTTTAATAAGCGCTTTGTGTAATAAATATTTTTTCATTTTTTAATTTGTCTAATGTTGAATTTTTCTTAAAAGCTATTATTAATTTCTTTTTATTTTGTCATTAAAATTTAAAGCTAACGCCTATGTTTACTGCATAATCAGCAAAAGCTGCGTCACCTTGGGCATAAACGCCTGTTAAATTTGTCTTAATTTTATCTGGTACGCTTTGCATTCTGTCGCGGATCAGTGCAATAGGGACAAAAGCATTTATGCTAACTTTTTTAAAGGAATATACTATGCCCGGTTCTGCCGAAATAATATCACCGGGGCGCCTGAAACCATTGCTGCCGCCAATAAGGTCTTTAGTGGGCAAACATTCGTCGCGCAAACCTGCGGAGAATATAAATTTATTTACTGAGTAACTTACACCGGCCCTTATCATCATCTGATCTGGAACACTCATTACATCGCTGCCATTAGCTATATTAGCGGCACTCGGCGTACCCCCACGTGCCGATGAAACACCGTTTTGTTCGCGCGGACTGATCAGGTAATAAAAATTTCCGTACAAATTAAATGTTTTTGACAGGTGGTAATAGGCGTTGATCTCTGTGGTAATCCCTGTTCCTCCATCACCCAGTTGAATAGACTGATCTACCGGGCCTAATAGTTTTGTGCCACCGGGGCCTGTGTTATAAAAATAATCGGTGTATTTATAGTCGCCGGTAGGCAGCTTTACACCTAAACCAAATTGGACGTTTCCATTCATGTGTTTATGCGGATCCAATAGCCAGGCATAGCCTGTCAAGCGTATATCCCCAATGCCAAATGATGATGTGGTGTGCCTTTCGTTGCCGCCATGCTCATATAAAGATGACCGGGTATTTGATATTAACGGGATATCAAAAGAGAATGACCAACGGCTGTTAAATACACGGGTTAAAGCCAGGTCCTGGGTAAAGGCATGATTAATAACATTGGTACCTAATATTGTGCGCTGTGTTTGTTCCTGGCGGCCAATAAAGTGTTTGTATGATTTATAATACCGCACGTTCGAGTTAAAAACCCATGCGCCGTTTTCGTCTGTTTCATCCGGGTGGTCAAGCATTTCGCAAACGCCGCCGGTACTTTTAATTGCTACGCATCCCTGTGCAAATGATTTGCCGGTTGCAATAACTAATACACTAAATAATAAAAGGTAAATTTTCTTCATAATTGTTAATTATATAAAATTGAACAGGTTGGTTTAATTATAAATAGTTTCATCCAACCACATTATATTTTACAATGTATAATAGACAATATATTACATAAAATAGCTTGCATGGTTTATATTGAGTAGCGGTTAATGAGCGTACGAGTCATTAATTTAATGAGGCAAAGAAAACCAATAATAAAACACTGTGTTTGTACTATTGGGCATATTTCTTGCCCAATAGTACAAACACAGTTATATAACAAAGAGATAGACGCTTAATGTTTAATTGGGTACTTGCTGCCGTCAACTGCATACATTTTATTCAACACCCAGTTACCCACTTTATTACCTTGAATAATGCCATTATCAATCGCATCCATAAAATGGATACCACCCCAAAAACGGGAGATGGCAGCTTCTTTGGCAGCCTGATTAAATGAGGTAAATTTTCTTGGTTGTACACCAAAGCTAACTTCAACGCTATCGGTATAATGAAAGTTATCGCCAAAGTAATGGGTAAGGATCACTGCTGATGTTGTTGAAACTACCGAGTGACCGCTGATATATTCAGGAAAAGGTGGCGTTTGCAACAG